>CACAWS010000003.1 GCA_902536295.1 uncultured SAR86 cluster bacterium | reverse complement strand
TTGCTGCGCACGAAAATGGAAACATAATAAAAGTTAATGGCAGTTATATGCATTCCTTAGGCTCAAATTGTGAGCTATTGAGAGAAAAAAAACTTCCTATAAATAGAGCTCATAACGGTCTTTTAATACTTTCAGATGGAACAATCATTACAAAGGACTGTCGGCTTGAAGGCCAAGGAAATTCTTCCATTACTAGATTAGATCCAGATACATTAGAATTAATTCATGAACCTTTTGAGTTGCCCGAGGGGTCTATGGGAAGAATTGCTTCAGAGCTCAACGATCAAGGTGAGTTTATTTATGTTCCAGGGATCGAGAGAATATTAAGGATTAAAGTAAATTCAAACTCTCTTGAAATGGATAATTCTTGGATGCCGAAATATCGCGATTCAAATGGTCCTCATGGGCTGGCTTGGGATGGTTGTATTTCTGATGGAAGTATATGGTTAATGGACAATGGAGATATTCAATCGGTGAGAGATATTTATGGAACTGAACCCAATGGTCGATTTAATGAATTCAAATCTTTGAGTTGGAGATCACCTGCGCCGTGGAAGGGGAAACAAAGATTAATTAAAATTGACACAAGATCGGGAAGATTTGATTCTTTGGAGCCTTTTGAAAATTTTGGAGGAGGAATTATAGCTCCGCCTGTAAATATCCCAGAGGCAAATATTTGCGTTGCTTGGGATAGTATTAATGGAGGTATTGTTGGGGTTGATACTTCAAGAGAAATGCTCCAAGTTTCTTGGTTAAAAAAATATAGACCAACTATGCAACCTGTGGTTTTTCCAGAAAGTAATGAGTTAGTTATAAATAATTATGAAAATGGAAGTGATCAAATAATTGTTCTTGACTTAAGAAATGGTGAACTGCTCAGTAAAGCGGATGTAAATTCTAAATTGGCTAACGGTATGTTTTTGACTCCTGGGAATAATAGGGATATCTTTTATTGCTCTACCGGAGCTTTTTCGAGAATAAGTTGGTCATAAAAATACTAAAAAATAATGCTGTAACTATTGCGATCTCTTCAATAGTTATTTTCTTTTTAGCATATTTTCTATTTGCATACTCAGGAGTAATGTTATCAGTTGAAGCTGGATACCAAATAGGAGAAATATCGAGATGGTGTGAAAGAATAAGCGATGGATATTTTAGGGAGCCTGCAAATGCATTAAGTAATATTGGATTTATTTTAACTGGAATATTTATGGTTTATATCTTGTCCAGAGAAGAAGTTACAGGTCAGAATTTTTTTATAGGTTTTACTTCTATTTCGGTTCTTTATGCTTCCGCTTCAATTTTTCTCGGTCCAGGTTCGTTAATGATGCATGGAACTCATACCGAATGGGGTCAATGGATAGATAACGTGAGCATGGTAGCTTACATAATAATTCCTTGGTTATTGAATTTTAAAGTTTTGAATGACTGGTCAGAAAATCAATTTTTATTCGCTTACTTTGTAATATTAATTTTATTCTCTGTTTTAAGTTGGTTTTTCGGGTCAGATTTAGGAATTGATTTTAGTCTATTTGGATTATCTATCGGTTTATGGGTTATTTCAGAGTTTTTATACAATTTTTATTCTTCCTATATGAGAGTAATCTCAGGTTTTGTTGGCTTTGCAGTTTTATGGTTGTTTGGCACTTCGCCCTATGAAGTTTTCACTAATCTCCAGGACTTTTGGTGGACTTTATTTTTCTGGTTGCCTGGATTAATTGGAACTAATAAACCTGAAAGTAGGAGAAAGTACAATCCATGGTTTTTCGCTGGTTGTTTTTTTTACATACTTGCATTCACTATTTGGTTGCAAGGAAATTTGATTGTTAATCCAGATACTGAATGGTGTTATCCAGATTCGATTATTCAACCTCACGCGTTATGGCATATAATTTGTGCGTTGGCTACGCTTTCTTTCTTTTTCTTTTACAGGACTGAGAGAAAATTACAATCTAGCTGAGTAGATATGAAGAAATTATTTGTTTTATTATTTTTAACTTTAAACTCTTTTTACATTCACTCAGATCCTCTATTAAATGCAATATCCAATGATATTAGATCCCCTCAAAACCAAGAAAGAGACGAATTCCGTCATCCATATGAAACTTTGACTTTTTTTGGTATAGAGCCTTCTATGAAAGTTGTGGAGTTATCTCCAGGTGGAGGCTGGTACACAGAAATTTTAGCGACATATTTAAAAAAAGATGGACAGCTCATAGCTGCACATTTTGATAAAGATTCTAAAAATGATTATTTAAAAAAAATAAGAACAAATTTTGAAAAAAAAATGGATTCTAATTCAAATTTTAACAATGTAAAAATTGTTGACCTATCTTCAAAATATTCAAAATCAGGATCAGTTGATGCAGTTTTAACTTTTAGAAATCTTCATAATTGGATTGATCGAAGCTGGGATGATATCTTTATAGCCTCTCACAAGGTTTTAAAAAAAGGTGGAGTTTTAGGAGTAGTTGAGCATAGAGCTATAGACGGTACTTCTATCGAGAAAATGAAAAAAACAGGTTATGTAACCGAAGATTACGCAATTAAAAATATTGAAAAGTTTGGATTCAAACTAGTTTCCAAATCAGAAATAAACTCTAATCCTAAAGACACTAAAGATCACCCAAAGGGAGTTTGGACTTTGCCTCCTGTGTTAAGGCTCAAAGATAAAGATCAGGAGAAATATGTTCAAATTGGAGAAAGCGATAGATTTACTTTTTTATTTAGAAAAATTTGAGGAATGATATGACAAATCAAGACAAAACAGTTTTAGTTACGGGCGGCTCAGGATTTATAGCCACACATTGCATCTTAAAGTTGGCAGCAGCGGGATATAAAATAAAATCAACTATAAGAAATCTTGAGAGAGCTTCAGAATTGAATAAAATTCTAGATAGGGCTGGATCAACCTACGAGAGATTAAACAAAATTGAAGTCGATTGGTTTAGGGCTGATTTAACTCAAGATGAGGGTTGGGCTGAGGCAGTAAAAGGTTGCGACTATGTTATGCACGTTGCTTCACCTGTAGCATTAGAAGAACCAAAAGATGAAAATGATCTAATTATTCCTGCAAAAGAAGGGACTATGAGAGTGCTGAAAGCTGCTGCTGAAGAAGGCGTCAAAAAAGTTGTTTTGACATCATCTGTCGCAGCAATAATTTATGGTCATGAAAAAGATAGTTTTAATGAAGATGACTGGACAGACACAGATTCAGAAGGATGTTCTGCTTATAACAAATCAAAAACTTTTGCCGAGAAAGCAGCATGGGATTTTATCAATAGTGACGAATGTACCATGGAACTTTCTGTAATAAATCCTTCGCTAGTTCTTGGCCCAGTTCTTGAAACAGACCCTGGCACTAGTGTTGAAGTTGTAAAAAGATTTTTAGACGGAGGTTTTCCTTTAGCACCCAATATTAGTTTTGGAATTGTTGATGTAAGAGATGTAGCAGAACTACATCTACTCGCGTTAGAGTCATCTCAAGCTTCTGGTAATAGATTTATTGCTAGCTCAGAAACTATGGCAATTCCTTATATAAGTAAAACCCTTAGAGAAAAAATACCTGAGTATGAAAAACGATTTCCTAAACGTACAGCACCAGACCTTCTTATTAAATTGATTGGTTTATTTAGCCCTTTAATGAAGACTGTAGCTAACCAGCTTGGAAAAACAAAGGAATTAGATAATTCAAAAGCAAAGAATATTTTAGGATGGCAGCCTAGATCTGGAGAAGAATCTGTTATAGCTTCAGCCGAAAGCCTGATTGAGTTTAACTTAGTTAAACCCTTATAAATTTTATTTTATTTAAAGCTATTCTTTCTCGTGTTTAATAAATCTGGAATAAAAGAATTCAGAGATTCTATTCCAGAACATTTTAGAGCAAGAAGATCAAATTTTTTTATATTTTTAGGCACTCTAATTTTCGGATTTTATGGGTGGAAAATAGAAGGATCTTTACTTACTAATAAAAGAGTTATCATTCTTGCTGCGCCTCATACTTCTTATGAAGACTTTGTAAGAGCTTTTCCATTAGTTTTGGCGTTAGATATCAAGGTAAATTTTTTAGCTAAAGATTCTATTTTTATTTTTGGAATAAAACATTTTTTTACTTGGCTGGGAGGAATTCCAGTCAATAGAGATATGCCTAAACAAGCTAAAAAATATGTATCTGATTTAGGTCATACGAGAGAAGCAATTCTATTAGGAATTACTCCGGAAGGGACTAGAAAAAAAGTAAAAAAATGGAAAACAGGTTTTTTAAGAATAGCTGAAGAGATAAATGCTGAAATTCAATTAACTGGGATAGATTTTGGAAAAAAAAGATTTGTATTTGGTGAATTATTTAAACCAACAGGAGATAATGGAAGAGATATAGAAAATTTAAAAATGCATTTTCAAAAATATACAGGAAAGCATCCTGAAAGATTTTAAATAAAAGAGGTTGAATTAATGGAAGAATATCATGTTAGTTTTATTGGAATTTGGGCAATTTTAGTTTTAATAGTTATTGAAGCAATCATTGCTATTGGGGCATCAAGAACTCAAAAAAAACTTATTCCAGGAGTAATAAATCCTGAATTAGGTCCTGAATCTTTTGTATTTAGAAGCGACAGAGCATTTAAAAATTCACTGGAAAATATTGTTCCTTTTTTAGGCGCAGCTTTAATGAGCATTTTATTAAGTTTAGATCCTACTAGACTCGCAAGACTGATAATAGTTTATGTAATTTCAAGATATATTTTTACAGGTGTTTATTACTCTGTGGCAACGCGAAAAAACCCAAGCTTAAGAAGCTTGTTTTATATGATTGGATTTATTGTCACAATAATAATGCTTGTAGACATTGGGCGACACTTATTAAGTTAGATAGGAGAAAAATATGACTTTTGAAAGCGACGAGAAAAGATTAAAAGAAGGAATGAAAATATTAGAGAAGTTAAATTTCTTACATAAAGCAGAGGGTAGTTTTTCCGAGGACTTTAGATCGCATACAATTGAAACTTTGTTTGGATCAGTTTGGACCAGATCAGGGCTCGAAATACAAGAGAGAAGCATAATAACTTTAGCCGGCTTAATTGCTTTAAATAGAGAAAATGAGCTACGTTTGCATTTTAGAGGCGCTAGAAATTTAGGTATTAGTAAAGAAAAGATTCAAGAAATTATTTTTCATTTAGCCCATTATGCTGGATGGCCAAACGCTGTAACTTCTGGCAGAGTGCTTGAAGAAGTCTGGGAAGAAATGGACGCAGAGGAAGTGGCAGAATAGTTAATTAATTCTTGAAATTAATATTTCTTTTGAGTTGATTGGCAGTACTATTTGGGTGCCATCGTCTGATAAAGTCCATTCGCTAAAAATTTCATCGACACCTCTAGTAAAAACGGTTGCCATTAAATCGATAACAGGGGCAGGAGCTAAATGATAAAAAACCAGATGCCCGGCATTTGCTTCTTTGGCTAATCTAGCGCCATCAGTTGGAGAGATGTGATAATCTTGAATATCAAACATTATTTTTGCATTTCTATCATTTCCAATTTCTTTTTGAGCTTTCTGAAGACGCCCAATGATATCCATCGATAAAGATTCTAGGAATAAAACATCGGTATCTTTTGCGAATTTGACGAGGTTGTCGCTGTAAATTGTATCGCCGCTTATCACAAGTGATCTGCCTTTATAATCAAATCTAAAGCCCAATGCGGGTTCGACAGGTTCGTGTTCTACCAGAAAAGCAGTAATTTTAAGTTCATTCTCGTTGTAAAACGGCTCTGGATTTTCAAGCAAGGTTATTGCTTCATAACCGAAAGCTTTTTCTACAAGAACCTCATCTCCGTGATGCTCATACCTGTACTTTGCATCCAAAGAATATGCTTGTTCAAAACCATTTGTTACGGTTTTTATTCCTTCGGGTCCATAAACTTTGAGTTTACTTTTTCTTCCAGTGACCCAACTTCCTAAGTGAAAATCTTGTAAATCAGAAATATGATCTGAGTGTAAATGAGTTATTAGAATAGCTTCGAATTCAAAGGGAATACCAAAAGTTCTTAAATTACTCGCACTTCCATCTCCAGTATCGACAATGAAAACTTTGTCTCCAGCCTTCACGAGAATACAAGTTTCAGCTCTGTCAGGATTAGGTAAGGGTGATCTTGATCCACAGACAATTGCACTTAAAGCATCTTCCTGAGTAAGAGGGCTTTCAGCATTGATTAAATTTGCAAGCCCAATATTTAATAATCCGTCTTGAACAGCAGGGATTCTTAACGCTATGAAGATTAGAATAAAAACAATTAAAATTATTGCAACGGAATATTTTAAAAATTTGCCCATTTTTTTTGAGTACCTTATCAATCGGCAGTTATACTGTCAAAATAGCTAAGGGGAAGATTATGGAGATTTTAAGAACACCAGAAAAATGCTTTGAAAATTTAAAGGACTACAGTTTCGAGCCACACTACACAACCATTAAAACTCATGACGATACAGATTTAAGAATTCATCACATTGATGTTGGCCCTAAAGAAGGACCAATTATTCTTTGTATGCATGGCCAGCCTGTTTGGAGTTATCTTTACGTAAAAATGATCCCTTATTTTACTGAAGCTGGAATAAGGGTAATTTGTCCTGATTTACCTGGTTATGGAAAGTCTGATAAACCAGCTGCCAGAGAGGATTATAGCTTTCAAAGACAAGTTGATTGGATGACTGAATGGCTAAAAGCAAATAATTTAAAAAATTTAACTTTTTTTGGCCAAGATTGGGGAGGCTTAATAGGCTTAAGAATGATCGCAAAAGAGCCAGATCGGTTTGATAAGGTTTCTATGGGAAATACGGGATTACCTTACAACCCTGATGTTCCTCAAAATATAATCGACGAAATTAAAGCTTTCAGGACAAGCAATATCAAGCTAACCCCAATGAAAATGGCAAGAGAAATAGGGAATATGGACAAGGGTGTTGCTGCTCATCCAGGTTTAAAATTCATGTATTGGCAAAAATACTGTTGGGATACCAAAGATCTTCCTACTGGTTTTTTGATGAATACAATGATGGGAGGGAGAGCAAATCTTGTAAATGGTCTTTATTATTTATTCGTGACGCTAGGCATTGGTAAATACTTTCCGATGAAATCAGATATCGCTAAAGCATATGATGCTCCTTTTCCTACTCCAGCTTATAAAATGGGAATAAGAGCTATGCCTATGCAAGTTCCAATAATTCCTGACCACTCTTTGGAAGCTCAAAGAGAAGCAAGAGAAGTTTTCAAGCATTGGGAAAAGCCTTTTTTGAGTATTTTTGCTGGAGATGACCCAGTGACAAATGGCATTGAACCAGACGTTTTAGAAATGTGTCCTGTTGCTAAAAGCGCTCCACACATTGGAGGAGGCCACTTTTATCAATGGACAAAGCCCAAAGAGTTATCAAAACTCTTAATTAATTTTGTCAAAGAATAGGAGATAAAAATTGAAAGTAGAAAATAAAGTAATGCCAAGCGAGGAGCAAATGGCAGAATTTTTGGAGCCCGGAAATGATGAGCCAATTTATATGGTTAATCTATTGAAATTTAAGGAAAAAGCAGAGTACCCAGATAAAAGAACAACTGATCTCACAGGAAAAGAAGCATACGCAATTTACGCCGAAGAAGTTCAAGGCCATTTGGCTAAAGTGGGTGGAAAGTCAATTTTTGGAGCAGAAGTTGAGAGGTTAATGTTGGGAGAGGTAGAAGAGTTATGGGACATGGTAGCGATTGCAACTTATCCAAACAGAAAAGCTATGTTGGATATGATTTCAGATCCCGATTACATAAAAAGCGCCCAACATAGAGTTGCAGGATTAGCAGGGCAATTGAATATAGAAACAAAAATTAAATGAATAACAAAGACCCAATAGTATTGATTGGAAGTCCTCCATCTCCCTACACAAGAAAAATGATCGCATTACTGAGATTCAAACAAATACCTTACAAAGTAATTTGGGGAGACCCCGTGCAATTATTGACTAGCGGAGATTTAGCAAATTTAAATATCGATCCACCAAAGCCAAGTCTACTTCCCACATTCATTTTAGAAAACGAATCGAATGAATTATCAGCTTTCACTGATTCTACTCCGTTGATTCGCAGATTTGAAAAGGAGTATCCTTCAAGAAATTGTATTCCAATTAATCCCGTCTTAAGTTTTTTAAATTATGTTTTGGAAGATTTTGCAGACGAATGGGTGACAAAATATATGTTTCATTATCGATGGCACTTCGATGAAGACATTGATAATGCAGGAACGCTTTTACCTCTGAATCAGGTTGTTAATTTAGATAGCAAATCACTATCTTCTTTTAAAGAGCATATTGCCCAAAGACAAATTGGTAGGTTGGGAGTCGTTGGATCAAGTCATGTTACTGCGGCAGCAATAGAAAGAAGTTATGAGAGATTTTTGAAATTATTAGAAGAGCATTTTTCACAATTCCCTTTTTTATTGGGTAATAGACCTGCTTCTTGCGATTTTGCTTTGTTTGGTCAATTGAGTCAGTTAGTCGGATTTGATCCAACTTCTAGAAAGATTGCGCATAAAGTCTCACCGAGAACCGTAGCTTGGACAAATATTATGGAAGACTTATCGGGGCTTGAAGTCTCTGACGAGGACTGGATTGATGAAGAGTTATCTGAATCTTTAATTAATATCTTTAAAGAAATAGGCAGAGTTTATGTACCGGCTCTTTTAGCAAACGAAAAAGCCTCAATAGACCAAGAAAAAACTTGGAAGGCAATGATTGACGATTCGAATTGGTCTCAACAAACTTTTCCTTATCAAGTTAAATGCTTACGTTGGATAAATGATGAGTATCAAAAATTAAATGACGAAGAAAAAACAAAGGTTTCAAACTTTTTAGATAAGACAAACTGTATAAATTTAATTAGGATATAAAAATGAGAGAGTTTCAAGTATTAAAGAGTGATATCACGAAAACAAGAATTGCTGAAGTTGATATAAATCAATCAGGTTTAGAAAAAGATGAGATTCTTGTACAAATAGAAAGCTTTTCTTTCACTGCCAATAATATAAGCTACGGTGTTGCAGGAGACTCGTTAGGCTATTGGCAGTTTTTTCCTGCGAAAGATAATCAAAACGGAGAATGGGGGTGTATTCCAATGTGGGGGTTCGCAAAAGTTGTAAAATCCAATCACGATGAAATTAAAGAATCAGAAAGACTTTTTGGCTATTTTCCTCCTTCAGATTTTTTAAAAATTCAACCTGCGAAAATTTCGAGCCAAAATTTTTTTGATTCAACTCCGCACCGTAAAGATCTTCCAGTGATTTACAATAATTATTTAAGGCTTGAAGGTGAAGCCGATTATGATGCCTCAAATGATTCCATAAGAGCCTTGTTATTCCCGCTGCATTTAACAGCTTTTTGTTTATGCGATGCTTTATTGTATGAAAACTATTATGATTGTGAACAAATTGTTATTTTAAGCGCATCGAGTAAAACTGCTATTGGTTTGGCGCAGGGACTATCGGAAGCAGATACCGCGCCTAAAGTTTTTGGATTTACTTCAAAAAAAAATAAAGAATTCGTAGAGAGTTTAAATTGTTATGATGAAATTTTAGCTTACGAAGAAATAGATAATTTAGACTTTAGTAAAAATTCAGTTATTGTGGATATGGCAGGAAATCCAGCAATAATGGAAAAGCTTTCAACCTTCCTGCAAGATAATCTAAAAAAATTCTTAACTGTAGGAGCAACACATTGGCAAAAAATTACCTCTACCGATGATGTGATAACAAATGTTCAAGATTCACGTTTTGAATTTTTTTTCGCACCCGGACATGCTCAAAAGAGATCAGGTGAATGGGGTGCAGAAAAATTTAACAAAATTGCCAACGAGTTTTTAAAGAAAAGGTCAGAGCAAAGTAAAAGTTGGATGAATATAAATGAAATAAGAGATTTTGAGGGATTGTCAGAGATATACAACGATATGTTAACTGGCGATGTAGAGCCTAAACTTGGGTTGATAGTTAATTTAAATAAGTGAACTTAATACAAATAATATTTCCAAAAGACCCAACAAATTATTACGGTAGTAATTTAGCTTTTTACGGTTTAGTTTTATTTACTGGTCTTCTTATATGGAGAAGTTTAGTACATTTCTTATTTTGGGAATTTGGTTTGCATGACATTGCTAGTGTAAACCGATTAGACGGTACGCCTGATCCTATGCCTTTGGTCTATATATTTTTTTCCTTATGGGGTTTAGAGCAAGTAATCAGAACTAGCTTAACGATATTAGTTCTTTTCAAATATAAAGGTTTTATCCCCTTAATGTTGTTAGTCAATTTATTTGAGTGGAGCATGAGGGGAATATATCCTTTAATTAACTTTTTTCCTTCCATCTCAGATGAATATAAAAATGGAATTACCCCAGGTGTAGAAGGAATTCCATTTATAATACTTTTTTTGATAATTATTTTTATTCTTTCGTTAAGGGTCAAAAAAAATTGAAAGATTCTGGTTTAATTAATTTAGACTATTTTTTATATAATTATTTAAATGAAGAATTATGAATAGAGTAACAGAACACTTAGGTACAAAATTTCCAATTATTCAAGCTCCAATGGGTTGGATAGCAAGGAGCCAATTGGCTTCTGCAGTATCTAATGCAGGAGGTCTTGGAGTTATAGAAACTTCTTCTGGAGAAGTAGAAGCTTGTAAAGAAGAAATTAAAAAAATGGCTTCATTAACCGAGAAACCTTTTGGAGTAAATCTTCCAATTCTTTTTTTACAAGATGATTCAATTGTTGATTTTGTAGCAGAATGTGGAGTCAAATTTGTAACCACATCTGCTGGAAGCCCCGCAAAGTATATTGATCGTCTCAAGTCAGCTGGGTTGATTGTATACCATGCCGTTCCAAGCATGATTGGAGCGCTAAAAGCTCAAGAAGCTGGAGTCGACGGATTGGTTGTTGAAGGGACTGAGGGTGGAGGATTCAAAAATCCTGAGGAAATAGGTCTACACGTTTTAATACAAGCTATAAGGAAAAAAATTGATTTACCAATTATTGCAGCCGGAGGCATTGCGGATGGAATCGGAATGGCTGCAGCTTTTGCTTGTGGAGCTGAGGGAATTCAAATGGGAACGCGATTTGTTTCGAGCAAAGAAAGTCCAGTACATCAGAATTGGAAGGATGCAATTTTATCTGGTTCTGAGTCAGATACTTATGTTTTAAATAAATCTGGTTCGCCATGTTTAAGAGCTATTAAAACAGACTATTCCAAAGACATTTTTGAAAAAGGATCAATGGATATGAGTGTTTTTAAAGGAGTTAAAGATTTATATTTTGGCGGCGATCTTAACGCTGCCCCAGCTTTAACTGGGCAATCTATGGGTTTAATCGATGAAGTCAAAAGTGTTGAAGAAATTATCAGCTTAACTGTAAGAGAATTTAACCAGACTTTAGATTTATTGAATAAGGCAAAGATTTAGTCATTTTGGTGAAATGATAGTTGAAGAGGCTTTTTTTAGTTTCTTTGGATAATCAATATTGTAATGAAGTCCTCTACTTTCTTTCCTTTTAATAGCGCTATCAATTATTAATTCAGATACCTGAACGAGATTTCTTAGTTCTAGAAAATCTGAAGTCACTTCAAAATTTTTATAAAATTCCTGAACTTCGTTTTTAATTAGCTTCATCTTGTCTTTAGCTTTTTTAAGTCTGTCATTACTTCTTACTATGCCAACGTAATTCCACATTAACCGTCTGGAAGCATCCCAATTGTGATTTATTAAAATATTTTCTCCAGCTTTTATTACTTTTGAATTGTCCCACTCGGGAATTGATTTTCCATTATTAGAAAAATTCTCTTTGATATCTTGCGCAGCTGCTTTTGCAAAGACAACGCATTCAAGAAGAGAGTTGCTTGCCATTCTATTGGCTCCGTGAAGACCGGTTGAAGAAGTTTCACCTATAGCATACAAGGATTTAATATCTGTTTGCCCTTTGAGATCTGTCAAAATTCCTCCACAAGTGTAATGGGCTGCAGGAACTACAGGAATTGGAGATTTTGTTATATCAAATCCATATTCCAAACACTTTTTATAAATACTTGGGAAAGAATTCTTTATTTCTTTAGAAGGTTTGTGGGAAATATCTAACAACACATTATCTTTTCCACTTACTTTCATTTCATTATCAATTGATCTCGCAACAATGTCTCTTGGGGCTAGGTCGGCCTTAGAATTATATTTCCTCATGAAAGGAATTCCTGAAGTAGTTTTTAAAATTGCACCTTCTCCTCTTAAAGCTTCAGAAATTAAAAAAGATTTTGCATCTGGATGAAAAAGACATGTTGGATGAAATTGGTTGAATTCCATATTTTCTAATCTACATCCTGCTCTCCAAGCAAGCGCATAGCCATCTCCGCTTGCTCCATCAGGATTACTTGTATAAAGATAAGCTTTACTAGCTCCTCCAGTTGCAAGAATTATTGCTCCTGCTGAAATACTTAATACATTTTCTTTATTTTTATTGAAAACGTATGCCCCGAGACATTTATTATTTTTAACAATAAGATCAACCGCTAAGTGATTTTCAAGTATTTTAATATTTTTATTTTTAAGAACTTTACCAGCCAAAGAATCAGATACTTCTCTTCCAGTTGCATCAGCAGCATGCACGACTCTTCTAAAAGAATGCCCTCCTTCTTGAGTTAAATGAAGATCTGAAGCATTATTTTTTTTTGTGAATACAACACCGTTGTTTTGCAACCATTGGATTGCTTCTTTTCCATTTTCTATACAAAATTCGACTGCTTTTTCATCACATAATCCATCTCCAACTTTCAAAGTATCTTCAATGTGACTATGAGTTGAGTCTTCTTCAGCAAGAACAGCAGCTATACCGCCTTGGGCGTACCATGTTGAACTATCAATAATTTGATTTTTTGAGATAACAGTTATTTTAAAACTATCAGATAATTCTATTGCTGCTGTTAGTCCGGCTGCACCACTACCAATTATTAAAATGTCTGTTTTGATGACCAATTTATAAAAATATTCTAAATAATGAAGCCGTCAGAAGTGCAATTAAAATTATCACCCATAAGTATTTTGCAAACCAGTATTTATTAGAAGTCCAATCAATTCTATTTGCTCTATTTCTTTGCTTTTCAGAAGCTCTCATAGGTCCTATGAAAAAAAATATTGCTAACGAAGCAATAGCAATTAATGAAAAAAAGATAAGATTTGAATCCACTAACGGCTTCTGAGCTTTGCAAGTAATCTTAGCATTTCAAGATAAAGCCAAATTAAGGTCACCATCAAGGAAAAAGCACCGAACCACTCCATATATTTTGGTGCATTTTGTTCTGAGCCTTGTTCAATGAAGTCAAAATCTAGAACTAAATTCAAAGCAGCAATTGCTACTACAAACAAACTAAATCCTATTCCGAATAAACCGTTTGAGTGTATAAATCCAATGTCTGAGCCAAACATATTCATTATAATACTCACAGTATAGAGTAAGGCTATTCCCATAGTAGCCGAGACTATCATAAGTCTAAAGTTCTCCGTTGGTTTGATTATGCCTGTTTTGTAAAGTAGTAAAAGAGAGGATAGGGTTCCCAATGTTAATCCAACTGCTTGTATTACGATTCCTTCATATTGAGATTCAAAAATTGCTGAAATAGCTCCTAAAAAAAGCCCTTGAGCAAGAGCATATGCAGGACTAGTTATTCCTGACCAAGATGGTTTGAACATGGTCACAATAGCTAAAATGAAGCCTATAATAGCGCCGCCAATCCCTAAAGGCATTACCGCAGAAGCTTCTCTTGATTCGAAATATAAATTCCAAGTCAAGGCAGCAGACATTGTAACTAGCAGCAATAAAACCCCTGTTTTATTGACTGTGCCCTGTAAGGTCATGAAACCTCCTCCAATAGAATCAGAAGAGCTAAAGTTTGAAAAAGTTGCATCGTTAAGGGTAGGATTTCCTGAACGACCAAACATTTGAAGTGCGTTATGTTTTGACATATTTATAAGTTAAAATTAATTAAGTTTATTTTATACCATGTCTGCCCTAACTAATGCTTATATTTTTTTAATATTAGCAATTATTGCTGAGGTAATTGGAACCTTATATTTAAGAGAAACTGAAGGTTTTACAAAAGTTATTCCTTCATTAATTACCGCGATTTCTTATGCTGCTAGTTTTTACTGGCTCTCTTTTACTCTAGATGAAATTCCTGTTGGCGTAGCTTATGCAACATGGTCAGGAGTAGGCATTTTTTTGATAACTGGCCTTGCAGCCATTAAGTATTTGCAAATTCCAAATTTGTTCACAACGGTTGGAATGGGTTTCGTAATAGTTGGAGTTGTGCTGATAAATTTATTCAGCTCAGAAAACTAAGGAATTAACCAATTCAACTCAGCTTTATCATCTTTCCATGTAAATTTACTTCTTCTATGGCCAATATTCTTTAAATAAAGAAACTCTAGCTCATAATATTTAAATATTAATACACCAAAGTTTTGGTAGCCATCTTCTATATTAATTTTTTCTTTATCAAGGTCATATTTTTCAGGATGAGTAATAATTTCACCTGGCGCACCTTTCACTGAATAACAAAGTTTAGACATCTCTCTCGAGTTATTCCAAGCCAATAAACTAGTCTCATCATTATGATGAAGATTTACATTTCCTCTCAATCTGAGTTGAACTTTTTTTTCTGGATCATATGCATGAATGAAAGCTAAGTTATTTTCATTTAAAGAGTGAATTTTTTTTGATCTCAAGTCAGTATGAAATCTCATATATCTTACATTTCTGTCGTATTCCCTTAAAACAACTGTGCGCGGCGTATCTGAAATACTTAATGTAGGAGAATGAAAAATTGACTTAGAATTACTGACTGCATCCTCGAGCAAACTTTCGGCATACTTTAAGGAAAGTTCTAAGGAATTATAAAAATCTGTGTCTGAATTCATATATTATTTCTTATTAAACAATTAATTATGGACGTTTCATATATTTTAGACGAATTAAATCCAATACAAAGAGAAGCAGTAACCGATGACTCCCTCCACTCTTTAATATTAGCTGGCGCTGGCTCAGGAAAAACTAAAGTAATTACTCATAAAGTCGCATGGTTATCCTCTGTTAAAGGGGTAAATCCGATGTCACTTTTAACTGTCACTTTCACAAATAAAGCTGCTAGAGAAATGAGAGGCAGGATTGAAAATATTCTCGAAGAAAATTTAAATCAAATGTGGTGTGGAACTTTTCATGGAATTTTCCATAAAATGCTGAAGATTCATTGGAAGGAAGCAAATTTGTTGAAAGATTTTTCTGTAATTGATAGCGAAGATCAATTAAGAGTGTTGAAAAGAGTAATCCAGGCCATGAATTTAGATTTAGAAACATGGCAGCCTAGAGACACTCAATGGTTTATTAATAAACAGAAAGATGAGGGCAAAAGGAAAGCAATTTTGAATATGAATGCAACCTTTGTAGAGGAAAAAATGGTGGATATCATGGAGGAATATCAAAAAACTTGTGATCGAGAGGGCTTAGTAGATTTTGCTGAGATATTAATTAGAGCTTATGAGCTCTTAACTAAAAATAATGATCTGTTAAAACATTACCAAGACAGGTTTCGGCACATTCTAGTAGATGAGTTTCAAGATACTAATGAAATTCAATATCTTTTATTAAAAAAATTAGCTGGTAAAAATGGGTCTATGACAGTGGTTGGAGACGACGACCAATCTATTTATAGTTGGAGAGGAGCAAAAAGTACTAATTTAAAAAGATTTGCTAAAGACTTTTCACAGGTCAAAACTATTAAACTGGAGCAAAACTATAGATCTTCAAAAAATATATTGGCATGTGCAAACTCCGTTATTAGAAATAATCCAGATAGATTAGGTAAAGAGCTTTGGTCTCAAAAAGAAGAGGGAGAACAAGTAAAAGTTTATAGAGCTTTCAATGAAAGGGATGAGGCAAATTTTATAGTTGGAATAATTAAAAGATGGATGGAGGAAGGAGGAAGTCTTTCGGATTCTGCAATCATTTATAGATCTAATGCTCAATCCAGAATATTAGAAGATGCAATTTTAAATTCAGAATTACCTTATAGAATATATGGTGGAGTAAGATTTTATGAGCGAATGGAAATTAAAAATGCACTTGCATATGCTAAGTTAGCAATTAATCAAAATAATGATTCACAGTTCGAGAGAGTTATTAATGTACCTACTAGAGGCATTGGCACTAAAACAATGGATCAAATTAGAGAAAAATCTAAAAAAGAAAATTTATCTTTGTGGGAGTCTGCAGAACAACTTGCTCAGGATAAAGATACTAAAGTCGCTAAAAATATAAAAGCTTTTTTTGAAATTATCAGTCAACTTCAAGAATTAGATTTTAATAAAGATTTAGATAAATTTTTTGAAAAGGCAATATCTCTAAGTGGTCTAAAAGACTTTCATGGCAAGGAGCCAGGAGAAAAAGGACGATCAAGAGTTGATAATCTTGATGAATTGATTTCTGCAACATCAGAATATTTTTCTTTAGGAGAGGATAATGACGACGATAGATCGCTATTAGAGCTTTTTCTTGATCAAGCTTCTTTAGATGCTGGTGAAAACCAAGCAACTGAAAATGAAGATGCTATCCAGATGATGACTCTGCACTCATCAAAAGGTTTAGAATTTCCATTGGTATTTATCGCAGGTTGTGAAGAAGGTTTGTTTCCTCATAGAAGATCAGCCGAGGATCCGAAACAATTAGCAGAAGAAAGAAGACTTTGTTATGTGGGCATGACTAGAGCTATGGAGAGACTTTATCTCACCCATGCTGAAACAAGAAACGTTTATGGAATAGAAAATTTCAGTCCCGTGTCTAGATTCATTAAGGAAATTCCAGAGGAATTGGTTTATCAGATTAGGGTGGCTTCTGAAACAGAGGTAGAAGAAAAAGGATTTGAACCAAGAATTGTGGGAGGAACAGAGCATAATGTTGGGGGATTTTCTCTAGGCGACAGAGTTACGCATAAATCATTTGGTGAGGGTGTAATACTTAATTGTGAGGGAGATGGATCAAATGCTAGAGTAGAAGTAAATTTTGATAGTGGAGGGACTAAATGGTTGGTCTTAAGTTTTGCAAATTTAGAAAAAGTTTAATTTTAATAATTATCAGTTTTTTTATAGTTTCTTGTTCAGATGAAGTAGCTCAAACTGAAGAGAGCTTAGAAAGAAAAAATTATTCATGGAGGCTTGTAACTACTTGGCCTAAAAATTATCCTGGCGTAGGTCTGGGCCCCGAAAACTTTGCTCAACTTGTAGAAGAAATGACTGATGGTAGGCTAAAAATAAAAGTTTATGGAAATGGTGAGCTTATCCCAGCTTTAGAGGTTTTTGATACTGTATCCAGAGGAACAGTAGAAATGGGTCATGGTGCTGCGTATTATTGGATAGGAAAGCTTCCTGCTGCACAATTTTTTACTACTTTGCCTTTTGGATTAAATGCTCAAGAAAGAAATGCCTGGCTTTATTTTGGCGGAGGAATAGAGCTTTGGGAAAAGGCATATGAACCTTTTAATTTAATTCCTATGGCAGGTGGAAACACAGGAGTTCAAATGGGGGGGTGGTTTAATAAAGAGATAAATTCACTCGAAGATTTAAAAGGAATTCGAATAAGAATGCCTGGATTAGCCGGAGAGGTTTTTTCCAGAGCGGGTGGAGAAGCAGTCTTAATGCCAGGAAGTGAAATTTTTACAAATCTTCAAACCGGAGTAATAGATGCTGCTGAATGGATAGGTCCCTACAATGACCTAACTTTTGGGTTTCATCAAGTAGCCAAATACTATTATTATCCAGGCTGGCAAGAACCAGGGGCTATGACGGAATTTATTTTTAATAAAGAGGCTTTTGATGAACTGCCCGATGACATTAAGGCCATTGTTAGAACAGCTGCAAGAGCGGTTAATCAAAATATGCTCGATGAATACACAGCAAGAAATAATAAAGCCCTGATTTCTTTAATTGAAGACCATAACGTGATTCTTAAAAGGTTCCCTGATGAAGTTCTTGAAGAGTTGGAAAAAATTTCAAAAGAAGTTTTACAGGAATTTGTTGCTAATGACGATTTTGCTAAAGAAATTTATCAATCTATTTTAGAGTTTAAAAAAGGAGTTTCTAATTATCATAAGATATCTGAGCAAGCTATTTATGATCTACGCTAACTAATCTTTGAGATAACTAGGATTATCAATTTTTAATTTTTCTCTAGCAAGTTCAAATAAAAAAGTTTCCATAAGAGAACCATCATAAGATTCATCTTTAATAATCATTGATAACTCTTTTTTTGAATATATTTTTTTCTTAAATAATTTAAAACCTAGATCTTCAAATTTACGAATTAACTCCTCTTCGTTGTTAATTTCCCTTCTTAGTATTTTGAACACATTTAAAGCAATTCTAAGTTTAAAATTACTTGTTTCTTTAAAATCGTTTAAATCAATTTCTTCTAGAAAAAAATAATGTAATGCATCAACTAATTCTTTTTTTGTAGGTCTGTCGAAGAGATTTTTCAAAATTTTTTATTTTTTATCATGTTCATTAGATCAAATTCTGTTTCAGATACTCTTCTGCCTATTGCTGCTTTTTCTAAAGATTTTAAATTGCCATTTAGGTGAGCAAAAGTTTGAATCATGCATATGATACCCCACCTCAATGAACCATAGATCTGCCATAGATTTAATTCTTCAAGATCGATTTTCATGTTTGAATTTATTTCGTATCCCTCTATTAATTCTTCAATACTCCCTAAACCAGCGGCTCTTTTAGAATTATTACCAAACCTCCAAGACTTTACACATAACCAACTTAAATCTTCTAAAGGGTTGCCTATATGAGCTAGCTCCCAGTCTATTACTGACTCAAATGAGTCTTCAGAAATAATGAAATTACCTAGTCTGTAGTCCCCATGCACTAAAACATTATGTGAATCTTTAGGACTATTTTTAGCTAAATAATTAAAAGCGTATTCAAATATTGGCTGTGGCTCTTCAAAAGTTTTATAGACTTCATGAAGATCATTTAAAGCTACATCAAAAGACATTTTTTTGAGTTCCGCCAATTGTCCTATATCGCTTTGATGTATTTTGGATAAAATTTCTCCTATTTGAAAAGTTAATGAAGATCTAATTTTTTTATATTTTTCATCTCTTAAAATTTTTCGAGCAATTGTTTCTCCATCTATAAACTCCATAATATATCCACTACCGAATCCACTCGACTCATCAAATTCTTTGAGAATTCTAGGAACAGGGACATTATTTTTTTGAACTATTTTTTGTATTTTTGCTTCTAATTTTTTTGAGATAGCTAATTTAGATTCAGCGGAATCTGGAGTTTTTCTTAAAATATAATTTTTATGATCCGATAAACAAATTTTGTAAGTTTCCGCTGATGCTCCGCCTGAAAGACGGTTAAGATCTTTTATTTTAGAATCGAGTAGGTCTTCAATAAATTTTTTAAAATTATCCATTTAATTGGTTTTGCAAGGAAGCGTCGCGTTCTCCAAAATCCCAGCCAGAACCATTATTTTCGTAATTTTTGAGAATTCTTTTTGCCACAGATTGAATGTGCACTTCATCGGGGCCATCATAAATTCTAGCTTCTCTTGCATGTCTATACATTAAGCTTAGCGGGGTGTCGTCCGTAAGTCCTTTTGCCCCATGGACTTGTATTGCACGATCAATTACGTTGTGGAGCATTTGAGCACCAATTACTTTAATTAAACCTATTTCAATTCTTGCATCATCTCCCTGATCAATTCTTTTAGCTGCATCTAAAGTTAATTGTCTCGAAGATTGAATTTCACAAGCACTATCAAAAACGAATTTTTGTAAAAGTTGCTTTTGAGTGAGGGCGCTTCCAAAAGTTTCTCTTTCATGCATTCTTGAGCATAGAAGATCAAAAGCTCTTTGAGCTTGACCCAACCATCTCATGCAGTGAAAAATTCTTCCAGGTCCCAATCTTTTTTGAGCTATCAAGAAACCTTGTCCTCTTGGTCCTAATAAATTTTCTTCAGGCACCTGTACGTTGTCATATTCAACTTCGTAATGTCCTCCATTGATTCCAAGGACAGGAGTTTCTCTAATTATTTTATAACCAGGATTATCTGTTGGAACAATTATCATACTAAAAGCACCATGACCTGGAGCATCAAGTTCTGTTTTACACATAACTGTGGTGTAAGCAGCTCTAGATGCGCCTGTAGTGAACCATTTTCTTCCATTGATTCTCCATGTTCCGTTTTCCAAAACAGCTGTTGTTTGAAGCTGAGTGGGATCAGAACTCGCCACTTCAGGCTCTGTCATTCCAAAACTTGGAAATATTTCTCCTTTAACTAAAGGGTCAAGATATTTCTCTCTCCAGTGATTAGAAGCGAATTCCCTTAGCATTATTGAATCTTGAAGAGATACTGTTCCTAGTCCAACATTTGCATATGCAGATCTTCCAATCACTTCGTTTACATAAACATATTCCATGAAGGGCATTCCTCCACCGCCAATATCTTTCGGATGACCTAGGGCCCAAATATTTTCATCTTTTGCCATTTGGGTAATTCCTTTTAAGATTTTTTGAGATTCTTTGGAATTTTCTGCTAACTTCTTTTCTACGGGATATATCTCTTCTTCAATGAAAGATTTAACTTTAGCTCTTATTTTGGTCC
This sequence comes from uncultured SAR86 cluster bacterium, assembly GCA_902536295.1. GTDB lineage: Bacteria > Pseudomonadota > Gammaproteobacteria > Magnimaribacterales > AG-339-G14 > AG-339-G14. The sequence goes on along the minus strand of CACAWS010000003.1, from coordinate 97,576 downwards.
AGTCGTTTTGCATTAGATTTCAAGTATTTTTAGCAAATTCTTTCACCGCTTTCCAGACTCTTAGGATATTTCCATTAAGAATTTTGTCAATTTCCTCTTCTGAGTAACCTCTAATTAAAAGTTCTTCAATTAAATTAGGAAACTTTGATACGTCATTAATATCTTCTGGCAGAGGAACTTCACCGTCGAAGTCAGAGCCTAAACCGACGTGATCTATACCGACAAGGTTTTTGACACGATCTATATTGTCCACAACATTTTTTACTGTAACTTTCATGTTTGGATTTGACTTTCTGTCGGCAACAAAATCTGAGCCAAAACAAATTTGTATTACTCCATTATTTTTTGCCAATGCTTTTAACATCTCGTCTGAAACATTTCTTTCCCAACCGGGAGTGAAATGTCTTAAGGAGCTGTGTGTGGCAATTACTGGTGCTTCACTTATCTCTAAGACTTTCATAAATGCTGTGTCTGATACATGAGAAATATCAATCATAACTCCTTGTTTGTTCATTTCTTTAACCACCTCAAAACCGAAAGGGCTGAGTCCATCTTTCCATCTTTTATTCTCATCATAAGAACTGTCAGATATATGATTACTTTTTGCGTGAGCTAAAGTAATGTAGTTAACTCCAAGATCTGCAAAAAACTTAATATTTTCAAGTTTCCCTTCTATCGGAGCTCCATTTTCAATTCCATAAGCAATCCCCACTAAGTTCTTATCTTGTTCAAGTATTGATATATCAGAAGGGTTTTTTATGAAAGTAAATTTGTCGGGGTTATTGGAAATGATTTCATTCATCATATTTATTAGTTCAACAGCTAAATCAAAAGATGTTCCTTCTGGCTCCGTTCTAGCAGGAATAAAAATTGCAAAAAAAGGAAGATTTAATCCACCCTCAACAGCTCTCGGATAGTCAAAATGGAAGGAAGTGCTTTTAGTAATATCATCACTAGCACCAGTATTATTTTTTTGGCGCCATATTTGAAAAGGGGTATCTATATGAGAGTCGATAATTATTTTATTTTGACTAAAATCTTTGGCTTTTTGACTTAGATCTTCCGAGCAAGATATTAATAAAAAGCTAAATATAAATAGAATCTTTTTCATAATGAACATTTTTTTAATATATCAGAAAAAGTAATTCAATATGAGTTACTAAAAATTAGATTTGGTAGGAAAGTTGCTAAAGTTGGAAAATAAGCAACTAGACACAAGACAAAGATTTGGATGACAATAAAAGGCAAGACTCCTTCATACATGGTTTCGGTTTTTATTTTTTCAGGAACTACGCTTCTTAAATAAAAAAGAGCAAAACCAAATGGAGGGGTCAAGAAAGATGTCTGTAAGTTTATTGCTAACAATACTCCTAACCATAATGGGTCTGCGCCCATAGCCATTAAGATGGGTCCAACTATTGGAACCACTATAAATGTAATTTCAATAAAATCTAAAATAAAACCAAGAATAAAAACTAATAACATCACTAAGATCATTGCTCCAAATAAACCACCTGGAATCATGTTAAAGATTTCTGTAATAAGCTCTTCACCTCCTAAACCTCTAAAGACTAAAGAAAAAATAGATGCCCCGATCAAAATTAAAAAAACCATTGAAGAGATAAATGCACTTTGCTTAGTGGTTTCTTTTAAAATTTGTATAGTTAGTTTTTTATGAAATAGTGCAATTAAAATTGCTCCAAGAGCCCCTATTCCAGCGGCCTCAGTTGGCGAAGCGACTCCTAAAATAATAGATCCTAAAACAGCAAATATTAAAAAAAATGGCGGAACTAACGTAGAAAGAAGTTTGAATAAATTATCATTTTTTGATTCACTGAATGTATTTAATTCTTGTTTTCTTAGAGCGATAACAAAGTAAAGACCATAAATTAATACCAATATGATCCCTGGAACTATTGCAGCCATGAACAAATCTCCAACGGAAAGAGACTTGGCAACATAATTACCAATTTTAAGCTGAGATTGTTGATAAGCAGTTGCTAACACATCACCAAGGATTACCAAAGCAATGGAAGGAGGAATTATTTGACCTAGAGTTCCGGTAGCTGCAATTAAACCCGTAGATATCTTTTGAGAATATCCTCTTTTAAGCATAGCTGGCAAAGATATTAACCCCATCGCGATAACTGTTGCTCCAACGATCCCTGTACTCGCGGCAAGCATAGTGCCTACAAATAAAATTGAAATACCTAAACCACTTTTATAGCGGCTAAAGAGTTTTGACATTGAGGTTAATAAAAGTTCAGCAATTTTAGATTTTTCTAATGTTACTCCCATAAAGATGAATAGTGGAACAGCTACTAAGGTTGAGTTAGTCATGATGCCAAATAGTCTATTTGGCATTGTTTCTAAAAGTGTTAGGTCAAAAAGTCCAAATAAACTTGCGATCATTGCAAAAAGGATAGAGACCCCTCCAAGAGTAAAAGCTACTGGGTAGCCTAAAAGAAGACTTATGCAAATTACAAAAAAAAGTAGTAAGGGTAAAAATTCAATCATCACTAAAATACGAAAGTATATTTGCAAAACTTTGCATCAATAAAAGAATAGAAAAAATTAAAATAGTCGATTTATATAAGTAAACGAAAGGAAGCCCTCCAGGTTCTGCAGAGACTTCTTTTATTTCCCAAGAAAAAGAAACGTAGTCAAAAGATAACAATAATATCGTCCATATCATCGGTTGAAGTAAAAATATATTGCCGAATAAATTTATAGCCTTTTTTTTCTTATCTGAAAATCTTCTATAAAAGATATCGACTCTAACATGTTGATCTTCACTCATCGCATAGGCAGCACAAATCAGAAAAGTAATACCATGAGCGTATATTATTAACTCTTGCAGGCTTAAGATTCCAATTCCGAAAAGATATCTCGCAATTACAACAAACGTTGTCAAAAGAATCATGAGAAACAAAAACCAGATACTGATTTTCCCCATAAATTTTGGAAAAAATATTAGTATAGATTGGCAAATTTGGTTAATATTTTTAAACATTTGTAAATTTTATATAAAAGTATGTTAGTAATTATATCGCCAGCAAAGACTTTAGATTATTCTCCTTTAGAGAGCAAAGTAGGTTTTTCAGAGCCTGCTTTTATAAGTAAATCGGAATCTCTTGTAAAGGAGATGCGTAATTATGATCCAGAAATGATTTCTGAGTTGATGAAAATTAGTGAAAATTTAGGTTTTCTTAATTTTGAGAGGTTTCAAAGTTGGAAACAAAATTCTTCACCTGGACCTGATTCAAAACAGTCAGTCTTTGCTTTTCAAGGAGATGTCTACAAAGGTCTAGATATTTCTTCTCTAGACAAAAGTACAATTAATTATTCTCAAAAATATTTAAGAATATTATCAGGGCTATATGGTCTTTTAAAACCCCTAGATCTAATAGCTCCATATAGACTAGAGATGGGCACGAAGTTAAGAATTGGAAATTCGGATAATCTGTATGAATTCTGGAAAACTGATTTAACTGAAGCATTGAATAAAGACTTAAAAATCCAGAAAACTAATGTATTGGTAAATCTTGCATCCAATGAATACTTTTCTGTTTTAGATAAAGAAATGATTAGAGCAGAAGTAATATCTCCAGTTTTCAAAGATTATAAAAATGGTGATTACAAAATAATAAGCTTTCACGCAAAAAAAGCCCGTGGACTGATGACTAGATTTATTATGTCAAATAACTTAAAGGATCCAAAAGATATTAGTAAGTTTGATTACGAAGGTTATAGATTCTCCTCCAAGTTATCTTCAGATAATGCTCCAGTATTTTTAAGAAAGCTTTAGTTTTTAAGCTTTATTAGCTTTACCGTATTCTTTGATTTCAAGAATGTCTTCAAATTGAGGGTCTCGTTTCTCAACTTTTGACATCATAGCCTCAGCCATATCTTCTTGAGGAAGCATTGCACCGCTCCACAAAGCATTATATTCCAAGCCTTCAGCTACAGTGTGATCTCTTGAGAAATTTAAAATAGCTTTTGTTCCGTAAACAGCCAAAGGGCTTTTTGAGGCAATTTCCAAAGCAATTTCTTCCATTCCGGCCAGCATGTCCTCATGAGTTTCGTAGACATTATTAACCAAGCCACAACTAAGTGATTCCTCTGCATACATTCTTCTTCCGGTGTAAGCTAATTCTCTAACTTTTCCTTCGGGGATAACTCTAGGCAAGCGTTGAAGAGTTCCTATGTCAGCTGCCATTCCTATGTTTACTTCTTGGATGCAGAAAAAAGCATCTTTAGTAGCAAATCTTAAGTCGGCAGCAGTTGCCATGTCTAATCCGCCTCCGATACAACCACCTTGGATTCCACATATAACAGGAATTCTGAGTTTTTCTAGCTTGGATAAATTTTCTTGGAGTTCCATTGCAACTCTGTATAGAACTTCTCCTGACCTCGCTTTATCTGGTCTATTATCTTTTTTGGTGTCACCTGACCCTAGAGTTCCAAAGTTGGCAAGGTCCATGCCTGCACAAAAATGTTTTCCTGTTGAAGATAAAATCAAAACTCGCAGAGAGGTATCTTTTTTTATATCTTCAAGGACCCTTGGTAATTCGTACCAAAAATTCAATGTCATTTTATTGAAATCTTCACCTTTGTTAAGTTTTAGGTGACCAATTCCATTTTCTTTTTTGAAATCAAAACTTTCGTAAGTCATTTAATTCTCCTGTTTTCTTGACTTTAAGTCGTTTAGCAAACTATCAGCTATGTCTTCTAGTTCATCTATCAAATCATAAGAGCTATGGTAAGGCAAAACAACTTTTCTGCTTTTTTTACTAAGTCTTTTTAGACCTTTAGAAATTTCTTCAGCTTTTTTTACTAATTCTATTTCGTTTTCCATAGTTTTTATTTATTCAAGAAATCATTGTAAATCAATTAGATAATTTTTAAAGTTACCGAGCTTATAAATGAATACACTTGATTTAGATTCTGATTTACTTAACATCCTAACGTCAGCTTCAAAGCTAGCTTTAAATTATTTTGGTAGCTATAAATCTCTTAAATCAAAGAGAAAAGAGGATTTATCACCTGTTTCAGAGGCAGACATTGCGATAAATGAATTTTTAGAAGAGCAATTAAAAAAAATTACTCCTGAAATACCTATTTTATCTGAAGAAGGCTCAAAAAAAACTTCCAAAAGAAATGATGATTCTTTTTGGCTGATTGATCCATTAGACGGTACTAAGGAATTTATAAAAGGTTCAAAAAATTTTTCTATAAATATTGCTTTAGTTGAGCAAGGAAAATCTGTCTTAGGAGCTATATCAGAACCGGTTGAAAAAAAAATTTACATAGGCTCAAAAAGTAAACCTGCTAGAATTTTTAAAGATAAAAAGTTTCAGAACTTAAATCCAAAATCTATTTCAGAAATATGCGTTGTAAGTGTGAGTAAAAGCCATTCTAATCAATATGAAAAAAATTTTTTTAAATACCTTAAACAAACTTATCCTAAAGTTGAAGTTATCGAAAAAGGAAGTTCGTTAAAGTTTTGTGATCTCTGCGCCGGCGCAAGTGATGTTTACCCTAGATTTGGTCCTGTATATCAATGGGATCTAGCTGCCGGACAAGCTATATTAGAATCACTGGGCGGTGAAATAATTTTCAAAAATACTAAGGATGAGGTCTATAAGTATGATTTTTTTAAAAAAATAAATGGCTTTATTGCATTAGCTAGTTCAGAAAATACAAAGAAAATAAAAAAAATAGCTAAATTTTAAAAATTGTACCTTTTTTGACAATAATCTACTTTGTATATAATTTTAATTTTGAGATAAAATTAATCATATGGGTAAAGAATTACAACCTATGGACGTTTCAGCACCAGGTCAAAACCTGGAAGCATATCTTTCATCCGTTCAAAATATAGCTATCCTAACTCCTGAGGAGGAAAAACGTCTTGCGGAAGATCTTTACTATAGAAATGACTTAGAGGCTGCAAGACAACTAGTAATGGCCCATCTTAGATTTGTTGTTCACATTGCTAGGGGATATTCAGGGTATGGGTTGCCTCAAGCTGATTTGATTCAAGAAGGAAACGTAGGTCTCATGAAAGCAGTTAGAAAATTTAACCCTGAAGTTGGTGTAAGGTTAATTTCATTTGCGGTTCATTGGATTAAATCGGAAATGCACGAATACATTATTAAAAATTGGAAAATTGTTAAGGTTGCAACTACAAAAGCACAAAGAAAGCTATTTTTTAACTTAAGAAGTCAAAAAAAAGAATTAAATTGGTTAACCGACGATGAGATAAAGACAATATCAGATGAATTAGGAGTGGACGAAAAATCTGTAAAAGAGATGGAGTCGCGACTTTCATCTACTGACATGTCTTTTGATCCTCCTACTGAAGCCAACGATGAAGAAGCTTCTTTTTCTCCTGCAGGCTTTTTAGCAGATGAAACGAAAGATCCAGCGGATTTAATTGAAAGAGAGGACTCTGAGGAGTATAGCCATGAACTTCTTCATACAGCTTTGTCAGCTTTAGATTCCAGAAGTAAGGAAATTTTAATTGATCGTTGGTTGCAGGATCAAAAGTTAACTCTTCATGAATTAGCAGATAAATATGGCGTAAGCGCTGAAAGAATTAGGCAGATTGAAAAAGCTGCTATGGAAAAAGTCAAAAGCTATATTTCCTAAATATTAAATTTTTATGAATGGATTAAGCATAGTCTTAAATGGAGAATCATATGAATTGCCTAAGAGAGTTTCAGTTTTAGAGCTTTTTGAATTGTTGGATCTTTCCACAAAGTTTATGGCGGTTGAAATTAATGACGAAATTATTTTTAGAGATTCATGGGGGTCTTATTTGCTCAGTCAAGATGATAAGGTTGAATTAGTTAGGGCGATAGGGGGAGGCTAATTGTCTGAAGATAAACTGAAGATTGCAGGTAAAGATTTTTCATCTAGACTTTTAGTAGGCACCGGTAAATATAAAAATGAACAAGTCGCTGTAAAAGCAATTGAAGCTTCAGGAGCGGAAATAGTTACTGTTGCAATTAGAAGGGTTGCAATTGATTCTAAGTTAAGAGAAGAGTGCATTTTAAATTACATCTCTCCAGAAAAATTTACAATTCTTCCCAATACTGCAGGATGCTTTAGTGCATCTGACGCAGTAAGGGTTGCTAGATTGGGCAGAGAAATGCTTTCAAATTCAAATTTAGTAAAGCTAGAAGTTTTATCAGACCCCCATTCCTTGTTGCCCTTAATGGACGAAACGCTTGAAGCTGCCAAAGAGTTAGTAAGCGATGGTTTTGAAGTAATGGTCTACTGCACAGATGAAATCGATTATGCGCTTAAGCTAGAGGATATAGGGTGCTGTGCAGTTATGCCTTTGGCTGCACCAATTGGCTCAGGTCTTGGGATAGTTAATCCAGATGCAATTCAAACTATAGTCAAAAAACTAGCTTGCCCTGTTCTGGTGGACGCTGGAATTGGAACTGCATCTGAAGTTTCATTAGCAATGGAGCTTGGCTGCGATGCAGTGCTGTTGAATACGGCAATTGCGGGTGCAAAAGATCCTATTATGATGGCTGAGGCGATGCGGGATGCAACAATTGCTGGGCGAAAAGCTTTTTTGGCAGGAAGAATTCCAAAAAGAAACAGTGGGTCACCCAGCTCTCCTACAAAAGGGAGAATAAACTCTTGAATCGAACTGTAAAAAGCTATGTCAAAGCTCGGAATAGACTTTCAAAAAAAAATAAACTTCTTCTAAATACTTCACCCACTAAATTTTTTTTTAAAGACAAGGATTTTCAAAATTTTAATTTTTTAAATCCTGAGCAAAAGAATATTTTAGAAATTGGGTTCGGAGATGGAGGCAATTTACTGATAAACGCAAGACAAAATCTTGACTCTTTTTATATTGGAATAGAGGTTTATGAAATGGGAGTGGCAAACGTTTTAAATATTGCTGAAACCGAAGGAATAGATAATTTAAAAGTGATATTAGGAGATGCTGTTGACGTTTTAGAAAAAAATAATCATTTTAGTTGTTTTGATGAAGTTATTATTTTTTTCCCAGATCCATGGCCTAAAAGAAAACATAATAAAAGAAGACTTATTTCGGAAAATTTTTTAATGAATATTAAAAAAATAATGAGAGAAAACGGGACTTTAAGAATCAAAACCGATTGGCAAGACTATGCAGACGAAATAGAAATTTACTTAAAAAAAGTTTTTAAAAATTACAAAGAGGCTGCTGACCAGAAATTAGATTCAATTACCAAGTATGAAAAGATTGCTTTGGCTGAAAAGAGAAAAATCAGTTATTTTGAAGTTTATTAAGTTCGGCTAACATTTTTTTTGTTGATTGCGTTCTATGACTAATGTTCATCCTTTCTTTAAATGAAATTTCAGCCATAGTTCTTTTGGTATTTTTTAAGTTGAAAAGAGGGTCATAACCGAAACCTTGTGAGCCTTTTTCTTCTTTACCAATAGACCCTCTGAGTTCTCCATAGGTATAAATTTCTATTTTCTCTTTTGGGTTATAAAAACATAAAACGGATACGTATTTAGCTGTTCTATCAGATTTATTCTGAAGTTCTTTCAATAATTTTTTATTATTTTTATCATCATTCGCTTTTTGTCCAGCAAACCTAGCTGAAAAAATACCAGGTTTATTACCAATACTTTCAACTTCTAGACCAGAATCATCAGCAAGCACTGGCAGCTTAGTTATTCTATAAGCTTCTTTAGCTTTTAAAAAAGCATTTTCTTCGTAGCTATTTCCTGTCTCGGGTATTTCTTTATCAGAAAACTCACGCAAGTGTATTAATTTAAAATCTGAATTATTGAATAAAAATTCGAACTCTCTAATCTTACCGAGATTATTTGTTGCTAGTAGTATTTTCAATCTTCTTGCTTCAATTTATAAAGAGCAACTTCTGTAAATAAATTTGGAAAAGTTTTCATAAGAAAAGACGATCTACCATTACTATCGCTTAGCTTTCTTTCGATAACTCTGATGTTTAATTTTTTACAAAGCGATTCAAAATCTTTCAATGAACACAAGTGTAAGTTTGGAGTAGAATACCAGTCGTATGGCAGAGCATTGGATACTGGCATTTTGCCTGTTAAGGCGAGCTGCACTCTGCACTTAAGGTTTGCAAAATTGGGGATGCTGACGATGCATTCTTTGCCAATTCTTACAATTTCTTTCAAAGCATTTTCCGGTTTTTTTAAAGCTTGAATGGACTGACTCATTATTACAATATCGAATGAGGCATCTTTAAAATTATCTAATCCTTCGTCAATGTCTTGTTCAATTACATTTAACCCTTTACTTAAAGAAAGTTGAATTTTCTTTTCAGAGATATCAACACCGTATCCGGAAACATTTAATTTGTTTTTTAAACTTGCAAGCAACGACCCGTCACCACAGCCTAGGTCTAATACTTCTGAGTTTTTTGGAATCCAAGCATTTAAAATACTATTCATTTTTCTAAAAAGGTTTTTATACAATTTACATACCTTTCATCAGGAAATAAAAAACCGTCATGCCCCTGGGTGCTTTTTATCTCTGCATAACTGACAGACTTTCTAGATGAGATTAAGGCATTTACAATTTCTTTTGAACGTTCAGGTGCAAATCTCCAATCCGACGAAAAAGATAATATTAAAAAATCAGTGGTTGTTCTACCTAACGCTTTATTTAAATCGTTTTCAAAATCTCTTGCTGGATCGAAGTAGTCAAGAGCTTTTGTCATCAATAAGTAAGTATAAGCATTGAATTTGTCGGAGAAGGTATCAGCTTGATATCTTAAGTAACTTTCAACTTCAAACTCTACGTCAAAACCATATTCATATTTCTCTTTTTTTAGATCCCTGCCAAACTTTTCTTTCATCATCTCTTCTGAAAGATATGTAATGTGACCTAACATTCTAGCCAGACCCAAACCCCTTTTTGGATGAAAACTTCCTTGATCGAAATCAGGATCGGTCACAATTGCCTGTCTTGCGACTTCGTTAAAAGCTATATTTTGTGCGCTTAGTTTAGGAGCTGCGGCAATTACGATACTTTTTTTAATATGTTTATCAAAATCAATTGCCCATTGAAGAGCTTGCATTCCTCCCAAGCTTCCTCCAGAAACTGCATGCCAGGAATCTATTCCGAGATGCTCTCTTAGTGAATTTTGACTTTTAACCCAATCTTTAACAGTTACTAGAGGAAAACTTTTTCCAAAAATTTTAGATGTTTTGGGATTGATAGAGCTAGGACCAGTAGAGCCATGACAGCCCCCCAAATTATTTAATGAAACGATGAAAAATTTATTAGTATCAAAAGCTTTGCCAGGACCAATTAATTCATTCCACCAACCAGCCTTGTTCTTTTCTTCATTAGAGTAACCTGCAGCATGATGATTCCCGCTCAGAGCATGACAAATAAGGATCGCATTAGATTTTTTTTCATTTAAGCTTCCATAGGTTTCATAAATTATATTGAATCCTTCTAAAATTTTTCCAGATTCAAGTTCGAAGTCGCCTTCAAATTTAAAAAATTGTGGTTCAATGATTCCTAAACTTTCACTAGCCATCAAAATAACCCTGGTAATTCTAAATAGAACCTAAAATTTTGAATCAATCTATCTATTTGTATCAAAATAAAAAAAACAATAATTGGAGAAAAATCTATACCCCCCATTGCAGTAAATCTTTGGAACGGTCTTAATAGAGGCTGAGTGATACCATGACAAATAATGAGAAAAGCATTATTGCTAGTTGGCGCAATCCAACTACCTATAATCGAAATGAATAAGGAATATCTTAGAATTAAGGATATGGTTAATAAAACACTTAAAAATGACCAAGAGATAGATTCAATAGAATTTGTTTCTAAAGATTGACTTTCTAAATACAGATAAAAAGATAAACCTTTAAAAAAAATAGATAAAACTAGGCTGGATAAATCTATTTTAAATACAACCGGTAGGATTAATCTCAAGGGTTTGGTAAAAGGTTCCAAAATAGAAAAAGAATATTTCACAATTGGATTTAAAAAACTTAATTCAAAGAACCTGAATAGTCCGTAAATAAGAAAAAGTATCGAAAGTAAATTTGATATTACAGATGATACAAACAAAGGATCCATTAATTTCCCCCTAATTTTTTCGATTTTTCAATTGCATCCTCTATAGCGGCTTTCCATACTTTATCCATTCCTGAGGACTCAATTTTTTTTAAGGCTGCTTCTGTGACTCCTCCTTTAGATGCAACCATAGACTTAATTTTTTCAAAAGATGGCCTATTTTTTGAATTATGAATTTCATAAGTACCGCCTATCACTTCTCCAATCAGAGATTCTGAATTTTCAAACCCATTTTCGGATGCAATTCCAGATAGTAACTCAGCGATATAGCTTATATATGCTGGGCCAGCCCCAAAAATTGAAGTAAATGCATCAAACTTTGATTCTTCAATTTTCATACATCTTCCTAAGTTATTAAGAATTTTTTCTCCAGGAGATGCGTTCACACCTTGATTTGAGCAAATTGCTATAGGACTTAAGCCATTACTAATTCCTAAAGAGGGCATAGCTCTTATAATATTTTTTGACGATAATAGTTTTTCAAGTTTTTTCAAAGACTTTCCTGCAATAAAAGAAATGATTAACTTATCGTCTATATAATCTGAAATTTGACTAAGAATTTCTTCGGAAATATTTGGCTTAATTGTCAAAAAAATTACATCAGAGTCTTTACAAAGTTGTTCAATAGACAAATATTTTATGCCCAAATTAATAATTTCTTGATTTTGAACAGGATCTGAGACTTTTATATTGTATGAATCTATTAAACCCAAAATGGCATGACGACCTAAGTTACCTGCTCCAATAAATCCTATATCAATTTTATCTTTCACCAAATATACCTGTACCGATTCTTATCATAGAAGATCCTTCTTCAATAGCTATTTTGAAATCATTAGTCATCCCCATAGAGAGTTCTAAGTTATGTTCTTTAACCTCCATACTATTAGTAAGCGAATATGCTTCCTCATAAATAAGCCTTAATTCTTCCTTTTTAGCATTTGCACTTGGCATGATCATTAGTCCTCTAAACTCTAAATTCTTAAATTTTGTTATATTTTTCATTAGTTCTTCTAAATTTTCTTTTTTAATACCGCCTTTATTTTCATCATTGTCTAGATTTACCTGAATTAATACCTTAAGTTTTTTACCAGAAGGAGTATATTCGTTTAATTTTTTTGCGATTTTTAAACGATCCAAAGTATGAACCCACTCAAAATTTTCTGCAATATCCTTACACTTGTTTGACTGAACTTTTCCAATAAAGTGCCAAATTATATTTTTATTTTTTAGTTCAGATATTTTTTGCAAAGATTCTTGAAGATAGTTTTCTCCAAAGTTATTAATGCCTAGGCTTAAGGCTTCTAAGATTTCACTAGTAGACTTTTTCTTACTTACAGCAATAAGCTCTACACTTTGTTTTTTATTATTTGCAGTTAACTTTTCAATTGTACTAAAAATATTTTGTATATTCTTTTTCATTAGAATCACATTTTTTCAGGCGCATTTATTGAAAGAATGTCTAAGCCCTGAATTAAAACTTTTTTAATCGCTGCAACTAAAATAAATTTAGCGTCTCTTAAATCTTTTTCATCTTCAATGAATTTATTTGCGTTGTAATAAGAATGAAATTTAGAGGCTAGGTCTCTCAGGTAAAAACACAATGGATGTATTTCAAGATCTTTCTTACATTGTTGAATGACGTCTTGAAATTGTTCTATTTCATTAATTATTTCAAATTCAAGATCTGTTAAAACTTTACTTAACTTTTTAAAACCATTTTCGTTATCGATAATTAATTTTCTCTTTAGCAATTCTTTTTGAAGACTGGAAATTCTTGCGTGAGCGTACTGGATATAATAAACAGGATTATTTTTATCTTCTCTCTTTGCCAAATCAATATCAAACTCTAAAGATTGGTCACTTTTCCTAGCCAAGAAGAAAAACCTCGCAGCCTCTACCCCAACTTCTTTTATTAGTTCTTCTAAAGAAATAAATTCTCCTTTTCTTGTAGACATGCTTATGTTCTCTCCTGACTTTATCAGTGATACAAATTGTATGATTAGAGTCTCTAATTTCTTTGGATTTAAATTTAATGCATCCAAAGCACCTTCTAACCTTGCTATGTAACCATGATGGTCAGCGCCCCAAATATTTATAAGTTGATCAAAATCTCTGTCGAATTTGAATTTATGATAAGCAACATCCGAAGCAAAATACGTAGGATCCTGATTATTTCTAATTAAAACTCTGTCTTTTTCGTCGCCAAACTCACTGGATTTAAACCAAAGAGCATCATTCTCTAGATAGGTATAATTATTTTTTTTTAATTCGCTTAATGTTGTTTCAAAAAGGCTACTACCTTTAGAACTTTTATAAAGTGACTTTTCACTAACCCAGCTTTCATGTTCGACTTTAAATTTTAAAAGAATACTTTTGATTTCCTCCATTTGATAGGAAATACAGAAGTCAGTAAGTTCTTTAAAATCTGGAGTTATTTTATAGATTTCTTCTAAAATAAGACTAATATCTGAAGACTGCTGGCTTTTTAAATCTTTTTTTAACATAAATTTATCGCCAAAATACTTTTTTGCTGATTTAGCGCATTTTTTTATGTAGTCCCCTTGGTAGCAGTCACTAGGAAATAAGATTCTTAGATCAAATAATTCTTGATATCTTAAAAATACACTCAATGCCAATACATCAGTTTGAAGACCTCTATCATTTACATAATATTCTTCTACAACTTTATCTCCAGTTAGTCTTAAAAGTTTTGCTAAAGCCGACCCATATGCGGCTCCTCTGCCGTGACCTACGTGAATTGGACCAGTAGGATTACTAGAAACATATTCTATTAAAATTTTACGATTTTCTTTGGTTTCGATAAAAGAGAAATCATCTGACAAAAAGCTTTTTAAAAATTCTGTCTGTGCTTCTTGTGTTAAAAAAAAATTTATAAAACCTGGACCAGCGATATCTATTTTGCTTAACCAATTTTTTTTTGGGAATTCATTGACAATATTCTTAGCTATTTTTCTTGGCTGATCTTTTAATTCTTTTCCTAAAATTAATGCAATATTTGAACTCCAATTTCCATGAGATTTAAATTTTGGCCTCGTTATATCAAAGTCATTAATTTCTTCTGAATATAATTTTTTTACAGAAGCATTAAGTATTTCTCTAATTTCAGATTTCATTTATTAACTCTATTTTGGTATTCACAATTTCGAGTATCTACTTTAACTATGTCTCCAGGTTCTATAAAAAGAGGCACTTTTATATCAATGCCATTCGCCAAAGTTGCTTCTTTTAAAGTATTAGTTGAAGTGTCTCCCTTGAATCCTGGTTCTGTTTCAGAAATTTCAATTTCAATGAAGTTCTGAATTTCAACATTAACTATTTGATTATTCCACATTGATATTTCATATTCCTCTCCTTCTTTCATCCATTGAACTTTATCTTCAATAATTTTTTTTTCTATATTAATTTGTTCAAAGTTAATTGAATTCATAAAAACTAAATTTATTTCTTCTGAATATAAAAATTGCATTTTTACAACATCTATCTCAGCTTTTTCTATGACTTCTCCAGTTTTAAAAGTTTTATCCAAAACTTGAGAAGATATTAAGTTTTTATACTTTACTCTCATAACAGCTTGCCCTTTTCCGGGTTTATGAAATTGATGTTCTAAAATTTCACATAGATTATTCTCAATAATTACTTTCATTCCAGTTCTGAATTCATTTGTCTGTATAGTCGTCATTTTTTTTAGATTTATTTATAAAGAAAAGTTAAAATCTTCTGTTTCAAATAAGTATATTAATTGTTGCAAGATAAATTTATTTTACTTAAAGTGGAGGCTTAAAGGGTAATTTGAATAAATATTTTTATTGATTCCCTTTTTTTGTAGGTGAAAAAAATGAGAGTATCAAGAAAAATGTCAAGTTTTAGTAGGCTATTAGTTTTTGTTTTTTTGGTTTCTTCCTCAAGTTTATATTCCCAAGTAGATCCCGTTTTGCAAGAGAACAAAGTAAGAGCTGACAATGCTGCTGCTTCTCAAGTCAAAATAGATTCAGCTCAAACTAAAACAGATAAGGATGCTTCAGAATATAAGGGCGTAACTAAACAGATAGAAGGCTTAAAAGTATATAACGCACAGAAAAAGAAACAGATAAGAAGACAAATAACAAGAATGGAAGAAATTGAGGAAACTATGAAATATGCTGCTGTTCTTCAAAGACAAATACCTCCTCTTTCGAGGAGAATGCATGAAGGTTTGGCAAAATTTGTTGAATTAGATCTACCTTTTCGAAAAGGAGAGCGAACTGAAAGACTACAATTTATAAAAGATGCTTTGGATAACCCAACTGTTTCTCCGGCAGAAAAATTAAGACAAGTGCTTGAGGGTTTCAACGTGGAAGCTGAATATGGAAGAAAAATTGACACTTATAAAGACACTATTCTTATTGATGGTCAGGATAGAGAGGTGAATATTTTAAGAGTAGGCAGAATGGTCTTAGCTTATCAAACAACTGATCTAGATGAGACAGGTATTTGGAATAAAGAAACTAATTCCTGGGAAAGTTTACCTGGAAGGTACCAAAGACCCATAAGAGATGGAATTTCAATGGCAAAAAAACTCAAAACAGTAGATATGCTTGAATTACCAATTCCTGCTGCTAAGGTGATTCAATGAAAAGTTTATTAAAAATACTAATAATCTTCTCTCTAATTTTCTCTGGCTCTATTTTTTCTCAAGAAACTCAGGTAAAACCCGAAAATATCG
Source organism: uncultured SAR86 cluster bacterium (assembly GCA_902536295.1). Taxonomy (GTDB): domain Bacteria; phylum Pseudomonadota; class Gammaproteobacteria; order Magnimaribacterales; family AG-339-G14; genus AG-339-G14. The sequence goes on along the minus strand of CACAWS010000003.1, from coordinate 81,749 downwards.
CTCTTGATCTTGATCAACTTCTTGAGTTAGTAAAACAAGGAAGATTCGCTGAATCCGAAGAAGCAGCGGAAAGAGAGGCTAGATTTATCAGAGAAAAAAATAGACAAGCTACTTTACTAGCTAATGCAAAAGCAGAAAGAGGAAGACTTGAAGCTGAAGCATCGAGGCTAGAGGCAACTTTTGAGGCCAATGATGCGAAACTTACTTTATTAGAAGATCAGCTCAAGACCAGATTAGGTTCGCTCTATGAAACATTCGGCCACTTGCAGGGAGTAGCTTCAGATACTCAAGCTACTTTTGAAACATCAATAACTTCGGGTCAATTTGGAACTGACAGAGAACTATTTTTAGATGATCTCGCGAAGAAGATGGGAGAAGGTGTAAGTGTAGCGACTATAGAAGAATTAGAAAGGTTGTGGTATGAACTCTCTAGGGAGCTGGTTGCCTCAGGAAGTGTTGAAAAATTCTCTGCAACTGTAATTGACAATAACGGTGATGCAGAAGAAGAGGAAGTTGTCAGAATTGGTAACTTTAATGTTGTTACTGAGGGAGAATATTTAACTTATTTGAGTGGCAGAGGTGCATACGAAACATTACCAAAACAGCCTAGTAGATTCTTAGACGGCTCCTATGACGTTTTCGATGAAGACTCCGGTTTTGTTCAATTTGCCATTGACCCAACTGGTCCGCAGGGCGGCGCTTTATTGGTTAATTTAATTTCTCTCCCGTCTTTTTTTGAGCAAATTCAATATGGAAGAATTACTGGTTACACAATTATTTTGCTTTTCTTAATAGCTACTGGAGTTTTTGTCTGGAGATTTTATTCACTTTTCACAATCAATAATGCGATTAAAAAAGAAGTTAGCGGAGAAGAATCAAGCGACAATCCTTTGTCTAGAATTTTTGCTGTGGCAAAAGAAAATAAAACCGATACCGAAACACTTGAGCTAAAGTTAGCTGAACAAATTCTTGTAGAAAGGCAATCAATCGACCAATACATTTGGGTTGTGAGATTAATTTCTGTAATTTCTCCTTTACTAGGTCTTTTTGGAACCATCATTGGTATGATTAATACTTTCCAGGCAATAACACTGTTTGGAACTGGAGACCCTAAAACAATGGCAGGAGGAATATCTGAAGCTCTTGTCACAACGATGTTAGGGCTTATGAGTGCAATTCCTGCAACTTTCATGGCAGCTGCATTGAGTAATTACTCAAAAGGCATCCTTTCTGTACTTGAAGAACAAAGCACTGGAATGGTGGCTGCACGATCAGAAGAAACTCAACAATCACCGTCTGCTTAAGTTATGGCTTGGTTTTACAACCTGCAATCTATCCTTTTTGAGTTTCTAGAAAAAGGAGGTGGAGTTGTTTTACTGATTGCTTTTCTTATTTTAATCATGTGGTTCTTTATTTTTGAAAGAATTTGGTATTTCCAATTCATCCATCCAACTGTTGAAAGAGATACTATCCAAGAGTGGACTAACGTTAAAACTCATAAATCTTGGGAAGGTCATATGATCAGAACAATGTTAATTTCTAAGGCTGAGCAACAAATAAAAAACAATATTGAATTTATAAGAGTTTGCGTAGCTTTAGCGCCATTGTTTGGATTGCTTGGAACCATCATTGGTATGATTGAAGTCTTTCACATTTTAGCTGTAACTGGGGGAGGAGATGCTAAAGCTATGGCCGGAGGTGTTGCAAGATCTACTATACCTGCAATGGCGGGTTTAATGGCTGCAATTCCCGCTAGCATCGCCGCTAGATGGTTAGACAGCAATGTGAAAAAGAAAACAGACTTACTATCTGAAAGACTAACGTACGAATAATATATTATGAGAAGATCGCTAATAAATCAGGCTGTAGAGGAAACCGAAGAACCAAATATTACTCCAATGTTGGATGTGGTTTTTATTTTGTTAATTTTCTTTATTGTTACCGCAAATTTTATTAAAGAGCCAGGCTTAGAAATTAACCGTCCAGATTCTGAAACTTCAGAAATTACTGAGAATGCTGCTATTTTAATTGCTATTGGAGCAGCTGGAGAAATATATATGGATGGCAGAAGAATTGACGTAAGACAAGTAAAAGCAAATGTAATCAGATTAATTGCAGAAAATCCTCAAGGTTCAGTTGTTATACAAGCAGATGTAAAATCAACAGCAGAAAAAATTGTTGCTGTTATGGACGAAGTTAGAGAGGCTGGTGTAGTTGATATATCAATTGCTTCAGAACCTAATTTTTAAATGATTGACAAATTTTTAAATACTGATTTAGATAACATTTATCAAAAGTACGGTCTTGCCGCTGCTGCGGGGACAACTGTTTCTCTAGCATCTTTAATTTTGATGGCAGTCCTAATTGCCACTGGGGATGTCTCTTTAGATGAAATTAAAACAAGAAAAATCGTAGACATTGTGATGCCTCCAAAAGAACTAGAATTAATTGATAACTTCGAAAGGCCTGAAGAAGCCGAGCCAGAGCCTGATCAATTACCACCAGATGTTGATATAGATACAGTTGAAGATTTCGACGATTCTATGAATTTAAATTTTAATTTCAAAGCTAAAAGACAAGGAGTTTTTGCTGATGGATCTTATGTTCCAATCTTCCAAGTACCTCCACAATATCCCAGGAGAGCTGCAGAAAGAGGAATAGAGGGATGTGTACTATTGGAATATACAGTTACTCCGCTTGGATCGGTTTCTGAGCCTGTGGTTATTCAAGCTAATCCGCCTGGAATTTTCGATAGAGCTGCTACTAGAGCTGCGCTAAGATATAAATATAAGCCTCTTATCAGAGATGGAGTTGCTGTTGCAGTTGAGGGAGTTAGACAGAGGATAACTTTTATATTAGAAGGTGAAGGCAAAGGCCCTGGGTATGTGCCTGAAAATTGTTTGGAGATGATCTAATGAAACAAATCAAATTTTTATTATTTTTATTTATTATATTTTTTCTTAGCCCATCATTGGTGGCTCAAGAAAAAGAAGAAAGAGAATTTAAATTTCCTGGATATTCTTTAGATAAATGTTTAAGAGGTTATGACATTCAAAAACAATCAAATAGAAGAGTTGCAAAACTACCAAGCCAAAAAGCTCAAAAATATTTAAAGCGACTTTATCCTTCTTTGGAAGAAGATAATTTAGAGCTAGCTTTGGAAATTTTAAATGAAATGAAAATTGATGAAGATCTTGAAGAAAAGGACAGAGCGCAAATGTGGTATTACTTTGCCTATGTTCACTTTAGCCAAGATAAATTAGGAGAAGCTGAAAAGGATTATTTCAATTTTTTAAAAATTGAAGACGCTGATCCAAGACTCCGTTCAAATGTAATTTTTAGTCTAGCTCAAATATCTTATTCTAAAGAAGATTATAGAAAGGCAATTGAAAGAATGAGAGAATGGTTAACGGTTGAAGCTAATCCAAGTTCAACGGGATTCGATATAATGGCTGCAGCTCATTGGCAGTTAAATGAAAAGAAACTAGCTTTAAAAAATGCAGACACTGCAATGTGTGTTGCTAAGGCAAACAGCTCAAAGCCGAGAGAGTCTACGTATAATTTACTTTTAGCACTTTACAATGAAGCCGAAAAAACTGATGAGATGCTTCCTTTATATATAGAGTTAGTAGACTTTTATCCTAAGAAAAGATATTGGGTGCAACTCTCTTCCTTATATGGAACTTTAAAACAAGAGAGCAATCAGCTTTCGGCTTTGGAAGCAGCACATGATCAGAGATTACTGAATAAAGAATCAGAATATATTGCTCTATATCAATTATTCATGAGAGCCGATGCTCCGTATAAAGCAGCAAAAGCATTACAGTATGGTTTTGATGAAGAATTTGTTGAAAGAAAAGAGAAAAACTTGAAAATGCTTGCTCAAGGATGGCACATGTCACAGGAGTTAAAAAAAGCAGAACCGCTTTATAAAGAAGCCGCTGAAAAATCAGAAGAAGGGGAGTTATTTGTATTTTTGGGTCAATTATATCTTGCTACTGACAGATATGAACTAGCTAAGGATTCGTTAAAATTAGGATTGGAAAAAGGAAAACTTAAAGATCCGGTAACTGTTAATATTTTGCTCGGTCAAGTTTCTTACGAACAACAAAATTTTGATGATGCAACAATCTTTTTCCGTAAAGCCCTTGATAGATTATCTGACATTCAAATAAAAGATAAAAAAAAGAAAGAAGAGAAACAAGACAAATTGAGGGAACAAGCACTTACCTGGTTAACATTCACTGAACAAGAAGCTAAGAGAGTAAAAATTCTTGAGCAAAGAAAAAAAGATTTGGAAAGCAGTTAGTCTCTAATATAAGTTTTTATTTCACAACTTAGCTGACTACTCTCGTCTATAAACTTTTCAGAAGAAATCTCATTCCATTTACTTAAATCAATAGTAAAAAAAGCATCTCCGTCAAATTTTTTGAGAACATGTGTAACGACTAATTTTGTGCAGTAAGGCTCTAATGCTTTATATATTTCAGAACCTCCGATAACAAAGACTTCATCATTTAAATTTTCACAAAATTTCAAGAAATCTTTCAAATTATTAAAAACCTTTATATCATGAATAGATTTAAATCCTTTTTGGGTCAAAATAATATTTTTTCGATTTGGTAATGGGCGGCCAATTGACTCAAAAGTTTTTCGACCCATCACAATTGGACTCCCAGTAGTTAGTTTCTTAAATCTTTTTAGGTCTTCAGGTATATTCCAGGGTAAAGAGTTATCTTTACCTATTACGAAATTTTTTGATATGGCCGCTACTGCTGTTAGTTTCATTAAACAGCTATAGGAGCGGAAATTAGAGGATGAGATTCGTAATTAACAACTTCTATATCTTCATATTTAAAGTCAAAAATATTATCTATTTCAGCATTTAATTTAAGTTTTGGTAAAGGTTTTGGATCCCTTGTTAATTGGAGATTCGCTTGCTCTATATGGTTCAAATATAAATGAGTATCACCAAATGTATGCACGAACTTATGCGCTTTAAGATTACATACTTGAGCCACCATATGAGTTAAAAGTGCATAAGAGGCAATATTAAAAGGCACTCCTAAAAAGACATCCGCGCTTCTTTGGTACAGCTGACAAGATAAGTTCTCTCCAGCAACATAAAATTGAAACAAAGTATGGCAAGGTGGAAGTGCCATTTCATCTATTAAGGTTGGATTCCAACCACTAACAATATGTCTCCTAGAATGTGGATTCTCTTTTATACTTTTAATTAAATTCGAAATTTGGTCGATAGGTTCCTTGTCAGGATTTGGCCATGACCTCCATTGAGCGCCATATACTGGACCTAACTCACCATTTTCATCGGCCCATTCATCCCAAATGGAAACACCATTATCTTTAAGATAAGAAATATTTGTTGAGCCTTTGAGAAACCAAATCAATTCATGAATTATAGATTTAAGATGAATTTTTTTTGTAGTCACTAGAGGAAAGCCCTCGTTTAAATCAAAATGCATTTGATGACCAAAAATACTTTTTGTTCCAGTTCCAGTTCTGTCTGATCTTTCGACTCCTTCGTCTAAAATTTTTTGCATTAAATCAAGATATTGTTGCATTTTTATTTTTTCTAAAAGCTAAAATTAATAAGGTAGAGCCAATTAAAATCATTGGAGAAGATAATAGCTGTCCTCTGGTTATGATATCAAATAAATCAAAACCTATATGTGAATCAGGAGATCTAAATTGCTCAGTGAAAACTCTAAACACTCCATATAAAAATAAGAATGCTCCTGACATTGTCATTTTTGGAATATTTCTTCTTGAGAGAAAATACAATAATAAAAACAATATTGGGCCTTCCAAAATTGCCTGATATATTTGTGAAGGATGCCTAGTTATTTGTAAAGGGTCGCTCCAAAAGATTATTCCCCACGGGAGGTCTGTTTGTCTGCCTAATAGTTCACCACCCAAAAAATTTCCTATTCTTACAATACCTAAGCCTAATGGAAAGCTTAGAGCAATATGATCTGAAAACTCAAAGAAAGAGATATTATTCTTTTTACAAAAAATAAAAAAAGATACTAAAACACCTAAAAGTCCACCATGAAAAGATAAACCACCCTCCCAAACTTTTAATATAGAAAAAGGATCCTGAATTACTTGTTGCATTCCGTAAAAGAACATGTAACCAAGCCTTCCACCAATTATTGCCCCTAACACTCCATAAAATAAGAAATCTTCAATGTGTTGTTTTGAAAAGCTTGCAGTTGAAGGAATGGTTCTTTTTGCTACCCAATGAATTGTTAATATCGCGAGTACCCAGCTAATACCATACCAATAAATAGGCCACCATCCTAAGAATGGAATAGGAATATGAAAAGCTACTGGGTCTATGGTCAAGCTCATATGAAAGAATCATAAACAATTCTAATAGCTGAAATAATTACAACAATCGCAAAAGCTACTTTTAATTTTTCAGAAGAAGTATTGTTAGAAATATTAGCTCCCATTTTGGCAAAATAAATACTTGATAATCCTACGACGAATACCGCAGGAATATAAGCAGAGCCAAACATCAAATTTATATTTTTTGAGGCCATCGGAGCAAATAAAAAGGCTCCAATCGCTCCTGAGATAGCAATAAATAAACCCATCACAGAAGAAGTGCCAATAGCTTCACGAATTGATAATCCTCTGAAAGTAAAATATGGAACCATCAAAATACCTCCTCCAATACCAACTAATGAAGTAATAAGACCTATACTACAAGACATAAATGCCAACTCAAGATTGTTTATTTTTGGTTTTATTTCCTTTGGTTTGATATCTAATGCAACTTGAAATGCAGCAAAAATTAATGAAAATGCTATTATTAGCTGTAGTGTCAAGCTTTCCATATTCAAGGCTATATACCTAGCAAATATTGTAAAAACAAAAGTATATAAGAGCATTTTCTTAACAATTTCCATATTTACATTTGAATTGAGATAATGAGTGTAAGCAGCATTAGGAATAACTAAAATCATAGTTGTCATAGAAGTTCCGGTAGCAAGTAAAGGAATTATCTCTTCAGGAAAGTTTAAATAGTTAAAAAGAAAAAAATACGCAGGTACTAAAATTATGCCACTACCGATACCAAAAAAGCCGGAAATTAAACCAGCTAAAATTCCTAGGATTACCAGAAAAATGAATATTTCAATCATTAATTAACATTATCTCTTATCTTTTTGCTCTGATAAACTTTGCTATTTTCTGTTATGTGTTTAATCTTACTTTCAAAGCCAAAAGATGGAAATTATAAGTTTGTTCTAACGTCAAATAGAGATGAATTCTATAAAAGGGAAACTAAAAACATGTTTTGGTGGAATGAGGCAGAAGGGCTTTTAGCCGGCCAAGACCTTGAACAAAAAGGGACATGGTTAGGAATTTCAAACAAAGGTAAATTTGCTGCGGTTACAAATGTAAGAGAGTTTTATAAGTTAGGTGAAAACAAAAATTTTTTATCAAGGGGAGACCTAGTTAAAAACTTTTTCGATTCAAATGAAAATCCGAAAGAGTATATAACCAAAATAGAAACAGAAAATTATTTAGGCTTTAATTTAATTGTTTCTGATTTGAATGATTTTTCAATTCTTTCCTCCCAAGGAGTTGAACATTTTGATCAAGAACTAGTCGTTATTGGAAATAGAGCTCTTAATACAAACACAGAAAAACTCAAAAATGCCCAGCGAGACTTTAAAAAAATTTTAAAAAGTAAATTTAGTCACACTGATCTGATAGATCTGATGCAGTCCCCGAAAAAAAATTATGAATTTAATTTAGATGAAATAAATAATAACCATGGGAAAGAATTTGATTCAAGATTTATAACTTCAGAAATTTATGGAACAAGATCAACCACAGTAATTACCATAAGCAAAGATGATCAAGCAAAAGTAACTGAAGTAGTATATGACAATTCAGCTAATGAAATTGAGAAAAATTCCTTCGATTTTAAGATCCAAATTTAAAAAAATGGAAGGCTACAGAAAAAATGTTGCTATGGTGGTTATGAATAATCATAGGCAAGTTTTAATATGTCGTAGAAAGGGAACAGAGAATTGGCAGTTTCCTCAGGGAGGAATCGACAAAGATGAACTTCTTGAGGAAGCAATGTATAGAGAGCTCTATGAAGAAGTCGGGCTCGAAAAGTCTGACGTATCAATTATCGGAAAAACTAAACGTGCTATTAAATACGATATTCCCTCATCAATGAGGTCAAAGGTATTGGGGGGAAAGTTCAAAGGACAATTACAAACATGGTACTTATTGAAAGTGAGAGACGATAACTGTTCTATTAATTTATATTGTGATGCCACCCCAGAATTTGACATGTTTGACTGGGTATCTTACTGGTATCCTATCTCAAAAATTGTTGAATTTAAGAAAGAAGCCTATAGAGAAGCTTTAAAAGAATTGAGAGAGTTTGTATGAAGCGCTTAGCAATATTTGACTTAGATGATAGTTTGCTTTGTGGTGATAGCGAATTTCACTGGGCAAAGTTCACAGTTGCAAAAGGATTTATAAAAAAAGAGGTATATTTAGAAAAAATAAAAGAATTTGAAAAAGATTATAGAGCCGGAAATCTTAATTTTGACGAATATTGTTCTTTCCTGCTAAACCCTTTGATTGGAATGAGTATAGAAAAACTTAATATATTAGTTTCAGATTTTATCGAAAGCCATAAAGAAAAGCTTATTGATACAACAACGTTTGAGTTATTAAATAAACACAAAGATGATTTTCGATTAATTGCCTCGGGATCTTTAGATTTTATAGTAGAAGGATATTCTAAATATTTTAAAGTTGATTCATTTATTGGTTCTTCATACGAAATTATTGATAATAAAATTACTGGAAGATTGAAAAAAGCAGCGTTTGCAAGTGGAAAGTTAGAGAAAGTGCAAGAGTGGTGCGATAGGAATAATTATAACCTTGAAGAGTCATTCTTTTATACTGACTCTATAAATGATTTGCCTTTAATAAAAGCTTGTCCTAATAGTATTATTATTTCTCCAGATAAAAAGTTGGAAAAGTACGCTAATGAAAATAATCTACTTATTTTGAGAAGATAGAAACATATGAATAAATTTGAAATAAAAGAAAATTACAAAAAACTTTTAAAAGAAAAATTAAGTTTAGATTTGACTAGAGGTCAGCCTTCTAAAGAACAATTAAAATTGTCTGAACCACTTGATCAAATTTTAAAAAATAAATTTTTTTTTGAAGGAGAAGATATAAGAAATTATGGGCTTATTAAAGGATTAAATTCAGCTAGAAAATTAGGAGGAATGTTACTTGGTGTAAATTTCAAAAATGTAATTGCAAATGGTACAAGCAGTTTGAATTTAACATTTATGGCTCTTCAAGCGTTATTATTTAAAGGTTTAAATGGTAGCCCGTGGATTAAAAATAAAAAAATATCTTTTTTATGTCCTGTTCCTGGATATGATAGGCATTTTTCTCTATTAGAGTCCCTAGGAATTATAATGATAAATGTCCCATTAACTGGAGAAGGTCCAGATATGGACATTGTTGAAAAATTGGTTGCAAAAGATAAGACAATTAAAGGAATTATTTGCGTGCCAAAACATTCTAATCCTACAGGAGAAACTTATTCTTCTAAGGTCTTAGAAAGGCTAGCTAAACTACCAAAGAAAGCATCAAAAGACTTTATGATATTTTATGATAATGCTTATAGTGTTCATGACTTTAAAAAATCAAAAAAACTAGGGAACATATTTAATTTATGTAAGAAATTTAAAACTTCAAACAACATTATCATGTTTGCTAGCACTAGCAAAATAACATTCGCAGGCGCTGGAATTTCTTTTTTAGCTTCCTCGGAAAAAGTCTTAACAAATTTTTTAAAATTTTATGATAAAACCAGGGTAGGATCAGACAAAATTAATCAAGCAAAGCACGCTAAGTTTTTTAAAAACAAAAAATCCCTTGAAGACCATATGTCAAAGCATGCAGTCCTTATATCAAAGAAATTTGAAATTGTTGAAAATTATCTTTCAAAGCTACCGCCAGAATTTGGGACATGGACTAAACCAACAGGCGGATACTTTGTCTCTTTTGATTCTAAACCAGGAAAAGCAAAAAAGATTTATAATCTATGTGAATTAGCAGGTTTAAAGCTAACCAAAGTAGGCGCTACTTTTCCTTACAATAAAGATCCTCATGATCAGAATATAAGAATTTCACCTTCTAAAATAAGTAATTCTGAACTAAAAAAAGCTATGGAAGTTTTTATTATTTCTGTGATGTTAGCTGGTTAATTTCTTACGCCTTGAAGGATTTCATAGACTTTACCATTGAAAGGACCAAAATTTGCAGTGACATCTGGATGAGCTACTGGTTTATTTGAGTCGTCAATGAGTAAGTTTTGTTGAGAAACATAAGCGGTATAAAACACGTCATCGTTTTCAGCAAAAACGTGATAGAAGGGTTGATCTTTACTAGGTCTTATTTGAGATGGAATGCTTTGATACCATTCTTCGGTGTTATTAAATTCCGGATCAACGTCAAATATTACACCTCTGAAATCTAAAAATTTGTGTTTGACAACCTGTCCTATTGAGAAATTTGTTTCTACTACTTCTTTCATTTACCAATTTAATTTTACACTATTATATCTAGTGCCATCTAAAATAAATTCAAGCCTTATGAGCTTCTTTTAGATAATCAACTGATTGCATTTCAATCAATCTGCTAATGGTTCTTTTAAATTTTTCCTTCAAATTAGAACCTTTATATATATCTTTAAAATTATCTTCAGCGCTAATTATTACTTTAACTTTTCTATCGTAACATTCATCAATGAGACTTATAAAACGTCGGGCAGAATCATCCGAGTTAATTTTTGGCATCTTTGAGATAATCACAGTTTGGAACTCTTTTGAGATTTCTATGTAATCCAAAGAGCTCCTAGGAGAATCGCAAATATGATTAAAATTAAACCATACCACGCCCTTTGAAGATTTAACGGTTTTGATTTTTCTTTTAAGGATTTCAATTTCATTTACTTTTACGTTATTTATTCCAATCAACGACGCAAAAATTTCTTCAAGTTTATTTTCAACTTCAGATGAAAGGGGATAGAAGAATAATTTATTTTGTTCTAAAGCTCTAAATCTATAATCGTTTTTTGAATCTAAATTAAAAAGGTCACAATTTTCTTGAATAGATTTTATAGCCGGCAAAAAAAGTTTTCTTTGAAGTCCGCCTTCATAGAGTTTTGATGGTTCTATGTTCGAAGTCGTTATAAAACAAGCATCGTTTTTAAAAAATTCTTTCATAAAATTACCAAGAAGCATCGCATCTCCTATATCTTCTACAAAAAATTCATCGAAGCAAAAAAATGAATATTTTCTTGTAAGTTTTTTTACTATTTTCTTTATAGGATCGCTTTGGCCTTTAATTTTGTTTAAATCGTCATGAAGGAGTTGCATAAACCTATGAAAATGAAGTCGTAATTTTTTCTTTGAGGGAATTTCTTCAAAGAATAGATCCATCAAAAAAGTTTTGCCTCTTCCAACTTCACCATAGATGTAAATACTTTTTGGCAGAGACTTTGTCTTAAAGAAGTTAAGAAAATTTAATTTAGTATTTGCCTGATCAAGTCTTCCTTCAAGAACTTCGATTAATCTAACTTGATTATCATCATATTCTATTAGGCCGTCTTCAACAGCTTGTAGATAATACTTTTTCAGCTTATTAGCTTATGGGTTGTTATTTCTGGAGCTCCAGCTAAAAAAGGAGCTAATTCCATGCCAATAGTTTTGAAATGTTCTGTTTGGGTGTGATTTGCATGTGCATCTTCATCTTCATAAACTTCAATCATCATGATTGTTTGTGAGTCAGAAGTTTCATGCATTTGATAATAAACACAACCTGGTTCATTATCAGAAACTGCTTGAACTAATTTCCTCATAACCTCTATAAATCCTTCAAGTTCTCCGTCCTTTATTTTAAGTTTTGCAATAGCTCCAATCATAATATTCCTCTCTTTTAAGTTATAATTATTTTACTTTTCTAAGTAGATTGATTCAAATCCAATGGTAATAATATGATAAAAATATGGGGCACAGAAAGTTCAAGAGCAATGAGGCCTATATGGACTGCAGAAGAGATGGGAATAGAATACGAGCTCGAGATGATGCCATTTCCCCCAAGAGTTTTCATGAAAGAATTTTTGGACGTCAACATGCTTGGAACTATTCCTTATCTGATAGACGGCGAAGTGAAAATGACAGAATCTGTGGCTATGTCCCAATATCTAGTAGAAAAATATGGACCAACTGATTTGAGAGTTATGCCAGATGAGCCTGACTATCCAGCTTATTTAAATTGGCTTTTTCACTCTGATGCAACTTTAACTTTTCCACAAACGGTTGTTTTAAGATATAAACTTCAAGAACCAGGCGTTGCGGATGCTGCTGTAGAAGGTTACAGCAGGTGGTTTGTTTCAAGATGTAAATTATTAGAGACAACTTTAAACGATAGAGAATACTTATGTTCAAATCGTTTTACGATCGCAGACATTTGTGTGAGTTATGCTTTTGTGGTCGCTGAATCGCTTGGCATAGAGCAAGCATTCAAACCTAATATTAAGAGATATACGGATATGCTTTTTGAAAGAGAGGCCTTTAAAAGATCTAAGTCTTATAAGTTTGAAGAAAAATAATCTGAACTTTTAACTTTTGGGCGGAAGGGGGATTAAAGAACTTGTTCTTTTAAGGTAATTCAAATAATCTTCTTCATGACCCCATCTTTTCATTCCCTGTCTTTCCAAGAGATTAATTCCACTTACTTTGGTTAAAAGGAAAATAACAAAAATAGGAGACAGTAATGCAAAATATTGCCATCCCTCAATCACAGGATAGGCAATAACAGCGATCCCAATCCATAAAACAATTTCACCAAAATAATTGGGATGCCTAGACCAAGACCATAAACCTTCTTTTATAAACCTTCCTTCGTTTGAAGGATTATTTTTAAATTTTGTTTTTTGTTTGTCTGAGATAACTTCTATAACAAAACCTATTAACCAAATTAGAGCTCCAGCCGCAGCAAACAAATCTAATCCTAATTTATTTTTTGAACTTAACGCTGCAAAAGCCATTCCTGCGGTCATTAATACCCAAAGTCCTTGTATTGTCCAAGTCATTAGGAACTGAAAGAAATTTGGTTTAATGTGTATGAATCTAGTATCTTCTCCTGCGTTAGCTACTCTCTTAGATAAAAATAATCCAAGTCTACTTGCCCAAACAATAATCAAAGAAGAGATTAAAATATCTCTTAGATCAATATTTTGTGAAAAAAAAGTTACTAAAAGGATTGAAGTGATATAAGTCATAGATCCTGTAAGATCAAAATAATGCTCTGTTTGTTTTACGTAGGCCGGAATAAAAATAATCCACTGCAAAATAAAAATATATAAAGTGACGAAAAATAGAATAGATACTCCACCGAATTGAAAGGTATTAAATGATAGAGCGCTTGTAAATAAAAGTCCTAAAGAAACTGAAATTAATGTGAAAAAAATTGAAGATAAAGGTTTCATAACTAAAATTAGTATAAACTTTATACTGATAAATTTAAAAAAATTTTAGGAGAAAAAAAATGAAATCACCAATTTGTGAGATGTTAGATATCGAATTTCCTTTGGTAGCTTTTTCACATTGTAGAGATGTAGTAGTTGCCGTTTCAAAGGCTGGAGGATGTGGAGTATTGGGAGCGGTAGGAATGTCTCCTGAACAGCTAGAGAAAGAGCTTAAGTGGATTGACGATCATATAGATGGAAAACCTTATGGAGTTGACGTACTTATCCCAAACAAAATGGTTGGAAAAGACGAGAAATTCAATCCTGAAAAATTAGCAAAGATGATTCCTCAAGAGTATGCGGATTTTAGGACAGATGTTTTAGAAAATCATGGGATAGAAGCCCCAGAATTACGCGAAATCGATACAGCTGGATCAGGATTTGCGGAGAATACACAATCTGATGGCGCTAAAGCTTTATTGGATGTAGCTTTTAATCATCCTATCAAAATTATAGCAAACGCTTTAGGTGTGCCACCAGATTGGATGATTGAAATGGGTAAGAAAAATAATTGTAAAGTTGCAGCGTTGTTAGGAACTGCACAACATGCTATCAATCAAGTTAAAGCTGGAGTAGATATTTTGGTAGTTTCTGGAACAGAGGCAGGTGGACATTGTGGTAGTGTTTCAACAATGGTTTTGATTCCCGAAGTACATGAGGCCATACAACCATATGGAGACGTACCGATTTTAGCAGCTGGAGGAATTGTGACAGGCAAACAAATGGCTGCAGCAATGGCGATGGGTGCTTCTGGAGCTTGGTGTGGTTCTGTTTGGCTGACGACAATCGAATCTGAAGTTGAACCAGTAATAAAAGAAAAAATGGTTGCTGCAAATTCTAGCCAAACTGTTAGGTCAAGAAGCAGGACTGGAAAACACTCAAGACAGCTTGTAACACCCTGGACAGAAGCTTGGGAGTCAGAGTCAGCTCCAGAACCTTTGCCAATGCCGCTTCAACCTATGGTGGCAGAGCCTGCCTTGCAGAAAGTTAATAAACTTGCTGCTGGAGGACATGAAGGGGCAAAAGATTTAGCAACTTATTGGGTTGGGCAAGGAGTTGGACTAATGAATCAAAGTATTTCAGCCAGTGACGTAGTACAAGAATTTAAAGAAGATTTTGTTAATGCTTATGAAAGGTTAAATAATTTTTTAAGCTAAATTTTATTTAATATTAGAGATTTCTTCACTTAGCTGATCGGCAACTCTATCGAAGCCTGACAAATTACTACGAAAATCTGTTGTATAGGGTTCCATTGCTTTTTTAAGTTTGGAATTTGCTTTTCCTAGAATACTTGCACTTTTGATAGAAAAATTTTCTACAAATTTTGCTTCCCAATTACTGCCAGTAAAATTTTTCATATGTATTAAGGCTGCTTCATTATTAGGATAAATCTCTAGTAAAAAAACTTTATTTTCGCTTTTCGAAAAATGATATTGATAAACTAAAGTTTGAGGCTCATTTCGCATTACGTTTTCTGTTATCTCGGTCACAAAATCTTTAGCACTATTCGATTTTCCTTCAATAATTTCAAGATCGATTGCAAATACAATTACATCAAGTTTTTCGTGATGCATTCCAAATGCAGCAGATGAAATAAATAGTAAAAATATTAAAACTGATTTCATAAAAAGGCTCCTTTAAATTAGTGATTCCACCAAGCTTGGTCAGAAAAAGCTCTTATGTCAATTTCGTGAGTCCAAGTAGATTTTTTTTGTTTTGCAATGAATAAATATGTCTCGGCTACTTCTTCAGGTAAAATCATTCCGTTTTCGCCTTTCTGTTCTTTAAATTTTTCAAATAAATCAGGTCCTAACATTTTTCCTAAAGTATCAGGCGCATCCACAGCGCCATCAATAATTACATGAGCAACATGAATACCATCTTTAGAAAATTCAGCATTCAATGATTGACATAACATCCTTCTACCTCCCATGGCAGCAGCATGAGAATGTTGACCACCGTTTCCTCTTACAGCTGAAGTAGCTGATGTAACAATTATATTGCCAGCTTGCCTCTCTTTCATTTTTGGCGTGACAACCTGGGCTAATCTAAAAAGTCCAAACGTAGCCATTCTCCAACCCATCTCAAAGGCCTTATAGCTGGTTTCGGCAAGGGCTCTGTCCCCAATTTGAGCTCCTATGTTATAAATGACTGTATCTATTGGACCAATCTCAGACTCAATTTTGTTTACTAAATCTTCAATTGAATTTTCTTCGATCACATTTAGTAAGGAGCCAGAAGCTTTGCCTCCCGATGTTTCTATTTCATTAATTAGTTTATTTAATCCTTCTTCATCAGTTCTTCGTGCTAAGAAAGCGTGATATCCGTTGGCAGCAAATTTTTTGGCGACGGTTCCACCAATTCCCGCACCAGCTCCAATTACTAAACAAACCTTTTCCATAATCTAAAATAATTAATTACATTGCACTCAAAAATAATTGTTCCCATTCTTCAGGAGATGGGAGTCTAGGAGTAGTGACATTGCTTGGATCTGTGATCGAATGTTCTACAAGTTTGGGAATCATTTCTTCTGTAACACCCATTTCTCTGAGTCCGCTGGGTAAATTTATCTTCTCGTTGAATTTTTCTATTTCGTCAGCAAGATCAGCAGATTCGCTTTTACCCATTGCTTTTAAAATCCTAGGTAATTTGTTTCCGACATGATCTTTATTAAACCTAATCACAGTGGGTAGAATTACGCCGTTTAAAGTTCCATGATGCAATCTTAATTCTTGGTTTGCTCCAATTGCATGACTCATGGAATGAACTGCTCCAAGACCTTTCGAAAAAGCCATCGCCCCTTCAGTAGATGCCATCATCATATTCCATCGAGCATCTAAATCTTGACCATCTTTACAAGCATTAATCAAACTATCATCGCGAACTATTTTCTCGATCCCATCTAGACCAACTGCCTCAGCGGGGGGATCATTAATTGGAGACATTATCGCTTCAATACAATGAGTTAGGGCATCCATTCCAGCCCCAGCGGTTAAAATAGGAGGCAACCCCACTGTTAGCTCGGGATCGCAGATTGCTGCATCGGGTCTCAAATGTTCACTTGCTAAAATAAGTTTTCTTCCATCATTCATAATGATTACCGAGCCTACGGATACTTCACTCCCAGTTCCCGAAGTAGTGGGAATGGCTATCATAGGCACAGTTTTTTTTATTTTTGTAAAACCACCTTCGTTAAGAGAATAATCGATAACATTGCCTTCATGGTTAGCCATCAGCGCAACGGCTTTTCCTAAGTCCATGCTTGATCCTCCTCCAAAACCTATAACTCCGTCGCAGTCATTAGTCTTGTAGGCCTCTAAAGCTTCATCGACTGCTTTTTCAGTGGGATTTGCTGGAGTTTCTTCATAAAAAGTTGGTGAGAGTTCATTTGATAAAAGATTTCTTATTTTGTCTGTCATACCAATAGAGGCAAGGCCAGGGTCTGTACATATAAGAGGTTTTTTTATCCCATGTGCCTTTAAAACTTCAGAAATTTTTTTTAAAGATCCGTTTTCAAAGTGGGGTTTATTAAAGAAATTAAGCTGCATTTTATTAAATTATCCTAAACTTTTAATGACAGACAAATTGTGCATAATCGAATTTGGATGTCTGTGATCTTTGGACAACTTTTGATATTCTTCGTCGTTGTACCAGCTGTCAAACTCATCCTTTGAATTGAATGTCCACATTGCAACTCTTCCTTTCAGTCCTTCGCCTTCAATTTTTTCTGGGGTATCATCAAAAGTAATAAATTCTCCACCATGCTTTTTTAAAATTCCAAAAAAACCCTTTTCATAATTTCTAAATTCTTCAGAATTACTTATTTCAAAATTTGCAATTACGTAAACTTTTTCAGACATATATCTCCTCAACTATTGAAGAAATTATCTTATCAAAAAACAGTAGAAAATATGTTTATTTTTCTTATTGCCGACTCAAAGACGGACAAAAAGACTTTTAATTGAGTAGTTTTAAAAATAAAATTTTAAATTGAATTCTATTAGGGGGAATAAATGAGAAATTATAAAACTTCTGCAATTGCATTTTTTGCTTTGACTGTATTTTCAAGTGCTGGTTTTACTCAAGCTACTTTAGAAGAGTTAGTTGTTACAGCTACAAAATCTGATTCTACTGTAATGGATACTGCAGCTGCAGTTACTGCAATAAGTGGCGAAGGTTTGCAATCAGCAAGAGCCAACAATATCGAAGGACTATCTTTAGTTTCACCAGATTTGGTGGTAGCTGGGGAAGGAAAGTCTAGAATGAACTTAAGAATTAGAGGAGTTGGTTCATATGCTTTTGATATCGCTACTGACCCAGGTGTAATTATGGTGATTGACGGAATTGCTCAGCCTAGAATTTCAACTATGACACAAAATTTTAACGACGTTGAACGTTTAGAGATTCTTAAAGGACCGCAAGGAGCGCTTTATGGTACCAATGCTCTTGGTGGAATAGTTAACGTTGTTTCAAAAAAAGCAACTCAAGAGCAAATGGCAAGATTAAGTATAGGAGCAGGAACTATTGGTTTAGTTACCTCAGATTTGATGATTCAAGGAGGGGTCACCGATTCAGTTTCAGCAAGATTTAATCTACAAAAAACCACCGACGATGGCACCATGACTGAAACAACTTATGGGAATAACAATGGGGCGGATGTCCAGGTAGCAAAATTACAATTTTACGGTGAAACCAATGCTGGCGAGTGGAATGCTTCTTTATCACATACAACTTTAATGCAAGAAGCAGTAATATCTGAACCTTACTTCTTATGTAATTCTGCCAATCCTCTAGCTCATTATGTGTTGACTCCTGCCATTCCGGGATCAACTGATTTTTGTGTGCCTAATGATTTACCTGCGCCAAACGTTGATGGAGTTCAAGGTGCCAAAAATACCGCTAATGCAATTTATGCCGATTCAATTGCGGATCCTCGAGCTCAAGAGTTGACTACGGATGGTTTTAATTTTACTGAAACAATTAATTTTGGATTGAATTATCAAGTGGATTTTGATGACTATTCTCTTACTACGCTTTTTGGATATCAAAAGGCTAATTCTGGAGAATCAAGAGATTTTGATTCGTTTGTTTCAGACGTAATGATTCAAAGTCATGCTGCTGATACTGAAACTATGACTTTTGAATTGAGATTAGATTCAGAAACAGATTCTGGAATTACATGGTCTGCGGGTCTTTATGCAATGCAAGATGAAGGAACAAGAAGCGATAATTTTTCTACAGGCCCAGATGGCTTGCCTCATGCTTTTGTAATAGGCGCAGCAGTTGCAATGGTAAATAATGAAAATGGCACAGAATTAGATCCAAGGGCAAATCCAGCTGATATGGCATCAGTGATTGCAGCAGTAAATGCTTGTGCTGTATCTGGGAATTGTGCAGCCTATGCTAATCCTGATACTCCAAGAGGAAATAATTTTAACGGCACTACTGACCTTGCTAACTTCAATAATGCTCTTGCGGGTGGTAGATTTGATAACATCGCCACAGTCAGTATTGACACTGAAGTAACGGCAATTTTCGGAAGCGTTAAATTTCCTTTAACCGATGATTTATCTTTGCTTTTAGCCGGAAGATATACCGACCACAGTAAGCCCTACACTTATACAGGTCAAACTAATGGACTTGGTGTGATACTAATGCTAGCTCCGTTCGATACCGGCGAAATTGTTATTGAAGCGGAAGAATTTACTCCAAAGGCTACTTTAGAATATGTATTTGACGATAGTCTAGCTTGGTTCACTTATTCCAATGGTTATAAAATCGGCTCGCCAAGTTTTGCGCAATGGTCTGCAGCTGTTGCCAGCGTCCCTTCAGGAGATGAAGAAATAACTATGATGGAAGCAGGTTATAAAACTACCTTTGGCAATGGCAGCCAGCTTGAGTTAATTTATTACGATTATGATTACGATAATAAACAAAATTTATTAGTTGCTATGGGACCTACAGGACCATATGGGAAATTAGTATTCGGAGATGCATCAATTTCTGGGCTCGATGTGGCGTTTAGAACTTTACTAGGTCCAACAACCAAATTGTCTGTCGCATATGCCTATATTGACGGTACTTGGGATGATTTTGTTAACGACGCAACTTATGGTGCTGGCTCAAGTAATCCTAATGGAAAACAGATGGCGGGTTTACCACTACCATTTACTGCAGACAATAATCTTTCTTTGAGTTTGGAACATGTTCAATCAACAGAGTTGGGAGATATTGCTTATACTGCTTCTTATGCTTACAAAGATAAATATATTTTGTTTGTCGAAGACTATCCAGGAGTAGTTGATGTCGATCCATACTCTCTATTGAACTTTGACATGACTCTTTCAACTAAGGAAGGTTATGATCTTTCGCTGTTCTGTAAGAATTGTTTAGATGAGCAGTATTACAATGTTGCTCTTATGTTACCAAGAGCTTCTGGAGGTGGAGCACGAAACCAACTTGCACAAGGAAGACAGATCGGAGTTCAGTGGACTTCTGAATTCTAAGTTAGAACTTATCATTTAAGTTTATTCATAAAAAAGCGCCTGATTAATTAGGCGCTTTTTTTATTTTGGCTCTTGAAGCTCAGCTATTACCTCATTAATTTGTTCTAAAGAAACGCCAACTTCTTTTTCGAGGATATCTTTGACGTGAGGCCCTAAGGAATTAACTAAAACTTCAAATAATGAAAGATGCATTGCTACCATTGAAAAAGCTTCTACAGTTGGATGGTACTCAATTACTCTTTTATCTTTGCTAGGAACTTTTTTGAAATAGCCTTGTTTAGTAGCTCTACTAATTAATCTTTCAATACTTCTTGTATTTAAATTAGTGATACCCACTAAATCGCTCATGGTAAAAAATCCTTTAGTTATAAAATTTGAAACCATAATTAATCTGATCAGCTCGTATCGACTATCATTGACATAAACCTGATTCCAATCCGAAGTTTCAGCAAATTTAGCTATCACCTCATACTTTTTTAGCTCAAAAGTTAGCATGGCTTCCGAAAGCCGTTTCAGACTAGCAAGGTTTTTTAATTTATTTTTCATAAAGATCGAAAAAATTAAATGTTATGTCTAACTTTGTTAGAATAGCACTTCCTGGAGAAGATTTCTTAAGCCAATTATCTAAGATAAATGAAAATTTTTTTTCTTTTAATAATCGCTCTTGTATCAAGTTGGTTAAAAGCTAACGAGAGGCCCAATATAATAATTATTTTAACTGACGATCTTGGCTGGGGAGACGTCTCTTATCATGGAGGCTATATTCCAACCCCAAACATCGATCAATTAGCCCAAGATGGAATGGAAATGAATAGGTTTTATGCCAATCCAGTCTGCAGTCCTACCAGGGCGTCATTATTGACTGGACTTCACATTTTCAACCATGGGGTTGTACGACCCTTTATGAATCCGGCAGCCGAACAAACAGGTATGCCACCAGAAATAAAAATTATGCCGCAGTACCTTAAAGAGGCGGGTTATCAAACTGCCTTGTCTGGAAAGTGGCATCTTGGTATGGCTAATGAAAAATTTTTACCAACCAACAGAGGTTTTGAAACAAGTTATGGACATTTGACAGGTGGCATAGGTTATTTTGATCATACGGCAGCTGGTCGATTAGATTGGCATAGAAATGAAAAATCGTTAGTCGAGGAAGGGTATTCAACTGAGTTAATTGCCAATGAAGCTATAAATATCATTGAAAATAAAGATAAAAATAGACCCTTATTTTTATATATTGCTTTCAATGCACCGCATACACCAATACAAGCCCCAGATAAAAATATTGAATCTTTTTCTTATTTAGAAGATAAAAAAGATAGGGTATACGCTGCAAATGTAAATGCCTTAGACCATGAAATAGGGAGGATAATTAAAGCTATAGAAAATAAAGGGATACTAAAAGAGACAATCATTATTTTCTTTAGCGATAACGGTCCAGTTTTCGATATAGATCCAATAGTCAAAGTCATTGCTCCTAATTTAGTAAATGCCAGAGGAAGTACGGCTGGATTGAGAGGCAGTAAAGTTTCAGCTCTTGAAGGAGGAATAAGAGTTCCTGCAGTAATTTGGTGGAAAGGAAAAATAGAAAACTCAAAATCTGAACAATTCTTTTTTGTGCAAGATTTATTACCAACTCTTTTAACCGCGGTAGATATAGAAGTAGATAATGCTAAATTTGACGGCAGAGATAAATGGAAGAATTTAATAACAAACGAAATTACCCCACCAATTAATGCTCTTGTTGGGGCAAGAGTTATTTCAGACGAAAGGGCTTTGTTTGATGGGGAATGGAAGCTATATTCAGCAAAACCTCAATTAATTCCGGTGTCACCATCGTATAGTTTATTCAACATTATTGAAGATCCCTTTGAAACTAATGATTTATCTGAAAACGAACCCGAGATCTTTGAAAGCATGAAAAAAATTCTTACTTCATTACCAGAAAAAGATGTTGTGGGTGATATGAACCCAGCTCATTCCTATCTTCATGGCGATGATAGGCAGGGAGGCACTGAATTAGGCTCTCCTTGGTTAGAAGGCGATTACGAATTAAACCCTCCACCTTCAATATTTTTGTCAATTCTTATTACAATTTGGATTTTAATTTTAGCTTTTAAGGAGTATTTATTGGCTCTTCTAGTAATTATTTTGACATCAGTCATATTTTTTAAATTCATAAGAAAATCATGAAATTGTCTTTATGGCTGAGATGGACTATTTTTGGAGTTATAGTTTTTACTTCTCTTATCTTGCCCTTAATACTTTTTGAGAGTCCACTTTCAAAATATGGAGAAATTGCGTTGAATTGGGCAGGGGATAACGAGTTATTAGTGTCTTTAGTCGTGATTGTTGCTCTTACAGCTGATGTAATTTTGCCGGTACCTAATGGGTTGACTAATACTTTAGCCGGAGTTTCTTTGGGATGGGCGGCAGCATCTTTTGTAGTTTGGGTTGGGTTAAATTTAGGAGCTTGTGTAGGTTATTTCCTAGGTCGTTTTGCTGCAAGGCCATTGGCCCAAAAAATGATTAGTGAAAGTGACTTTAATAAGGCTGAAAAATCTCTTAAGAATTTCAGTATTTTGGGCTTAATTCTCTCAAGACCTGTGCCAGCTTTTGCGGAACTTTTGACCATAAGTGCGGGATTGGCCAAAATGTCCTTTCTTAAATTTATTTTTGTGGTTAGTTTGGTAAACGTAGGAGTTGCTATTGTATTTTCTGGTATAGGTGCGGCTGCTATGGAAGCAAATTCAGCAGCTTTAGCTTTTGTAGGCGTAGCTATTCTACCTGCAATCTTTTATTGGACTTATACAAAGTTTTTAAAACGATAATTTTAAAAAGACTGTTGATAAGTCAATTTCCATTCTTCACCAGGAGCATAATAAGTAGTTTGAATGCTTGCTAGAATAGGATCTCCAAACTGCGCGTAGCCATAAAGTTCATCAGTTATATTCTTGCCGACTAAGGTCAATGTTTGAGAATCAGAAATTTGAATGCTGGAGGTAAAATCAAGAGTTGAATAATTATGTAATTGAGAATAATCATATAATTCTGTAGTGGTAAAATCGTCTCCAACGTGAGTCCAACTTAACGAAGAGGAAATAGTTTTAGAATTAAAAGAAAAGTTATTAAACAGAGTAATATTAGTTCTAGATTCGGGACCTTCAGCATCATAAGCATATCCAGTTAAGTCATTTCCATTATCATCTACAAATTCTTTATATTTTCCTCCATAAGCGCCTCTTGATATGAGAAATGAAAAATAATCATTTATAAAGGCTTTCATTTCAATTTCATATCCATCAACCTCAGCCTTTTGGATAGGCACGGTAGCAATTGAGGCTGCGCCGCTGTTCGGATCTATTCTTGCGATACTTCTTTGGTTATTAATATAATCAAAAATAAAGATATTAGCGTTTACTTGCAGTTTACCGTCCAAATAAACTCCTTTTGTGCCAATTTCGTAGTTATCTGCAGTTTCGGCAGGAAACGCGGAAACCCTATCATCATTATTAAATCCGCCAGATGCAAATCCTTTTGCATATGAAGCATATAAAAGAGATCCGTTAGGCAAGGTATAATCCAATGCAAGCCTAAACGAGTCATTTTCAAATTCTTCGATACCTTTACAGAAAGCGTTTTTTTGAAAAGTTCCAAATGGACCAAAGTCAATCGTTGTTCCAGCATTAAAAGTTTGGGTACATGCTCCTGCAGCAGGAGATCTTAATCCTCCAAAACCATTACTTAGTCCAGGAATAATCGCATCAGAATAAGTCTGAACCATTTTATCATCGGTGGTAAATCTATAACCAAAAGTAATGTTTGTGTCCGGATTAATCGCATAAGTTCCTTCAAAAAAGAACGCGTCAGACTTATTTTCTGCAAAAGTAGTTTGTTGTGAACTGAGAGCTTGCAAACTTTGAACAGTTGAACACAGTTGAATTACAGTTAAGTTTGTTCCTGGATTATCACAGTCATTCCCTAGTGCACCAAAAGTAGCTGCATGAATCTCATTGGCTCTTGCATTAACAGTGTTTTGAGTTTCGTCTGTTCCAACCCCGTCAAAATACATAGTATCCAGCTGGTTAATACCGGATTCATCAAAAGTGTAAACACCAACAACGAAATCTAGTTTTTCATTAAAGGCTTTGCCCGACCATCTTAATTCTATTTGATTTGAAGTTGCATTGTTAACAATGTCCCTAGGATCCAGATAAGATGCCGAAGTTTGTCCTCCAGCTGGTAGAGCGTTAGGCGGTCTATTTCCATTAACACTTAACCCTAGGCTGCCATTAAGCGATTCTAGGTCGGAATGATTAAAAATTAATTTTAATTCTCCAAATTTTGATTTGTAAGTAGCGTCAACAGTGGTTCTTTTTAAATTATCATCTACACGAGGACTTGTTATTGATGTCCCGCTTACACCCGGTACACTAGAATTGCAATTCGCTTGTATTGCCGCAGCAAGTGTAGGATCTGCAACAAAAGCAAGCCCCATAAAAGCTGAGCCGTTAATACCTGCTGCTCCTATTCCATTCAAAGGATGGGCTACTACCTCACAAGCCCCAAGAACTCTGTTTCCATCTCTATTGTAATTGACATGCGAAAAGAAAATATCTAAATCATTTGAAAACTTATGGACTCCAGAAAGTCTAATCGTTTCAGCATCGATTGCTCCTGAAAACTCGTTACGGGTAGTGTTGTAAATATAGCCATCTTGTTTTTCCTGACTGTATGAAAACCTGAGGGACGTTAAATCTGAAACGGGAAGATTAGCCATAAGAGCTAGTTCATTTCTTGAATCCGATCCTACCCCAACTCTCATTTTGTAATTTTGAGAATCGAAGTTAGGTTTATTGTAAAAGAAAGAAACAGCTCCAACAGTTGAGTTTTTTCCAAACAAAGTTCCTTGCGGACCTTTTAGCACCTCAACTCTTTCAAGGTCCCATAGATCTAGAAAATTTCCTTGCGTGCGAGGAACATAGACTCCATCGACATAAGTCGCAGCTTGAGATTCAGATGTAACTGAAATACCGCTGCCGCCAACACCTCTGATTGTTACTGCTGCAGTTCCAAAAGCACCGTTTTTAATCACTTGCAGATTAGGTGAAATTCTATCTAAATCTTCATATGTATAGATACCAATCTGCTCGATTGTCTCTCCAGTGTAAGCAGAAATTGAAATGGGAACCGATTGTGAGTTTTCTTCTCTTTTTCTTGCTGTGACAATAACTTCTTCAGCTAAATTACTAAATGAATTAGCTTCAGATTGAGTATATCCTGCCAAAGGAAATACAATAAAAAATATTAATATAAATCTAAGATTCATTTCTCTCCCTGAAACAAACTAAATGATAATGCAATTTTTGCTCTAAGCAACTAATAAATATATTCAAAAAGCTTTTTGATAACCAATAATTACTTTATTTTTGTTTTGCATTTGTAAATTATTTTTATTTTGGTTTACAGGAATTAGCAATTCAAGAGCTAATCTATCTGAATGCTCGCTCTGGAACAAATGAAAGGTAGTATTCACGCCAATTCCTAAGTGAGAATTTAATCCACCATAATTGTATGGATTTGCAGTTTGAACAGGTCCGAAAATTCGAGAGTCACCACCTTCAATACTTTCTTCCTTGGAAATTTTGTATCTCAAGGACCATGCAAAATTTTCATTTATTAGTTGCTGCCACCAGACAGAGGACTCATATTTATTTCCAAACGCCCAATTTTTCTTTTCAATATTTAATTTTGTTTTAACTTGAACGCCAATAGAACTAAGGTCATAAAACTTTTTATAGGTATAACCGACACTCAACTTTGTTGATTTATCAGAACCTTGCATACCATAAGGCATGATCACATCTATTCGTGTATTCATTGGAGTCAAAATATTACCCATTTTGTCATTTGGCCCAATTGATTTAACAATACCTATACTAAAAATTGTCTTTTCTAAATTACTCTTATGAATGTCAACTAACCCAAAAAGTGAAATCTGGGAGAGGGCTTCGGATGAAAGATTAAAGGAGCCTAGTAAGTTTCTCCCCATCATTCCTTGAAAAGTATTTGAGTTCATATTTAATTCTTGAAACATCATCATGCCCATTAAAGTCACTTTATCTGTGACCGCAAGCATTCCGCCTAACATAAACATTTTCATGTCCATTTCTTTAGGAACAATACTTAAGTTAGCAGGAGCATTAGGCATGCCAACATTTGGATTGGGTAATTCAAGAATTTGGTTATCATTAATGACATTACTTCCCAATAAGTTTCCTCTCATTTTCATTGAGGCGATTCTTAATGAAATCATAATTTCATCCTTTTGATGGGTGTGATCGCCCATTACTCCGATTGGAGCGTGCGAAATAGGAGTATCGTCACAAAATAAGCAACATGAAAAAAAGATAACAAAAGGGGCAAAGAACTTCATTAGCTCATGCATAATACACTATTGATAAAATAAACTTAAAATGATTGATCTATATTACGCACCGACACCAAATGGATGGAAAATTTCGATTATGCTGGAAGAATGTGAAATGGACTATAACGTAATTCCAGTAAATTTAGGTAAAGGTGATCAATTCACACCAGAATTTTTAAAAATCAGCCCAAATAATAGAATGCCCGTTATAGTGGATCACGAAAATATTATCGATGGCGAACCTATGAGTATTTTTGAGTCGGGCGCTATATTAATGTATCTGGGAGAAAAATCAGGAAAATTTTTTCCACAAAAATCACCAGAAAAGGAAAAAGTGTTAGAGTGGTTATTTTGGCAGGTTGGGGGTTTAGGCCCAATGGCCGGCCAAGTTAGTCATTTTGTAAACTACGCACCAAACTTTCCAGGCGATCATTCTTATTCAGAAGAGAGATATAAAAATGAATACGATAGACTATTAGGAGTTATGGATAGGATTCTAAAAGAAAGAGAATTTTTAGCTGGAGATTATTCTATAGCTGATATGGCATCTTTTCCTTGGGTGACTGCTTATAAAAGATATGAAGTTGATTTAGATATTTTTAAAAATGTAAGAAGATGGTTTGATGTAATTAAATCTAGACCCGCAGTTCGTAGAGGAATTGATGTAGGTAAGGCTGAAAGAAACTTTGGCGAAGGTATCTCCAAGGAAAGTTTAAAAACGATGTTTAAACAGGACGCTAAAAGTATCGAAGAAATGGCTAAGAAAAAGAAAAATGAGTAATGTTCACAGCTTATTTTTAATAAGTTGAATTCTGTCATTTCCGAAATACATATCTTTTGTGTCTAAAAAGAAAGTTGGAGAGCCAAAACCGTTACGATCCATTAATTCCTGAGTGTTATCGATAAGCCTCTGCTTAGTCTCTGGCAAGTCAATAAATTCTATGAAGTCATCAGCTGACACTGATAAAGAAGTAACAATTTCTTTCAAACAATCATTGTTTGAAATATCTTTTCCTTCAGTCCAATAAGCTTTAAAAACCCTTTCTAGATATTCTTCAATATTTTGATTTCTATCTAAAAAATAGAAACTTCCACGCATTGACTTTACGCTATTGATAGGAAAAATTTTTGGCCAATTGAATTGAATATTTCTTTCTATTGCCCAATCAGCCATATCTTTTTGATAGTATTCCAATTTTTCTTTAACTGGATTTTGTCTGCTTTCGTAAACACTTGGATTGGTTGAATTGAAAATACCTCCAACTAATATCGGCTTCCAAATAATTTCAAATTCTTTATTTTTTCTTAAGTCTAAAATTCCCCTAAAAGAAAGATAAGTCCAAGGACTGCTGCAGTCAAAAAAATATTCAAGTTTTCTGCTCATTTAGAAATCTATTATTCCTTCTTTTTTAAGTTGTTTTATGTCCTCTTCACTTTTGCCCAGACTCAGTAGTATTTGTTTCGTATGTTCTCCGAGATCTGGTCCTTTTGCCGGAATTTTTTTTGGTTCGTTTTTTAAGAAGACTGGACTGTTAACGGTCAAAGAATTATCTCCAAAAGCTTTATTTTCATATTTTATTAAAACCTCACTATCTAAAAATTGTTGATCTTCAGAAAGATCATTTGATTTATTCATGAAGCCAAAGGTGACTCCTGAATTTTTTAATTTATCAATAACCTCCGAAAGATTATATTTTGCAAACTTATCTTCTAAGATTTTATAAAGATCTTGAAAATTTGAGTTTAAACTCTTAAAACTAGAAAATTTTTCATCTTTATTTAAATATTCTAAATTCATAGCTTTTAAAAATCTTGGCCATTCCTTAGCAGCATCAATAATCGCTAATAATAAAAATCTTCCGTCTTTAGTCTTATATCTTCCCCCGAAAGGATGAAGAGGAGCTTCTATCTGACGATCAGGAAAATCTGCATTAAATAAACCCGCCTGGATATAACTTCCGTTGGACCAGGCCCCATTAGCCATTAAAGAAGTATAAACTTCCCCACCTTTTCCTGTCTTTTCTCTTCTATATAAAGCTGTCATGATGCTAGCAAATAGCGCAACTCCGCTTGGTTGATCTCCCATTCCGATAGGAATTGAACCTGGAGATGAGTTATCTGAAGGTCTCACAACATCCATCAATCCACTTCTAGCCCACCATGCTAAAACGTCAAAAGCTGTGCGATGAGAATCTTCGCCATCTTCACCATATCCTGTAAGCGAACCATAAACCAACCTATCGTTCATAGGCAAAAGATCTTCAGCGCGAATTTTAAGCTTCTGCCTTGTCTTTTCTGGCATATTAGTTACAAACACATCTGTATCTTTAATTAATTCTTTTAAAATTTCTTGACCTTTTTCGGAATTCAAATCTAAAGCTAAACTTTTTTTGTTTCTTGAGGTCAAATGCCAACAATAATCCCTTTCACTTTGCGGATTAACTCTTCGCGTTCTCATAATCAAATGTCTTAAGCTGTCTCCAATTTTTGGTGGCTCAATCTTAATTACTTCAGCTCCAAAGTCAGAAAGTATCGTAGTGGAAGCCGGTCCAGCTATGAAGCTTGCCGCATCAATTACTTTGATGCCTTTCAGTAATAAATTTTCTGACATTTGTAAATCTAAACTAAAACAATGATATTTATATTTTTATAAATCTGTCAATCTTCTAATCTTTAGCAAATTTATCTGTAGTTTCAATTAGTAAATTTGAAATTTCTTTTTCAAATGCTGAATGCCCAGAGAAGGGTGCTATTTTTAGTTTAGATTCAGGCCACAGCGAGTGAAGTTCATAAGCTGTAGTTGCCGGACAAACTACGTCATATCTTCCTTGAATGATAACTGTTGGAATATGTCTGATTAAATCAATATTTTCCAAGAGTTGATTTTCGTGATCCAGAAAGCCATTATTTATGAAGTAGTGATTTTCAATTTGGGCGAAAGCTAAAGCAAATCTTGCATCTACTGAATCTTTGACTGCATCAGGATTATGATTGATGAAACTAGTAGATGCTTCCCACTTAGACCAAGCTTTTGCAGCTGATAATTTTTTTTCTTCATCATCTCCGTTGAAGATTTTTCGGTAAGCTTCTATTAGGTCATGTCTATCTTCTTCGGCAATTTCTTTTAAAAATCCTTGCCAAGCTTCTGGATATATTTCACTAGCTCCGTATTGATAAAACCATTTTAATTCTTTTTCTCTCAACATAAAGATTCCTCTTAAAACAAGTTCTGATACGCATTCAGGATGTTTTTGAGCATAAGCCAAAGCTAAAGTACTTCCCCAAGATCCTCCAAATACTAGCCATTTATCAATTTCTAATTTTTTTCTTATTGATTCTATGTCCTGTACTAAATGCCAAGTGGTATTATTTTCCAAACACGCATGCGGTTTACTGTTACCACATCCCCTTTGATCAAATAAGACAATTCTGTATTTTTTTGGATTAAAAAATCTCCTTGAGAATTTACCTGCTCCTCCTCCAGGGCCGCCGTGAAGGAAAACAGCGGGTTTTCCTTTTGGATTGCCACATTCTTCAAAATAGATTTCATGAACTCCACTTTTAATAAAGCCTGAATTATATGGCTCTATTGATGGGTAAAGAATTTGTTTCTTTTTAAAAAAATTCATATATGTGTATAACTCTAAAGCTTTATTGTAAATAACAATTAGAAGGTGCCCAGAGGCGGGATCGAACCACCGACACAAGGATTTTCAGTCCTTTGCTCTACCAACTGAGCTATCTGGGCTTGGAAAAAGAAATTATATTAGAAGAATCGTCTTTAATGCGCAATCAATTTAAAATATAACCAATACCAAAGGGAGCAAAACTTGTCTGAAAATCAAAAGCTTAAATGGGGGGTAATCGCAAATGGCGGAATTGCCAATGCTTTCGCACATTCGATACAACATTCAGAAACTTCAAAGTTAACAGCAGTTTATGGAAGAAATGAAACAAAAGTTAAAACTTTTGCTGAAAAACATCAGATCGAAGCTTTCGTTGATCTTGATAAATTTTTAGAAAGCAACATAGACTCAGTTTACATAGCCACTCCTCACGACACTCATTTTCTATACTCAATGGCATGTATAAGAAAAAATCTTCACGTGTTATGTGAGAAGCCGCTTACATTAAATTCTTCAGAATCAATGATTCTAATTAATGAAGCTATAAAGAAGAAATTATTTCTAATGGAGGCTTTTATGTATAGATGTCATCCACAAACTTTTAAGATTTTAGAATTAGTAGAAAAATACTTCACTGGTAAGCGGGTGACGATTAAAAGTTCTTTTGGATTCACTACAGATGTCTCCAAAGAGCATAGACTAAGAAATCCAAATTTAGCTGGCGGCGCTATTTTAGACGTTGGTTGTTATCCACTTTCAATGGCAAGGTTAATTTCAGGTAAATTAAACGGGATGGATTTTTCTGATCCTATTGATATTTCTGTTCAAGGAAAATTAGATGAAACTGGAGTAGATGCAAGTTCCACAGCAGTTTTAAGTTTCTCTAATGAAATATCTGCAGAAATCAAGACAGCAATTCATGAAGAGTACGAAAATAACTTAATAATAGAATCAGATGGGTTAAGTCTTGAAGTATCCGATCCATGGCACTGCGGCCAGTTCTCTGAAGGTAAATCAGTAATAAAATTTTCTAATGAAGGAACTGAAGAAATCATAAAAATAAATGATGAAGTTGGATTATTTACTAGAGAAATTGATGAAGCGGCAAATTGTATTAAACAAGGAAGGTTAGAGTCGCCGCAAATGACGCATAAAGACAGTCTTGGGAATATGCTCTGGTTAGAAAAATGGTATACCCAGCTTGGTGTTAATTTCCCGAACAATGAAATTAAGAACTCTCAAATAAAAACTCATCACTTTGGCTTTAATCCTAATTTTAACGATAAATTATTAAACATTTTAGGCAAATCTACACCAAGAATTGTATTTGGTTGTGATAATCAATCTTCTGATTTGCATGCTTTTTGCATGTTTGAGCATTTCTACCAACAAGGCGGTAGGATCTTCGATACTGCGTTTATATACAATAATGGGCTATCTGATGGATTTCTTGGAAGATGGATCAACGAGCAAAATCTGAAAGATGAGATAGTTATATTGGGCAAGGGTGCTCACACTCCTCATTGTGAGCCAGGCTATATAAGACCTCAGTTAGAAAAATCCTTAGAGCGAATGAATTTAGATCATTTAGATATTTATTGTTTGCATAGAGATAATCCGGAAATACCAGTTGACGAATTCATGGATGAACTGAATGAAATAAAAACTTCAGGACTTATCTCTTTAATTGGAGCTTCTAATTGGACTTATGATCGATTTAAAAAAGCAAATGAGTACGCTAGAAATTGTGGAAAAGAAGGTTTTAAAGTACTTAGTAATAATTTTAGTTTGGCTGAAATGAATGAGCCCGTTTGGCCTGGATGCGTTAACTGTGATGATGAATACTTAGATTACTTGATAGAGAATGAGATTTTTCTTTTTCCTTGGTCAAGTCAAGCTCGAGGTTTTTTTGTGGAACAAGATTTATTTCCTAAATTAGCTCACGGAGCTAATCCTACAAGAGAAGAAGAAATAAGAGTATGGCATAGTGAATCTAATTTAAACCGAAGAGAAAGATGTTTTGAGTTAGCTCAGCAACTAAACTGCACTCCAATTGAACTTGCCTTAGCTTACGTAATCAATAGAAGTGACAATATATTTCCATTAATAGGACCAAGAAATTTATTTGAATCTGAAAGCTGCATGAAAGCTTTAACCATTAATCTTACCGAGAGTCAGATCAGTTATTTATTAAATGGTTAGAAATATACTTTCTTTCTTAAATGAATATTTTCAGAAGAAGAGCCAATTAAAATTTCATACACTTTTTCTTTTAATCTCCAACTCTTGGAAGTTACGTCCCAATAGGAAAAATTTCTTTTATCTAACTTAAGCTTCACTGTTTTAATTTGACCTTTTTTTATTTTGATTTTTTTAAAATTTTGTAAAGTTTTTATTGGCTCTTCATTTTGATAATTAGGGTTGGATACATAACATTGAATTATCTCCTTTCCATCAAATTTTCCGATATTTGAAACATTGAATTTACAGTAAATATTTTCGTCCTTTTGTTCAATTTTTAAATTTTCAAAATCAAAATTTGTATAAGAAAGACCATGTCCGAAAGGAAATAAGGGCTTTATTCCTCTTTTTTCATACCAACGGTAACCTATCAATAACTTTTCTTCATAATCCATTTGAGAATTTTGACCTGGGTATGATGTATAGGCAGGGGTATCATCGATTTTAATAGGAAATGTTGTAGGCAATTTTCCTGAGGGGTTAGTTTTGCCGAAAATAATTTCCATCAAGGCATTTCCATACTCTTGTCCTCCGAACCACGACTGAAGGATTGCTTTGGGTTTTTTTACCCAAGGCATACTTACCGGCGAACCAGTATTTAAAACCACAACGCAATTTTTATTTATTGAAGTGATCTCAGTTATTAATTCATCCTGATTACATGGCAATTCTAAAGCTTTTCTGTCATTTCCTTCAGTTTCCCAGTCTGAATTAGTACCTGCAATTAATATTACAAAATCTGACTTTTTGGCTATTCTTTTTGCTTCATCAAGTAAATTTTCTTTATCAGGAGGCAGGCAACCAAATTGAATTGCAGGAAACCTTCCTTCGAAAGAATAAATGACCTCTATTTTATATTTATTATCTTTTTCAAGTTCTAAAGCAGTCTTTTTTGGAGCGCTGCCAAAAGAAAAAAATGCTTCTCCAGGAAGAATTTCAGATGCGTTATCTATTATTTCTGTTCCATCAATTTTCATAGAACAAGGTCCGATACCAAATACTTCAAACTCATGTAATCCTTTTATATCAGGAGTATATTCACAAGAAAATCTAACTTTAATATTGGGTCTTTCTTCTCTATTAATAATATCTTTAGCAAAACCGTCGAAAACCCAAAATTTATTTCCTTTAAGTTTTTCAACTTTAATGAGTTTAGACTCAACTATTTCTTCATCAAAATATTCAACTTTAAACCCTGCAGGATCTGAGAATAAAGATTCATTAAGTTTAGGAAGGTATTTATGAGTATGCGCGCCTTTTGCATAAAAAATATTTTTATCTGATACGTATGTTGTTAAAGCTTCTAATGGATGAATTTGATAATGAGGTTTAAGACTGGCACTACCTCCTCCAATTATTTGACTAAACTTTGCATTTGGCCCAATGATAGCGATTTTTTTGTTTTCATGATTTTCTAAAGGAAGAAAATTTTCATTCTTTAATAAAACCATTCCTTCACTTGCACATTTCTTTAATAATTTTCTGTGAGATTTTCTGTTATTTTCTTTTTCCGGTTTATTTTCAGGAGACGTAATTCTGCCAGTAAATTCCATTATCGATAAAATTCTTTTTACCTTGTCATTAATCAAATTCATTGGGACTTCTTTTTTTTCTATAGCGTTTGTAAGGTTTACTCCCCAAGTATTTCCTGGCCCAGGCATTTCCATATCTAAGCCTCCGTTAGCATTATCTACAGTTTCTAATGCCGCTCCCCAATCGCTGACAACATACCCGTTAAAACCCCACTCTGTTTTTAAAATATCCATCAATAATTCTTTATTAGAGCTGCAATAAATATTGTTCAGCTTGTTATAAGCAGACATTACAGATTTTGCTTGAGCTTTTTTAACCCCCATTTCAAAGGGTAATAAATAAATTTCTCTTAAAGTTCTCTCATCAACATTAGAACTTACTGTATGCCTTTCAAATTCAGTGTCGTTAGCAACAAAATGTTTTAAGCAGGCAGAAACTTGTTTAGATTGAACGCCTTTAACATATGACACAGCAATCTTTCCCGTCAGTACTGGATCTTCTGAAAAGTTTTCAAAATGCCTTCCGCCTAAAGGATGTCTATGAAGATTTATTGTTGGTCCTAACAAAACGTCTACGTCTTTATCTCGTGCTTCTTCGCCTAAAGCAATTCCGACTTTTTTTATTAATTTTTTATTCCAAGTCGATCCAATTGAAATAGGGCACGGGAAACAGGCAGAACTTTTATTCGAGGTAGAATCTCCACGAACTCCATTAGGCCCATCTGACATTTTTATGCTTGGAATGTTGAGTCTAGGAATTTTGTTTGAATACCATGAATTGAACCCAGTTAATAAAGAAATCTTTTCATCTAAAGTAAGTTCATTAATCAATTTTTCAATATTAAACATCTGGCGTTTTACGGTTTTATAGTTCTTTAAAACCTTCTGCAGTATCGTGATTGTCATTATCTAAAAATAATTCTAGTTGAGTATTTAGATAATTCCTGTCTTCTTTTTTTGAAAGATCTAATTGTTTTTCATTTATTAAAGTGGTTTGAAGAGCAGTCCATTCATCCCAAGCTTTCTTTGAGACTGTATTGAAGAGCTCCTCACCTTTCGGGCCGGGATAAGGAGGGCGAATCATCTTTGGCAGTTCTTCCTTAAATTTTCTGCAAAATACTGTATCACTCATATTTTATTTAATATTTCCTTCACTGGTTTTGGGACTCCCATATTAACCGAATCAGAAATATTTACCCAATGAAAAGAGGTTCTATCGATTGGTAATCTATCTTTATTTTTGATTGTGTAAATTTTTACTGAAATTGATAGATCTTTATGAGAAAGCTGGTGTTTAAAGCTAGGAAAATTACTTTTAATGGGATTTAGCTTCGATATATTTTTTGAAGTGAAATGATCTTCATTTGGAAGTAGCCACAAGTTTTGCCAGATTCCAGATTCTTTATTTCTCATTAGTAAGACTTTATTCTCAGTTTTAATTAGGACCCAATCAATTTTCTTTTCTTTTTTCTTTTTTCTTAAGCTTTTTAGAGGAATTAAATTTTGTATATTTTTATTATTTGCTTTGCAATCAATTATTATTGGACATTTTTCGCAATCTGGATTTTGAGGTTTACAGATAGTTGCCCCGAGATCCATCAAACCCTGTGAATATTTTTTAAAATTTGCTTTAGGAAGTAAAATTTGAGCGAACTCTTTTAAAGATTTTTCTGTCTTATACTCATTCATGGGCGACTTATTACCTGACATCCTTAATAGGACTCTTTTTACATTACCATCAAGAATGACTCCTGGTTTTTTGAAACCAAGCGACAAAATGGCGCCAGCAGTTGAAAAGCCAATACCAGGTAGAGCTACTAAGTCTTCAAAATTATTTGGAAGCTTGCTGTCAAAATCTTCTCTTAAAATATTCGCAGTTTTATGAATATTTTTTGCTCTAGTGTAATAACCAAGTCCAGACCAAATCGACAAAATTTCGTCCAGACTTGCAACAGCCAAATCATCTATTTTAGGAAAACAAGAAATAAATTTATTGAAATATGGAATCACTGTGGATACTTGAGTTTGCTGAAGCATAACTTCAGATATCCAAACCTTGTAGGGATCTTCCTTTTGCCAAGGAAGGTTTTTTCTTCCGTTAGCATCATACCAAGATATAATTTTTTGAGAAAAATTATTCATAAATTTAATTTTAAATCCTATGCTCCGTTATAATAGCTTTTTATGAGAAAAATTGATTTAGAAAGAAATACGAAGGAAACGCAAATTACTTTGTCTTTGAACTTGGACGGTAGCGGTAAAAGTGACCACAAGATTGAACTTCCTTTTTTTTCTCATATGCTTGAGCAAGTTTCAAAACATGGTGATTTTGACATTAATTTATCAGCAACTGGAGACTTAGAGGTTGACGCCCATCATACTGTTGAGGACGTGGGAATTTGTATGGGCGATGCATTTAATAAAGCTTTAGGTGAAAAAAAAGGCATCAAAAGATTTGGGTCTGCTTATGCTCCTTTAGATGAAGCTTTGTCTAGAGTAGTAGTGGATTTTTCTGGCAGACCGGGGCTCAGTTGGAATGTTGAATTTACAAAAGATACTATTAATGATTTCGACCTTCAGTTACTTCGAGAGTTTTTCCAAGGCTTCACTAATAAAGCCCTTGCGACTATTCACATTGATAACTTAAAAGGGATTAATGCTCATCATCAAGCAGAAACTATTTTCAAAGCATTTGCTTTGGCACTTAAACAGGCGTGCGCATTAGATGAGGCAAAGTCTGATCAGATACCTTCCACTAAAGGTTCATTGTAAGAGGTTTTATTATGCAAATAGGTGTCGTAGATTATGGTGCGAGTAATATCTTTTCAGTTTTGAGGGCAGTAAGCCACTTAGGAGCTAAAGCCAAAGTAATATCAAAACAAGAGGATTTAAAATCGATAGATAAAATTATTCTCCCTGGGCAAGGTTCTATGGGTGCTTGTATTGAAAATTTGAAAAAAAAGAACCTCTTTGAAAGTTTAAAGCTCTCTTTTGCAGAGAAGCCTTACTTAGGTATATGCTTAGGATTACAAATTTTATTTGCATTAAGCGAAGAATCAAGCAATAGCGAAGGAATGAATATATTTTCAGGGAAAGTGGAGCGTTTCAAAGAAAATAAAAATTTTAAAATTCCTCATATGGGTTGGAATCAAGTTACTTTTAAAAAAAAACACTTTGTTAATAGAAATATCCCGAATTCAAGTAATTTTTATTTTGTACATTCTTATGCTTCAAAAGAATTAAAAAAAGATAACATATTGGCTGAAACTACTCATGGGGAATTATTTAACTCTGCAGTTATTCAAGACAATATCATTGGTGTTCAATTCCATCCTGAAAAAAGTGGCACACAAGGATTGAAATTTTTAGAAAATTTTATCAATTGGAAAATATGATACCTATCCCTGCAATTGATATTCAAAACGGAAAATGCGTAAGATTGCAAAAAGGCGATCTGGATTCTACGCAGGTCTATTTTGAAGATCCTTCAGACGCTGCCGCTCATTGGATAGAGATGGGAGCAAAAAGAATTCATTTAGTAGATCTTGACGGAGCTCATAAAGGTATGACAGTTAATTTATCAGCTATTAAAAAAATTAGAGAAAAATTTCCGGATACTATTTTGCAACTGGGAGGCGGAATTAGAAACTCGAGTGTTTTAAGAATTTATGATGACCTAGGTATAAATTATTTTATTTTAGGAAGCGCAGCGTTAGATAACAAAAAATTTTTTTTTGAGGCATGCGACACTTATCTAGAGAGAATAATCTTGGGATTAGATGCTAAAAAAGGTTATGTTTCTACCGAAGCTTGGACTAAAACTTCTGAAGTCTTAGCAACGGATTTAATAATGGAATTCGAGGACTCACCCATTTATCAAATTATCTATACTGATATTGATAAAGATGGAATGATGAATGGACCTAATTTTGAAGAAACAAAAAAACTTGCAGATGTTTCAAAATTTCCGATCATTGCCTCTGGAGGTATTTCGAAAATAGAAGATCTAGAAAAACTTTCTCTGTATGAAAATATTCATGGTGCAATTTGTGGGAAAGCTTTATATGAAAATTCATTAAATTTAAAAGAGATATTAGAAAGATTCGATAAATAATGGCCCTTACAGTAAGAATTATTCCGTGTTTAGACGTCAGAGGTGGAAGGGTGGTTAAGGGTATTAATTTTAAAAATATTATTGATGCTGGAGACCCGGCAGAAGTTGCAAAAAGGTATGACGCCGAAGGAGCAGATGAGATTTGTATGTTGGATATTGATGCTTCTTATCAAGAAAGATCGACAACTCTTACAACAGTTGAAGCAATTGCTAATCAGGTTTTTATCCCTTTCACGGTGGGAGGGGGTATAAAGAAGCTTCAAGATATAGAGGTTTTATTAAAATCCGGAGCTGATAAGGTGTCCATTAATACCTCCGCAATTCTAGAGCCTAATCTAATTCAAGAGGCATCAAAAGAATTTGGCTCTCAATGTATTGTCGTGGCAATCGATGCAAAAAAGGATGGAGATGCGTGGTCTGTATATACTCACGGGGGGAAAAATAAAACAGAATTGAATGCAATAGAATGGGCAAAAAAAGTTGAAGGTTTAGGCGCCGGTGAAATTTTAATGACCTCTATGGATAAAGATGGAACTAAGACTGGATACGATAATGACTTAAATAAAAAACTTAATTCATACTTGAGAATTCCATTAATTGCATCTGGAGGGGCAGGTCAGTTAAGTCATTTGGTCGACGCAATTAAAATAGGAAACGCAGATGCTGTGTTAGCAGCTAGCATTTTTCATTACGAAGAAATTTCTATAGCTAGAGTGAAAGAAGAGCTTATGAAAAATAACATTTCAGTCAGATCAAATATCTAATTTTTTAAATTTATTATTAGAGAAAGAATAAATAATTGGTTCTCCAGTTGCAATTTCCAACTTAACAATGTCAGTTGCGGCAATGTCTTCAATGTTTTTTACTAAAGCCCTCAATGAATTACCATGAGCTGTAATTAAAATATTTTTCTTCATTTTTAGCTCAGGTTTTATAGTTTTTTTAAAATACGGTATCACTCTTTCTGAAGTATCTTTTAAGCTTTCTCCGCCAGGAGGGGGCGTATCATAAGAACGTCGCCACAAATGAACTTGTTTTTCTCCCCATTTTTTTCTGGCTTCATCTTTATTTAAACCTGATAAATCACCATAGTCTCTTTCATTAAGAGCAATGTTTTTAATAGTCTTAATTTGTTGATCAATTTCTCTTTGAATAATTTCTCCAGTAATTTGTGCTCTCAATAATTCTGAGGTGAAATGTAAATCAAAATTTAAATTAATTGATTTTATTTTTGAACCAGCTTTTCGCGCCTCTTCTATTCCTTGTTCTGTTAAGGTAGGATTTTTCCACCCCGTGAAAAGGTTTTTTTCGTTCCATTCGCTCTGGCCATGTCTTACCAAAACTAGAAAATTATTTTTACCTTCTTTCATAGTTAATATATTCAAATACGTTATGATACTCTTCTGATGCCTTATTTCTTTGAATTTTTATTAACAAATTGGTTTTTGGTATTACCTTTAATAGTAGCCATCACTTTATTTTTTTATACTGAAAATTCAAGAAAAGCAACCAAACTAGATTCGCAAGAAGTTATTTTTCAATTGAATAATAAGAACGCTTTGTTGATTGACTTAAGAAACGAAAAAGAATTTTCAAGAGGAAAAATAAGTCAAGCAATCTATACCGGTCCGAATATAGAAAATTGTAAGAAGGAAATAAATAAAATATCAGATAGACCAGTGATACTTTTTTGTCAAAATGGACTTAAGTCTGATGAATTTTCTAAGGAATTAAAAAAATCTGAAATAGACGTTTATATTCTCAAAGGTGGCATAAACAGTTGGATAGCTGATGGACTCCCTTTATTAGATTGAAACTTATTGATATGACGCATCCATTATCTGCACTTTCAGCTGAAGAAATAGAAAAAGCTGTAAATATTTTTAAGAAAGATTATAGAACAGATAATATTTCAAGATTTAGTTATGTAAATTTGTTGGAACCTTCTAAAGAATTCACAATAAATTACAAACCTGGAGACCCATTCGATAGAGAGCTCATGATTGTTGGAATTGATTCTAGCTCCATAGGTTTTGAGGCAAAGATTAACTTGACTCAGCAAAAAGTTGAAAAATATGAGCAACTTTCTCCATCCGCACAACCAACTTATAACGAAAATGAAATCTTTTCAGCAATCATGTTGGTATTAGAAAATAAAGACTACATCGAAGCTTTAAAGAAAAGAGACATAAAAGATTTAGATTTAATACAGATTGATCCTTGGCCAGGTGGAGGAATGGTAAATAAACACATTAAGCCAGGTCATCGCGCTCTAAAAGCTATTTCATTTATTAAAGAAAGTCCTGAAGACAATGCCTACGCAAGACCAATAACTGGGCTAATAGCGCATGTTGATCTTACAGAGATGAAAGTAGTTGAAATTGAGGATCATGGTGTAACAAAAATTCCAGACGCAGGCGCAAGATATGACGAAGGTTCTCAAGAATTTCTGAGAACAAAACCCAAAGAAATCAATATAACTCAACCTAACGGAACAGGTTTTGAAGTTGAAGATAATTTTATCTCTTGGGAGGGTTGGAATCTTAGAGTTTCAATTGATCCAATTTCTGGCCTGGTTCTTCATAACGTTGCTTGTCAAGATAGACCTATTTTATACAGGGCTGCAATGTCAGAAATGGTAGTTCCGTATGGATCGTCAGACCCTATGCACTCATGGAAAGCCGTTCATGACGGAACAGAATATGCTTTTGGCTCTTTGGCCAATTCACTAAAATTAGGTTGTGACTGCCTTGGAGAAATTTTTTATATAGATTCGAATCAACTTAACTCTGATGGTACAGTCAAAATTATCGAAAATGCTATATGTTTGCATGAGGAAGATTTTGGCATTCAATGGAAACATTCTAATACTTTTGGAGAGGGTTTTAGTGAGGCTAGAAGATCAAGACGTTTAGTAATAAGTTCTTTTTCAACTGTTGGTAATTATGATTATGGAGTTTTTTGGTATTTATATTTAGATGGAACTATTCAACTCGAAATGAAACTTACTGGAATAGTAGGAGTCAGCGCATTTAATGAGAAAGTTCACAACGACGCTCAAGATATGAAGCTTACAGAAGAGATAGTTTCTCCAATTCACCAACATTTATTCAATGTCAGATTAGATTGGTTTTTAGATGGCGGAGAAAATCAACTTTTTGAGACTAATGTTAAACCGGTTTCAAATGATTTTGAAAATTCATCAGAGTTACAATTTAAAGCAATTTCAAAACATTTAAAAAATGAAAATGAGGCAAAGAGAAACATAGACCCAAGTACAAGTAGAACTTGGAAAATTGTTAATGGAAAAGTGAAGAATAAAATAGGAAACTCTACTGCTTATAAAATTTTACCAGGCAACAGCCCTACTTTGATGTCAGGACCTAAGTCTATTGTTGGTAAAAGAGCTTCTTTTGCTAAACATAATCTTTGGGCAACGCCATATGAAGCCAAAGAGATGTATGCTGCAGGAACACATACTGTGATGCATGGAGGTGAAGGAGGGCTATCAGAGCTCACTTCGAAAAATAGAGATATAAGTGAGTGTGATTTAGTAACCTGGATAACTTTTGGAGTAACTCATATTCCTAGGCCTGAAGATTGGCCAGTTATGCCAGTAGAATATTGCGGATTTCACCTGATTCCTACAGGATTTTTCGACAAAAATCCTACCATCAACCTCCCTTCGGATTGCAATTCAAATAGCAAATCAAATAAAGATTAATTTTTTTGATTTCTTGAATTAAAAATCAAGTTCTTGCATTTTTCTGGCAAGAGTATTTCGTCCCCAGCCCAATAATTTTGCAGCCTCACTTTTTTTTCCTTTAGAGGCTTTTAAGGCAACTTTAATTAGAGTTTTTTCAAAAATTGGAACGGTAGAGTTCAGAATATGATCTTCTCCATTTAATAGCTCTTTCGAAGCCCAAGTTTCAAGCATATCGTTCCATGTCAAATCTGGCCCTTTTTTTTGAATTATCAAATCGTTGGGGAGATCAGACATGACAATTTCTTGAGCAGAAGAAAGAACTGTCAAAGAATGACACAAGTTTTGTAGTTGAAGAACATTTCCAGGCCAAATTAAATGTCTAAACAGTTCTTCAACTTCGCTAGAAAGAATTTTTGGCTCTGACTTTAGTTCGTCACTATATTTATTTAGAAAGTAATTGGCTAGTAAAGGAATATCTTCTTTTCTCTCTCTAAGAGGGGGAAGGGCAATACGGATGACATTCAAACGGTGAAATAAATCTTCTCGAAAAGCACCGGATTTAACCTTATCGTTGAGATTTTGATTGGTCGCAGCAATTATTCTTACATCTACTTTTACAGGATCTGTTCCGCCTATTCTATAAAACTCACCTGAAGATAAAACTCTTAAAATTCTTGTCTGCGTTTCAAAGGGCATATCTCCTATTTCATCTAAGAATAAGGTTCCTTCATGAGCTTGTTCGAATCTACCTAATTTTTTTTGAGAAGCCCCTGTAAAAGCTCCCTTTTCATATCCAAACAACTCTGATTCCAATAATTCGATTGGAATGTCGGCCATATTTAAAGAAATTAATTTCTTTTTTTGTCTATCGGAGTGTTCATATATGGCCCTTGCGACTAATTCCTTTCCCGTTCCAGATTCTCCGTATAAAAGCACTGTGCTATTAGAATGTGACAGTTTACCTATAGAGTTAAATAAATCTTGCATCACATTAGATTTCCCAATCAGTTTTCCACTTTTTAAATCAATCTCTTCTTTAGAGGATGATATTTTTTGATTCTTTTTTTTCTCGCTCAGAGCTTTGGTTATTTTGTCTATTGCTCCATTCAAATCAAAGGGTTTTGCAATATAGTCCCAGGCTCCACTTTCAAAAGCTTCAACAGTCGTGTCAAGATCTGAATGAGCTGTCATCATAATAACTGGAATATTTGGGTACTCATTTTTAAAAGTATCTAGAAGATCCATTCCGTCTCTTCCAGGCATTTTTAAGTCAGTTAAAAGAACGTGAGGTTTTTCAATTTCTAAATGGTTTACTACCTCGTTGCCGTCTTCAAATACGTTCACATGAAAGCCTGCATCTATCAAGCCTCTTTCTAAAATGAATCTTATAGACTCATCGTCGTCAGCTATCCATACTTTCTTTGGTCTAGGCATTTAATTCCTCCTTTAAAAATTCTGAATTTTCTTCAATCGGGAGAATTACTGAAAAGGTTGTTCCTTTGGAATCACTGATGCAATCAATTTCGCCTTTGTGCTGATTAATTATACCTCTTGCTATAGCAAGTCCTAAACCAGATGTAATTTCTTTAGTAGAAACTAGAGGAAAAAATATTGAATCTATCAGATCATCTGGTATTCCTGGGCCATTATCTGAAATTTCAATTAAACAAGCTGATTTATGAAAAGTTTTATTGATAAATGTTTCATAGATTATCCTAGTTCTTAAAATTAATTTATTTCCTTTTTTACTAGAATCTATCGCTTCAACTGAATTTCGTGCGAGATTATAAAAAACTTGTCCTAACAGATTATCGTCGACGTTAAGTAGAGGAATACTCGGGTCATAATCTCTTTCAACTGAAACTTCCGTAAGATTTAAAGAATCAACAAAGTTGGGAATTTTTTCTAAAATAGCATGCACATTTAAAGGCTTTTGATTTAATTGAAAATTCTTTTTAGAGACTTGATCTATAATTTTTGTGATTCGATCAGTTTCTTTAAGAATTATGTTTAAAAATTCTCTATTTTCAGGATCTTCAACTTTATTCATCAATAATTGTGCTGAGCCCTTAATTCCACTTAAAGGATTTTTTATCTCATGAGCCAAAACTTTTGAAAAAGCATTTGTTATTACATCGCCCTTAAAGCGACGCTCTCGTTTAGAATCCATCGATGATTTATCGTTATCAAAAAATTCAAAAACAATATACTCATCTTGGTTTTTATCTTCGAAATAAGTTGCTACGAAAGAAGTCTTCTTTTTTAAATTATTTTTTAAAAACAATGTTGTGATATGTCTTTTTAAATGTTTCTTATTTTCAAACAATTCTTGAAGCTCAAGATCATTTTTAGGCTTTTCGTGAAAAACCTTAGAAATTATTTTTCCTTCTGCATCTTCTAAAGAAATATTTAAAAAATCTTCAGCAGCTTTATTTAAGTAAGTCACTTTGAGATCTTTACTCACAATAAGTAACTTTGAAGAAACAGAGTCTAAGGCAAATTTTGAGAAGGATTGTAAATTATCTTTTTCCACAATCATTAATTAAAGTTTTTAGTTTTAAAATAATGAAATTAGTTATAGACGAGATTGTGTTTGAGAATATTTCTCTCATTATCTTTTGTCCTAATTTGAAACTCTCCATGATAAAGAAGAGTTTCAAATTTAACTAAGGTTTTATTTTGTTAAAGTTCCAACAATGTGAGCAAGAATTTTGTACGGATCTGCATTTGAAGCAGGTCTTCTGTCTTCTAAATATCCGTTCCAATCGTGTTCAACCGTGTAAACAGGTATCCTTATACTAGCTCCTCTATCACTTACTCCATATGAAAATTCAGTAATTTTCTGAGTTTCGTGCAGGCCAGTAAGTCTCATATCATTATCTGAACCATAAGAAGCTATTCCATCTTTGTGGACTTTACCCAATTTTTCGCACATGGACTCAAATAATTCTTTAGAGCCTTTACTTCTCATTTCTTCATTTGAAAAGTTTGTGTGCATACCAGATCCATTCCAATCCCCTGTCTTAGGTTTTGGATGAATGTTCACTCCCACGCCGAATTCTTCAGCTATTTTGAAAAGCATGTATCTGCTAACCCAAAGGTCATCAGCTGCTTTAATTCCTTTACCAAAGCATTGATATTCCCATTGGCCCAAAGCAACTTCTGCATTAGTACCAGTAAGTG
The DNA here is from genome assembly GCA_902536295.1 of uncultured SAR86 cluster bacterium. Classification (GTDB taxonomy): domain Bacteria; phylum Pseudomonadota; class Gammaproteobacteria; order Magnimaribacterales; family AG-339-G14; genus AG-339-G14. The sequence goes on along the minus strand of CACAWS010000003.1, from coordinate 36,796 downwards.
TAATCCCTAATTCAAGGCATGCTTCTAAGTGAGCATCAGATATTTCTCTTCCCACAACATTACTTGCGCCAACTCCACAATAATATTCACCTTGTTCTCTTGGTGTGCCATCTTCCCAGCCAAGAGGTTCACCTGTTTTAGGGTCAGTGAAGAAAAATTCTTGCTCAAAACCAAACCACCATTCATCTGTTACAACTTCAGCCGCTGCAGCTCTAAAGTTGGAAGGGTGAGTTGTATGATCAGCAGCATGAACCTGAGTCATGACTAAATCATGTCCATGAGGGTTTGAGTATGTTTGCACAGGAAGTAATAAACAATCTGAGCTTCCACCTTCTGCTTGTTGAGTTGAAGAACCGTCAAAAGACCAATCTGGTGGGGTATCATCATCGGTAGCTTTAACTTTACTCCTCATATTTGCTTCTGGTGTGTAACCATCTAACCAGATGTATTCGTAAGTTTTGAAATCTGACATATTGTCTCCTAAATTTATTTATCGAATTTATAATAATATCAAACAAAATGGTTAATTCTAGTGCATTTTTTGTATTTTTTTGATACTTAAAATGCACTAATTTTGGTCAATTCATCATAAAATCCACTATCAATTGTAAATATCTTTCAAAACTATCAAATTGATGGTTTCCTCCATTCTCAATTAAAGCAAACGAATTTTTAAAATATTCTAACGTCAAAGTATGATCTAATACTTCATCTCCTAATTGAACAAGACATAAATGATTAAGAGGATTAGTTAATTTACTTATGGAGCAAGCAAATAATTCATTGTAATCGGATTGGGAGAAAAAGTTTTTTTCTTTGGTATGAAAATTAATATGTTCACCAATTATGCTCTCCATTTTTTTTAGGTGATTAGGTACAACAGGATTAATTACAACACTTTTAATCTTGTATTTTTCACTTATAAAAGAAGCGTAAAGGCCGCCCAATGAACTACCGATTATTGAAATTTGAGATTTTTCCTTTTCTACCATGTTACTGAGTAACTCAATTGTGTCTTTTGGCGAGTAAGGAAGGGTTGGAATTAATACCTTTGCTTTATTATTTTTAGATAAAAATTGCGAAAAAATTTTAGCTTTAGTTGATTCCGGTGAACTATTAAATCCATGAAGGTATAAAAGTTTCAATAGATCTTCCTTCTTTTAAGCATAAATTTAAAAATTCTTTTGTAAAAGAATTCCACTGTAATCTTTCATCTTTTGAAAAACCAAATTTTAAATTAGTAGGAAAAATTTCCAATAAACTGATATGAAAATTTTGAAACCTTGTAACTTCAGCCAATTTAGCTTCGTGATAAATTCTTAAATTTAATTTTATATCTTTTTTAGTTAAAGGGGATTCCATAACTATTTCTAGGTTAGAAGTATATTTTGAAATTTTTTTTAGATTAAAATTTATTTTAGATAATTTTCTTTCCTTCTCACTTGACATTGGAAGGTGGAAACGAAAATTATTATTAATTGTTAAATTCGAAAACAACTTGGAAAGAAGTAAAAAATTAGAAGCTTGTATAACTTGAAGCTCCTGTAATTTTTTGTGTTCTCTTTTGTACATATATAAATTGTAATTAAGTTTTCTAAAAAATTTTTTTATAAAATCATTGATTCTTAAAATATATCAATATTGCTGTTCTAGTTTACTTTCTTAATACTTTTTTTTTCAAATTAGTCATAAGACGCCCATAACACGTTAGCAACTGTTGATCTATATGGTTTCCATATCTTGCTAATTTTTTCCATTTTTTCTTCTGAAGGTCTTTTTTTTAAATTTTTAATTCTCTGAACTGCTACTTGTAAACCTAAATCCTTTACCGGCCAAATATCAGGCCTATCCAAGGAAGCTAGCATATAGCATTCTGCTGTCCATTCACCTATCCCCTTGATTTTTAGAAGATTTTTTTTTAGTTCTTCATCATCCATTTTATGCAGTTTTCTAAAATTAAGTTGTTTACTCTTAATCGATTCTGCAAGGATTCTACAATATAAAATTTTTTGTCTGCTTAAACCAGTTTCCTTAAGGATTTGATCTGATAATTTTAAGAATTCTTCTGGTTTAAAACTTTTAAGATTTTTTTTAATTCTCAGAAAAATAGCTCTGGCGGATGCTACTGATAATTGTTGTTCGGTTATTAGTCTTACCAGTCCTTCATATCCTTTTGGACGTTTAAATTTTTTAAAGTCGCAGTTATCAAGAAATAAATTTTCTAAATCCTTATCCTTTTCAATTAGAAAAAAAATTTCTTTTTTTAAAGGATGTTTTTCAAGAACTTTTAAACGGGAGTAATTTTTTTGCATCTTCTAGATATAGATTTATATGTCGTTCTTCTTTAATAACAAAATCGTCTATGGCTTCTCTAAATCTGTCATCAGCTATCCAGTGAGCTGAATATGTCTCGGTTGGTGAAAACCCTCGTTTGATTTTATGCTCTCCTTGAACGCCTGGATCAAATCTTCTTAATTTATTTTTTATACAATATTCAATTCCTTGATAGTAACAACATTCAAAATGTAGACAATCAAATTCTTCTATACAACCCCAATATCTTCCATATAAATTTTTATCATCTTTAAAGAAAAGTGATCCGCCAACCATTTCGTTATTAGATTTTTTTTTAGCCAAAACTATGACTAAATTTTTAAAAAGGTTCGAAGGGAAATTTAAGAAAAATTGTTTCGTCAAGTATCCTGAAAATCCACTTCTTTTAATATTGGTTGATAAATAAAACTTATAGAATTTATCAAGCAGATCATAATTAATTTCTTCCTCGGAAAATGTTTCTATTACTAAATCTTGTTTTTTTATTTTTGATCTTTCTTTTTTTACATTCTTTCTATGCCTAGCTCTAAAAGAGTCTAAGTAATCGTCAAAACTTTTAAAATTTTGATTGAACCATACAAATTGAGCATTTTTCCTAATACTAAGATTAGAGTTTTCATAGAAATTTATTTCTCTCTCTTCAGGAAATAAAATATGCCATGAAGAAATATTGTTTTTTTTTGCAATACTTTTAACTCCTTCTTTCATAAGAGAAAATAATTCTTTTTGATTTTCACCATCCTTTAACAAAAGTCTTGGACCGGATGCTGGGGTATGAGGAATTGAGCTAACTAATTTAGGATAATAGTCTAGTCCATGTTGGTAAAATGCATTTGCCCAAGAATGATCAAAAACAAATTCTCCTTGAGAATGACTCTTCAAATATAGTGGCATTGCTGCAATAAGCTCGTCATCTCTAGAAATGCTTATGTGAAGTGGTATCCAACCAGTTTCAGCTCCAACACAGCTTGTATTTTCAAGTAATTTGAGAAAATCATGTTTTAGAAAGGGATAATCTACAACGTTTACTAATGAATCCCATTCTTTTTTAGAAATTTCTTCTATAGAGCTATTGAAGCTTATTTTCATGTTAAAAAAAGTGTTAAAAAAGAAATAAACATTAAAAATCCTAAAGCGTTATTTTTTTCAAAGAAACTAAAACTAGAACTAGGATCTTTAAAATCAGTTTTAAAAAAAATATATAAGAAGAAAACTATAGTAACAAAAAATAATATAAAAAATAAAACATCAGAATTTTTTAAAAATCCTATATAACCAAAAAGTAATATCCCTAATAAACCAAATAAAAATATAGAAGCCCTTTCGTATCCTTCAAAGAAAATTGCTGAACTACCAATCCCCAACAATTTATCATCATCTCTATCTGATAAAGCATACGATGTATCGTAAGACATAATCCATAAGAAATTTGCTAGCATCAATACCAAACACTCAAATGTAATTGTGTTTATAGTTGCGGCAAAAGCAATTGGTATTCCACCAGAGAAAGTGAATCCTAAAATTATTTGCGGTAGTTTAAAAAATCTTTTTGAAAAAGGGTAAATAATAATTAGAAAAAGAATTGCGAAAGAGACGTAAAACGACAATTGGTTAAGTTGAAAAAGAAGAACTAAGGCTAAAACTATAAGAGAAAGAAATAAAACTATGGCTTCAGTCGAAGACACCTGTCCTGAGGCAATAGGCCTAAATTTTGTTCTACTTACTTTTTTATCTATATCTTTATCAATCAAATCATTTATCACACATCCAGCTGATCTCATGATAAGTGCGCCTAAACTAAATAAGATAAACAGTTTTAAACTTGGGTTATTGTTAGAAGCTACAATCAGTGCAATTAGGGTGGGCCATAGGAGTAGCAAAGTGCCTACTGGCTTATGCAATCTCATTAGGTAAAAATAGTTTTTCAATCTTTCGGTCACACTGATATATTATTCAAAAATTAATAACCTTACAGAAATTTATTATGGAAGATTTTAGAAAGTGGGAATGTATAGTTTGTGGTTGGATTTATGATGAAGCAGAAGGTCTACCAGAAGAAGGCATTCCACCTGGAACAAAATGGGAAGACGTTCCACATGATTGGGTATGTCCAGACTGTGGCGTGGGAAAGGAGGATTTTGACATGATTCCATTAGAAGGCTCTGGTAAGAGTTATTAATGTCCTATACAACTAAAATCCTTTTCTCTATGTTTGCAGGAATCCTATTGGGTTCCATGGTAAATCTATTTTTTTTGGAAAATGAACTAGTATCATTTTTTATTCAATTTTTTAGTATCTTAGGAGCAATTTTTATTGCCTCATTAAAACTAATGGTTGTCCCATTAGTATTTTTTTCTTTAGTAACCGGAGTTGCTCAAATTACAGATTCATCTAAATTAGGATCTATAAGCCTCAAAGCAATTCTTTTATATTTAGTTACGACTTCGATTGCTATTTCTTTAGCCCTTTTTTTCTCAAATTTTTTTAATATTGGAAGTGGCGTAGGTCTCATCACAAATGTGGAATTTACAGCGCCTAGTCCACCATCTCTTAAAGAAGTTTTAATAAATATTTTTCCAACAAATCCAATTCAAGCCATGGCAAACGGGGAAATGTTACAAATAATTGTTTTTTCTTTGATAGTTGGTTTAGGAGTTAGATCACTGTCAACTAATGAACATGTTGTTAATTTTTTTATATCTGGAAACAACCTCATGTTAAAAATTGTTGAAATAATAATTCTATTTGCTCCCATCGGTATTTTTTGTTTATTAGTAGATATTTTTTCTAAAATCGGATTTTCAATAATTTATGACCTTGCAGGATATTTCTTTCTGTTAGTTTGTGTTTTATTTATTCATGGAATTTTTGTTTACAGTTTTTTTCTTTATTTCTTTACTGGGCTTCATCCATTTATTTTTTACTCAAAACTAAAAGAGGTTATATTTTTTGCATTTAGCACCTCTTCAAGTAGTGCGACTATGCCTCTTACTTTAAAAACCGCAAGAGATAAGCTTGGAGTAGATCAATCAGTTGCTTCCTTCACTATTCCTCTAGGAGCGACAATAAATATGGATGGAACAGCAATTATGCAAGGAGTTGCTACTGTGTTTATTTCTCAGGCATATGGAATTGATTTGAGCGTATCAGACTTCTTAATGGTTATACTGACAGCAACTTTAGCATCCATTGGCACAGCGGGAGTGCCTGGTGTTGGATTAATAATGCTCGCAATGGTTCTTCAGCAAGTAGGACTTCCAGTCGAAGGTATCGCCCTAATTATTGGAGTAGATAGATTGTTAGATATGTTAAGAACTTCAGTAAATGTTTGTGGCGATTCTATGATCGCATGTCTTATTTCTTCGAGTGAAAATAACTTGAGAAAGGAAATTTTTTATGATCAAAGATGAAATCAAATTTCTGAAAATTATCCTTATTTCTGATAAATTAATCTGACCTTTTAGGAGAAAATCATGGAGTTAAATCTTATCTATCCGCCTTTATTGGGCATCTTTGGTTTAGTCGTAGCATTACTATTATTTATGCTGGTAATGAGATACGACGGTGGTTCAGATGAGGTAAAAAAAATAGGAGATCAAATACATTTAGGAGCTATGGTGTTCATGAGACGGGAGTACACCTACTTAGCTTTATTCGTTTCAGTGTTAATAGTCTTATCTTACATATTTCTTGGATTCAATACCGCTTTAGCAGTCACTGCTGGGGCCTTATCCTCATCATTGGCCGGTTGGTTAGGAATGTTTGCCGCGACAAAAGCTAATGTAAGAACTGCCACAGCAGCAAGTCAGGAGGGAGCTCAATCAGCGCTCTCAGTGGCCTTTTACGGCGGCTCAATCATGGGGTTGTGTGTAGCTTCCTTAGGCCTTGTTGGTTTGGGCGGATTATATTTTTATTTCGGGGGTGATCCTGAAACTGCAAGAGCAATTGAAGGTTTTGGTATGGGCGCCTCTTGCGTAGCTTTATTTTCAAGAGTTGGTGGAGGAATTTATACTAAAAGCGCAGACGTAGGAGCTGATTTAGTAGGTAAAGTAGAGGCAGGAATTCCTGAAGACGATCCTAGGAATCCCGGAGTTATCGCAGACAATGTAGGAGATAATGTTGGAGATGTTGCTGGAATGGGTTCTGATATATTTGAATCTTATTGCGGATCTATGATCGCTTCTATTGCCATTGCAGCAACCTTAGATGATAGCGGTATGATGGCTCTTCCTTTGGCTTTGGCTTCTTTAGGATTACTGGCTTCAATCTTGGGAATTGTTATTGTGAGAATCTTTTCGAAGGCTGATCCAGGAACGGCTTTAAGGACTGGTACCATGGGTTCTGCAATATTATTTGTTGTTGCAGCTTTCTTTTTAATTGAATTGATTTTGAATGAAAATGTTTTTTACACTTGGTTGGCTGTACTTGCTGGGGCAGTAGGAGGAGTGTTAATTGGCTTGATAACTGAGTACTACACTGGAGCAACTCCTGTAGAAAAAATTGCTAAGTCAGGAGAGACAGGTCCAGCTACCGTAATGATCACAGGTTTATCAGTTGGAATGCAATCGGTCGTTTTGCCAATTCTAATTCTTGCAACAATTATTTTAGTTTCCACAAGTTTAGTAGGGCTCTACGGAGTAGGAATTGCTGCTGTTGGTATGTTAGCAACTGTTGGAATTACTATGGCCATAGATGCTTATGGTCCAGTTGCGGATAACGCCGGAGGAATTGCTGAAATGTCGGGAATGGGAAGTGAAACAAGAGAAATTACCGATTCATTGGATGAGCTTGGCAATTCTACTGCTGCTATTGGAAAAGGATTTGCTATAGGAGCAGCTGCATTAGCTGCGTTAGCAATTATTGCAGCCTTTGTTGAAACAGTTTCTCACAATAATGAACAATTTGAATTGGTACTATCTGATCCTCAAGTTTTAGTGGGCATGTTTATAGGAATATCAATTCCTTTTTTAATATCCTCAATTACTATGACAGCGGTGGGGGACGCTGCTTTCGATATGATAAATGAAATAAGAAGACAATTTAAGGAAATCCCAGGTCTTCTTGAAGGCAATGCCGAGCCCGATACTGCAAAGTGTGTTGATATTGCAACTTCAGCAGCATTAAAAAGAATGTTACTTCCTGGGGTTATTGCAGTAAGCGCTCCTGTGATTGTAGGTTTTGGTCTTAGTCCCGAATCTTTAGGAGGAATGCTTGGAGGGGGGTTGATTGGATGCGTTTCTATGGCCCTTATGATGGCTAATTCTGGTGGCGCATGGGATAACGCTAAAAAATTTATAGAAAAAGGAAATCTTGGCGGCAAAGGAACAGATACACATTCTGCTGCAGTTGTAGGTGATACAGTTGGTGACCCATTCAAAGATACTTCTGGTCCTTCAATGAACATTTTGATAAATGTGATGGCAATTGTGAGTTTAGTTATTTCTCCACTACTTTAAACCAGATTTGACTAAGATTTATTGAGCTGCAATCAGGTCTTCTTTTTTGCCGATCCATCTGCTCATTAATAAATCAACTAATTCAGGACGGTCTTTTAGTTCTCTTGCAAGCTTTTCAGATTTATCTAAAAACTGTGCGTCTCTAATAAGGTCAGCTATTTTCAACTCCATGCCTCCAGATTGTTTAGTTCCTAATATTTCTCCAGAGCCTCTTATTTCGAGATCTATTTCAGAAATTTTAAATCCATCATTTGTCTCTTTCATTGCCGACATTCTAGCTTCAGCAGTCTCTCCAAGCTCTCCCTCATAAAGGAGAATACAGTGAGCCTGCATGTCTGGACCTCTTCCAACTCTGCCTCTTAACTGATGTAATTGAGAAAGTCCTAATCGCTCTGCATTTTCTATGATCATTAAACTAGCATTTGGGACATCCATTCCAACTTCAATCACTGTAGTGCAAACTAACACATCAATTGTTCCTTCTCTAAATTCGTTTATTGCCTTATCTTTTTGATTTTTAGTTAATTTGCTATGAACTAATCCCACTTTTAAATTGCTACTTTTTTCTTCTAACCACTTTTTAGAAGCTTCTGCCGTTTGAACATCTAAGTTCTCTGATTCTTCTATCATCGTACATAGCCAAAACGCTTGATTGCCGTTTTTACATATAACTTCTAATCGCTCTATTAATTCATCTCTTTTAGTATTAGACATAACCGAAGTCAAAACAGGATTTCTACCAGGTGGCATTTCATCTATTTTTGAAACACTTAGATCAGCAAACATAGTCATTGCTAATGTTCTAGGTATTGGTGTAGCAGTCATAAAAAGTTGATGAGGCATTAAATTTTGAGATGTTTTTTGAAGTATTTCAAATCTTTGCTTTACTCCAAAACGCTGTTGTTCGTCCACCACAACTAAGGCAAGATTATTTAACGAAACTCTTTTTTGAAAAACGGAGTGAGTGCCGATAAGAATTTTAGTTTTTCCAGAGATTAAACCTTCATTAATCTTTTCCCATTCTTTTTTCTTTGTTTTTCCTGTTAAAAGATTCATTTCTATTTTTTCATTTTTCATCCACTGTGAAAAATTCTTAAAGTGTTGTTCCGCAAGCACTTCAGTAGGACATAGTAAAACGCTTTGAAAATTGCTCTTTGCAACAGACAACATAGCAGCTGCAGCAACTACGGTTTTTCCCGAACCTACATCCCCTTGAACAAGCCTTCTCATTGGTTTTATTTGATTTAAGTCATTAGTGATTTCGTCGATAACTGAAACTTGAGCTTTAGTCATTTGAAAAGGTAGATTTTTTTTGAATTCCTTTAGGGAAGCCTCAGATTTGATAATTTTCGGGCTAATTAATTTGTCAATTCTCTTTGTAGAAATTTTTACACCAATTAAATTAGTTAATAACTCTTCAACGATTAATCTTTTTTGAGCAGGATGTGAAAAATTTTTAATCTTTAATATTTCATCTTTAACGGAAGGACTATGAATAATTTGCAATGATTCTTTAATAGAAAATTCAGAAATATTGTTTGTATAAAATACTTCATCAATTTTTTTTTCAAAAGAATCTTCACTTGGTATTTTATTTATACAATTCTTTATAATATTTCTTAGCCTGAACTGAGAAATTTTACTGGAGCCAACGGAGTAAATAGGAGTTAAGGTATTATCTAAAGGAGGCCTTTGGTTTGAAGTAAATATTTTATAGCTTGGATGAAAAACTTCTAATTTGTTGCCTGTATTTCTTACAACCCCATACATCCTAATTTTTAATCCTTTAATAAAAGCATTTGCTTGAGGATTTGAAAAGAAAAATAGTCTTATTTGAATAAATCCAGTGCCATCGGTAATTTTTGCATAAAAAGCTCTCCTACCAGGATAATAAATCTTACTTTCAAGTATCTCTCCTTCGATTTGATAAGCATTTCCAGGTTCAACGTCCGATATTTTTGTAATTTTTGTCCTGTTTTCATAACTTTTAGGAAGATAAAAGAGAGCATCTTGTATAGTTTCAATTCCAATTTTTTCTAATTGAATTTTTACTTTAGGGCCAACACCTTTTATGTTTTCTATAGAAGTATTGAGATAAAAATTAGTCACTAATTTTTGATAGCAATAGTTTCTATTTCAATTGAACTATTTTTTGGTAATTTTGAGACCTCATATGCAGCCCTAGCAGGGTATGGTTCTGTAAATAACTCTGCCATTATTTTATTAACTAACTCAAAATTATTAATATTATCTAGAAGAATAGTTAATTTAATTATGTTTGAGAACGTTAAATTTTCAGCTTCTAAAATATTTCTTATATTTTCAAATGCTTGTCTTACTTGGTTTTCAATTCCATCCACGAGATTCATAGAAATAGGGTCTAATGGAATTTGACCTGAAATAAATAATAAATTTTCAGTTGCAATAGCTTGAGAGTAAGTACCTATGGCTTTAGGAGCATTAGGAGTATTTATTTCCTTTTTCATTTTTCACTCTTGTAAATCTTTATTTTGAACTCTAAAAACCGATAAGACTGGTGCTAGACGTCTTAATTTTCTCATAATTCTTGCAAGATGATCACGGTCGATAACATTCATAACAATATGCATTTGAATACTATTTCCAATTGGCGTATCAGTTTTGAAACTTTCTATATTTGCTTGGTAATTTGAGATTACCGTTGAAATTTCTGCCAGTAATCCTGGCTTATCTTCAGATAAAACTTTAATTTCTACGGAAAAATCTCCTTCAATCTCTTCCGCCCAGTTAACTTGTGCACATAAGGCAGGGTCTTTTCTTATTGTTCTGATGTTTTTACATCTTTCGGTGTGGACAACAATACCTTTTGTATTAGAGAAGTGAGCTATTATGTTATCCCCTGGTATCGGCCTGCAGCATGGAGCATAAGATATAACAAGACCTTCTGATCCGCTTATCTGTATATTTGAAAGCTCAATCAAATCAGATTGATCAAAATCTAAGAATTGGATTATTTGATGAGCTACAACCAAACTTGACCTTTTTCCAGATCCAATTTCTTCTAATAATTTTCTTACACTTTTTACATTTATAGATGAAAGAAGTTTATCCATTCTATTTTTAGGAATATTTCTTAGTTTAATTTCATGAGGTGCAAGGGCTTGTTCAAGAATAGCTTTACCAAACTTTCTTGCTTTGGATAGATTTAAATCTCTTAAGCTGTTTCTAATAGAGCTTCTTGCTCTTGAGGTTCTTACGAATTCTAGCCATGATGGATTAGCTTGGGGAATTGTATCTGTAATAATGCTTATTGTTTGCCCGCTTTCAAGCGGAACGCTGATAGGTGCAAGGTTTTTATTAATTCTGCATCCTCTACAGTGAATGCCTACATCCGAGTGAACTGCAAAAGCAAAATCTATTGGTGTAGAACCTTTTGGCAATTCAATAATGTCACCTTTTGGGGTAAATACATAAATTTCATTAGGCACTAAACCGGTTTTAACAATCTCAATAAAATCTTGAGGATCATCAACATTTTTTTTGACTTCCATAAGAGTGTTAACCCATCTTTTCGCTCTAACTTGTGCAGGATTTTCTTTACTACCTGTTTTGTAAATCCAATGTGCCGCAATGCCATATTCTGCTAATTCATCCATATCATTTGTTCTTATTTGAACCTCTATTGGAAGCCCGTCAAAAGTTATTATGCCAGTGTGAATTGATTGATATGAATTCGACTTAGGAATAGCAATGTAATCTTTAAATCTGCCCTCAATAGGTTTAAAGGAGTTATGCAATATGCCCAGCGCTTTATAACAATCCATAACCGAGTTGGTAGTAATTTTGAAGGCATAAACGTCCAAAACTTGATCTAAACTTTTAGACTGAGTTTTCATTTTTTTGAATATTCCATACAAATGTTTAATTCTTCCGCTTACTTGGCTATTGAGTTCATATTCATTCAATTTTTCTTTAATAGAACTTTCAATCTTCTTTAATATTTTTTTTCTTCCTTTAGTATTTTTTTTAATAGCACTTTTTAAAACTTTATTTCTATAGGGATGAATAACTTCGAAAGCAAGATCTTCTAATTCCCTATAAAATTGATGCATTCCTAATCTGTGTGCAATGGGTGCGTAAATTTCTAAAGTTTCTGTAGCAATTCTTTTTTGTTTTTCTTTATTCAGATATTTAAGGGTTCTCATATTATGTAATCTGTCGGCTAGTTTAAGCACGATTACTCTTATGTCTTTGGACATTGCAAGTAACATTTTTTGAAAGTTTTCTGCTTGCTCTTCCTGTTTTGACGTCAAAGAAATTTTGTCGAGTTTACTAACTCCATCAACAAGATTTGCTACATCTACATTAAATTCATTTTTTAAATAAGATTTAGGTATTCCGGAATCTTCAATGACATCATGAAGAATCGCAGCTGTTAAGCAGTCTCCATCCATCTTAAAATCTGCTAATATTTTTGCTACTGCAATCGGATGAGACACATAAGGATCTCCACTAGATCTAAATTGCCCTGAGTGAGCATTAGAGGCATAAAAAAAAGCTTTTTTTACCTGTTCTAACTGCTTATCATCTAAATATTCACTTAGGCTTAATGATAATTTAGTAATAGACTTAGTTTCTGCTGTCATACAGAAAGTTTAGCAAATTTATTGAAATATCAGACTTTTTGATGATTAGTCTTCGTCAGACTGAAGTTGTTCAGAAAATTCTTCTTCAAGGGCATCAAAGTTGAAGCTGTCTATGTTTTCGGTTGTAACATTTCCGGCAGCTATCTCTCTCAGAGCTATCACAGTTGGTTTATCATCGTCTGGATCTACTGTTGGTTCTCTTCCATCTACAGCTAATTGTTTTACTCTTTTTGCAGCAAGTTTTACCATTTCGTAACGATTGGGTATTTGTTTTAAACAATCTTCAACTGTAATTCTAGCCATAGTGGGTGATGATTCTACTCAAAATTATTTGTTTAATCTAGTAACTTGTTTAAAAGTTTGTCTGTCACTCTTGATTCAAAATCTTCTACTGATACTTTATTTAGCACTATTTTCTTCAAATCTTCCAAAGCAAACTCAAAATTGTCATTTAAGACTAGATAATCATATGAGCTATGTTTTGAAATCTCTTCTTTAGCAGCAGAGAGACGCATTTCGATGGATTCATTTGATTCTGTACCTCTGTTTTTGAGCCTTTTTTTTAAGTCGTCAAAGGAGGGAGGTATTAAAAAAATATTTTTTGTTTCAATAAATTTTTCTTTAATATTAAAAGCTCCTTGCCAATCAAGTTCAAGTAATAAGTCTTTAGATTTAAGGATCTTTTCAGTTTTTTGTCGTTCAGTTCCATAAAAATTGTTAAAAACCTCAGCATATTCAAGAAAATCATTGTTATTTATTTTTTTTTCAAATTCTTTTCGATCTATGAAATAATAATTTTTTCCATCTTCCTCGGTAGACCTTTTTAATCTTGTTGTAAAAGAAATAGATAAACTAAGATTTTGAGCATTTGGTTCAGACAACAAGGCTTCAATTAAACTTGACTTTCCTCCACCCGAAGGACTGGAAATTACGAAAAGATTATTTAAGTTTTTATCCATAGAGAAAGTGTCTAGAATATCAAATATATGCAATCTTTTTTAGAAAAAGCTCAAGAACTTGATGCCTTAAGATATGGAGATTTCACTCTAAAATCTGGGATCAAAAGTAATTATTTTTTTGATATTTCAAAATTCTTCAATGCAAGTTCTTTGACAATTTTGTCTAAACATTATGTAGATTTAATTTTAAATAATGATTTAGAATTTGATTGTATATTTGGCCCTGCATATAAAGGGATACCACTTGCAGCTGCAGTTGGAATTGAATATTACAAAGAAACTAAAAACGAAATTAGTTATGTATTTGACCGAAAAGAGACAAAACTTCATGGTGAGGGCGGAGATTTTATTGGAATTTTGAAAGATAAAAAAGTTTTAGTAATTGATGATGTTTTGACGGCCGGAACTGCTATAAAAGGCGCTTTGAATTACTTAAACAATAATGATGCAAAATTAATTGCAGCATTAGTAGCCTTCGATAGAGAAGAAAAAGATGAAAATGGCAATTCTTACAGATCTAATCTAAATCAAGAAGGAGTTAAAGTTTATTCAATAGCTAAATTTTCAGATTTGAATTTATAAAAATGTTTAGTGGAATTGTTCAAGAATATTCGAAATCTGTTTCTAAGGAAACTAAGTCATATGGAATTAGTCTATCTGTGGGTGTTTCAAAAAAATTTACAAAAGGTTTAAAAAAAGGAGATAGCATCGCAGTTAATGGTGTTTGCTTGACCGTTAAAAGGTTTAATCCTGAAAAAGTTTTTTTTGATGTAATTCATGAGTCTCTCAAATTAACAAATCTTGATTATTTAAATTTGAAAGTACCTGTAAATCTTGAAAGGTCACTCAAACTTGGAGATGAAATTGGAGGGCATTTAGTTTCTGGTCATATTCATGCCAAAGGTAAAGTTATAAGTTTTAATAAAGCAAAAGAAAATCTTTTAAAAATAGAACTGCCAAGTAGTATTTCTAATTTCATTTTAAAAAAAGGTTATGTTGCTATAAATGGAATTAGTCTGACCGTGGTTAAAGTGACAAAAAAATCATTTGTAATTTCTATTATTCCTGAAACCTTAAAAAATACGAATTTAAAATATGTCAACGAAGGAGATTTGCTTAATATTGAAGCTGATCAACAAACAGTTACTATTGTAGAAACCTTAAAAAAATTAAGACAATAGCTTCTTAATTAAGCTGCTTGCTTTGCCAGCATCAGCTTTTCCGATAATTTTTGGTTTTAGCGTACCCATCACTTTTCCCATATCTTTAACGGATTCGGCATTAACTTCTTTAATTACCTTTTTAATTAAGATTGAAAGTTCTTCTTCTGATAATTGTTTAGGAAGATAGTTTTGAATTATTTCAATTTCTTTTTTTTCTTTTTCAGCTAATTCCAGTCTATTTGCGGTTTCAAATTGATCGATAGAATCTTTACGTTGTTTTATCATTTTAGATAGTATTTCTAAAGCTTCAGTATCAGATAAAAGTTCTGATTTATTTTTTTCTTCAAGTTTTATTGCTGAGACAATCAATCTCAGTGTTGATGCTTTAAATTTATTGCCTGATTTAAGGGAAGATTTCACATCTTCCTGAATAGAAGTTAATAGTTCTTGAGACATGGTTAATTCAGAATCTAGCTCTAAGAGGCGGCATTGTTCCCATTTTCCGTCTTTTAGAAGCTCTTTTTACGGCTGCTGCAGCCTTACGTTTTCTGACTGCGGTAGGTTTTTCATAGAACTCTCTCTTTCTTACCTCAGCAATAACTCCTGCTTTATCACAAGACCTTTTGAAACGTCTTAGACCAGCGTCGAATGATTCAGTTTCTTTCAGTTTTATAATTGGCATAACTATTTGGATGGCAATTCTATCTATCAAATAGTAATAATGCAAAACTTTTGGATGACGTTTTTGATCTGTTATTATTTAAAAATGCTTGTTCTAGGAATTGAAACTTCATGTGATGAGACAGGAGTTGCTTTATACGATGGAAAAAATAAAAAAATTATTTTTGAGTGTCTATTCAGTCAAGCTGACAAACATTCGTTATACGGAGGAGTTGTACCAGAATTAGCTGCGAGGGATCACACAAATAAATTCTTACCTTTGTTAAAGAAAGGACTAAATGATTCTAATATTAATCTGAAAGATATTGACGTAATTGCTTACACTAAGGGACCTGGACTAAGAGGACCGTTAATGGTTGGCGCGGCTTTTGCTAAATCTTTAGGTTTTGCTTTAGACAAACCTGTAATTCCTGTTCATCATATGGAAGCACATTTACTGATGGCTAAGTTTGATGCACCTGAGCTTTGTTATCCTTTTTTAACTTTATTAGTATCGGGCGGACATACTATTTTGGCTAAAGTAGAACAATCAGGAGTATATAAAATACTTGGTCAAACTATAGATGATGCTGTTGGAGAAGCTTTTGACAAAACTGCAAAATTGTTAGGTTTAAAATATCCAGGAGGGCCTGAAATTGAAAAAATGTCTGTAAGAGGAAAAAATACGAAAGATAAGCTGCCTCGCCCAATTTTGAACTCGAATGATTATAATTTTAGTTTTAGCGGCCTTAAGACCGCTGTGTTATATAAAGTTAATGAATTAAAAAAGGAAGGTGAACTTTCGAATCAATTAATTTCAAATATTTGTTTAGAATTTCAGAATGCTGCAATTGACTGTTTATTGCATAAAACTAATAAAGCACTCATTGACTTTGATTTGAAGCAAGTAGTTTTATCAGGTGGCGTGGCAGCTAATAAAGAGTTGAGAAGAAGGTTTTCTAAAGACTTACACCAAGGTTGTTCAGCGATTTATCCAGATTTTTCGCATTGCACAGATAATGGAACAATGATTGCATTCACAGGTTACGAAAAAATAAATCTTCCCAATGAAGATAACAAAATTTCTGTTAATCCTAAATGGAGCTTAGAGGAGGTTGATAATGGATAAAGTATTTATCGAAGACCTAGAGATTGAAACCATAATAGGTATTTTCGGATGGGAGAGAGAAGTAAAACAAATTGTAAAAATAAACGTAGAAATGGATTTTGACAATAAAAGCGCAAGCAGGTCCGACAACATAAATGATGCGTTAAATTATAAATCCATCGGTAAAAGTATTATAAATATGGTGGAAAATTCCTCTTTTTATCTAGTTGAAAAAATGGCAGAAGAAATAGCTAAATTAATTTTGAAAAATAAATCGATTTCTAAAGTTTTCGTTTCTGTTAGCAAGCCTGGAGCTTTGAGAGGCTCAAAGAATGTTGGTGTAAAAATTATAAGATCGAATTAATGTCTCTCATTACAATTAGCTTAGGAAGTAATATTAATCCAAGCGAAAATTTAAAAAAGGCCTTAGATGAAATATCTAAGTTTTCAAAAATAAAAATTATTTCAAAAATTTACAAAAGTAAATCTGTTGGATTTGAAGGAGATGATTTTCTCAATCAAGTAATTGTTTGTGAAGTAAATTCGAACTTAAATCAAACATATTTGCAACTGAAAACTATTGAGAAAGAAATGGGGCGAGAAAGAAACATTGAAAAATTTTCTGACAGATTAATAGATCTTGATTTATTGACTTTTAATGATGAGATACATAATGAAGAGATTACTATTCCTCATCCTGATATCTTAAAGTATGCTTTCGTTTTGGTTCCTTTAGCAGAAATATGTCCTAAACTTTTACATCCAGTTGCAAATAAAAGTGTTGAAGAATTACTAAGAGAGAACAATTCTTTTTATAATGAAGTAACTGTTTCAGATTAAACTTGTTCACCCAAGGCTACTGCTCTTTCGACTTTTGTCTGCTCTTCGCTTGGTAAAAATCTAGTTGCAAGAACTAAGGATATGAGACTAATAATGAATACTAAACACCAAATTTGAATTGAGTAACTTATTGAGTCCGCGGTTGAAAAATCTATAGAAAGAAAATAGTCAGCAAGTTTTCCGATAGAATAGGGCCCTAATGCTAAACCGACAATCGAAGCCATTAAAATCCAAAAAGCAGAAATCATTGCTCTCATTCTAGGTAAAACAAGATCAGTTACAGTAGCAACACATAATCCCACCCAAAGAGTTGAAACGTAAGACCAGATAATATGAAAAGTATAAAAAATTAATAATGTTTCAGCTTGAAGGGTTAAGATAATTGATACCGGCGAAGTCACTACAGCAAAAATTCCAACATACAATCTACCGTTTAAGAACTTCCTTCTTAAGTAATCCGAAATAAGTCCTCCAGTCAGTAATCCAAAAAACCCAAACACGGCGCTTTGTAAACCTAGATTTCTCCCGGCAACGGTTTTCGTCACTTCAAATGTTTCTATGAAATATGCGGGTAAAAACGCGCTGACTGCGTAGCCCATAAAACTGATTAAGGGAAATCCAATCATACATAAAATAATAGTTTTAGATTTAAAAGATAGAGAAAAAGCTATTGGATCACTTAGTTTCATAGTTTGTATCCAACTTATAAGAGTAAATAATCCCAATCCAAAAGCTCCCCATTGAAGTGAATCGCCCGTTAGGTAGCTCATAATTATGATCATTAATATCACTGCAAAGGTTGCATAGACTTGATATAAAATCTCAGAAGTTTTCTCTTTTTGGTAAAGCAAAGAAATTAACGCAGAAAACGGCAAAATTCCATAGAGAATTTTCAAGGCTTCTGAAAAAGGTTTATCGACTTTTTCAATTTTAATTCCTTCGGAATGGCCTCTTTCAGGCTCTTTAATTGTCAACACCAAAAGGGCAATAAGAAGGCCTGGCAAACCAACGCTTATAAAGGCAATCTGCCAACCTGCAAATTGAAATGGAGCCTGTTCTGATATCGGATAAATATTATTCCAAGAGTCTGCAATCCATCCTCCTAGAAATATTCCTATTCCTCCCCCTATATAGATTCCACTAGAGTAGATGGAATACACCGTTGTTTTAACTTTGGTAGAAAAGTAATCGGACAATAGTGAGTAAGCTGCAGGACTTGCACTAGATTCTCCGATTCCAACACCAATTCTGCAAATGGCTAAGCCAATAAAACTTTTCATTAGACCTGAAGCTGCAGTCATCAAACTCCACATTCCAACCCCAGCAGAAATTAAATAATTCCTATGCCAACTATCAGCAAGTTTTGCTAGGGGAATCCCAACTATTGAATAAAAAATAGCAAACGCTGTCCCATATAAAAAACCTAAATCGCTAAGAGATATACCTAAGTCTTCTCTAATATCGTTCGCAAGAATGGCTATAATTTGCCGATCTAAAAAGTTAAAAATATAAACGATTAACAATACAGACAAAACGTAATAAGAATATTTACTATCTAAATTAGGTTTGAATTTTGATTCCATTTTTAAGCTAGCTATTTATTAAATTCCAAGCATTATTTGCTAATTCTACTGTTTGAGGAAAAAGTTTATCCGCATCCTTTCCAGCAGCAGTACCATCTCTCACCCTGCCTGTTATACCCTGCAAAATTGCAGCTATTTTAAACATGTTAAACGCCATGTACAGATTCCACTCATCATCAGAAACTTCAAATTCAGAATTTTCAAAATACATTTTTACGTATTCTTGAAAGGTAGGAATTCCTAAATTTAAGCAATTTTCATTGTTCGAAATAACAGGATTGTCAGTATACCTGAGACAGTGATAGCTAAAGTCCGCTACTGGATCTCCCAAAGTTGAAAGCTCCCAGTCAAGAATTGATGCAATTTCATTCGTAGTATCGTCAACTATTACATTCGTTAAACTAAAATCTCCATGAACTAGACGGGTAGGTTTTTCGGATGGGAGGTTTTCAGGTAACCATTTCATAAGATTATCCATGGCGGGAATCTTTTCAGTTTCTGACATTTGATATTGTTTAGACCATCTTGAAACTTGTCTTCCAACATAATTTCCTGGTTTGCCAAAATCTTCTAACCCAATTTTCATTGGATCAACGTTGTGTAATTTTTTGATAGTATTATTCATGGATCTGTAAATTTCGGTTCTATCTAAGTTTGTTCCGTGGGGAATATCTGGTTTCCAAATAACACTTCCATTCACAAATTCCATTACATAGAATTCTGTCCCTATGAGCGTTTCATCATCACAATGCAGGTAGGCCTTTGGTACAGGTACATCCGTATTATTTAGAGCAGAAATAACTCTAAATTCTCTATCGACTGCATGCGCAGATTTTAATAAATTTCCTGGAGGCTTCCTTCTTAAAACATATGAAGCTGAAAAAGTTTTTAAAAGATATGTAGGATTTGATTGACCGCCAATAAATTCTTCAATTGTCAAAGGGCCCTTGTAATTTTCTATTTCCTGTTCTAAATATTCATTTAAAACCTTGGCGTCAATGAAATGTTTTTTTGACATTTCTTTAGTGCCATTTAATTCTCCCTCAACTCTTTTAATCATAACTAAATCATCTTAATTAAGAGATCTTCCTCCATCAACTCTTAAAATCTGACCTGTAATATACTTGTTTTTGTAAAGATGAAAAACAGCCGAAGAAATATCTTTTTCATTTCCTATTCTGCCTAAAGGAATCGAAGAAATTAATTTTTCTTCATCCGATGACCCATCGGAAGGCAATAAAATTGCTCCTGGTGCAACGGCATTCACTCTAATATCGGGAGCCAATTCTTTAGCAAGAGATTTAGTAAGACTCTCTAAACCTCCCTTGGCTACAGCATAGATCGAGTAATTTTTCATACCTTTTGCAACCATTGCATCCGAAAGATTAATCACAGCGCCTGAATTCTCTTTCAAATTTTCAGCTAAATGTTTTGTCAGAGCCAAAGGACCTTTAACATTCGAATTTATTAGATCATCCCAATCACTCATGTTGTCTTCAGTTAGAGGAGTGGCAAAAAAGGAGGAAGCGTTATTAATTAACACATCTACTTTTCCATATTTGTTAAGAACTTCGTCACAAAATGATTGATAATTTTTAACGTCATTCAAATCGAACTTAATAAGTTCTATTGAATTTTTTCTTATTGCGTTTAATTTTTCTTTCAATTCGTTCGCTTCTTTGTCAGATGAGTTGTAATGACAAATAATAGAAAAATCATTTTTATGAAATTTCTCGCAGATTGATTTACCAATCCTTTTTGCCCCTCCGGTTATGAGCACTACTTTATTCACCAATTACCTCTTTTATTAAGGCGATTCTTTTTTCATAAATTTCTAATTTAATTTCTTTAGAATTTTTATTAGATATTTTTTTTGGTTTAATTTTAATTAATTTTTCTAAAAGTTTTTCCAAATTTAAATCTTTGAGCTTAGGGTCAATCCTAAAGAATTCATTGTATAAATTGAAAATCTTTTTAGCATTTTCTTTATTTCTAAAACTATCAGTTTTCATTAAAGCTTCTAGTATCAATTTTGAAGAAATTTTGCCTCTTAAAGTTTTGGAAAATTCAATAAAAGTTTTAGACATTTTCTTATAGGAATTAGGAATTTTTGTATCTTTATTTAATTGTAGATCGAAACTTAAGATTGCCCATTTTTCTTCAGCTGAAATCTTATTTTTATCAAAGTTTTTCAAAGTATTTATATTTTTATGAAATTTATCCAAATCGGTCGAAAACGGGAACAAAGCGCCAACTTTTTTGAGCACTTCAAAAAAAAGATGTGAGTTTTCCATAGCCAAACACTTTTGTGTTTCCATCCAAATTCGTTCAAAAGATAAATTATTTATTTCATCGGACTTGCTGATTTCTTGCATTAATTCAATCGTTTCTGAATGAATTTCAAAATTGAATTTATTAAGATAAGTATAAAATCTAGCCACTCTGTAGACTCTTAATGGATCATCTTTGAAAGCTGGAGATATGTGTCTTAAAACTCTATTTTCAAGATCTTTTAATCCTCCATAAGGGTCTGATAATTCTCCAGTTTCCGACTTTGCAATAGCATTCACCGTAAGGTCTCTTCTGTATAAATCTTCTTCAATGGTAATTTCGGAGTTAACGTCGAACCTAAACCCTTTGTGTCCCGGGTCCGTTTTGAATTCTTTTCTTGCTAATGCATATTCTTCTTTACTAACGGGATGCAAAAAAACAGGGAAACTTTTTCCGACCGAAATAAAGCCTTTGTCGAGCATATCCTGTTCTGTTCCTCCAATGACAACCCAATCTTTCTCGTGAGATTCAATTCCTAAGATTTCATCTCTTACGTAACCGCCAACTAAGAAAATTTTCATTTAAGCACTTTTTACGGTGAATTTTTTTTGGTCTTCAAGTCTCAGGAATGTAAGTTTATTCCCCCAAACACATCCAGTATCTAAACCAATTATATTTTTTTTTCTGGTTTTTCCATTCAGGGCAGCCCAATGACCAAAAATTAAATATTTGTCTCCTTTCATAGCTGCAATTTTAAATTTAAACCATGGTAAGTAATTATATGGAAGATCTTTTAAACCTTTCCTAAAAGAAAAAAGTATTTTTCCATTTCTATCACATATTCTAATCCTGGTTAAGACGTTAATGAAAAAAGAAAGTTTGTCTTTCACAGAAATAATTTTAAAGTTAGTTCTTCTGTGATGAAAAAAAATTTTTTTTAAATTTTTTTTTGGGTTTTCTTGAATAAATTCTTGAGCCATTTTATTTAATCTTATGCATTCTTTATAGCTTAAATTATGAGGCAAACCAGCGTGAACCATTAAAAAATTTTTTTTCAAACCATTTTTAAGATTTATTTTTTTTGAAAAGAAAAAAGGTTGTTTTATTAAGAAATTTGCAAATTTCTTACAGTGCGAATTCAATAAAAGTTCATCTAAAGTGTCATTTTTGTGTTTTTTTCGATTTGAAAAGTATCTTGCTAAAAAATGCAAGTCATGGTTTCCCAATACGATGTGAACTCTTGAGCGGAGTTCGTATATTTTTTTTAATGTTTTTAATGAATCGGGTCCCCGATTTACTAAATCACCTGATAACCAAAGATAATCTTTTGTTTCGTCAAAATTTATTTTTTTTAAGCCCTTTTCAAATTCTTTAAAGCAGCCTTGAATATCTCCTACTGCATAATTAGCCATTATTTTTAATAAGTTTTGATAATTTTATAAAGCTTTCTGTATTAAGTTCATCAGGACGAAGGTTTAAATTAATTCCCGTACTTTCTAGATCTTTTTCACTGAATAGTGATAGTAAAGTTTTTTTAATTTTTTTTCTTTTTGCGTTAAAAAGTAGATTTAAAATTTTTTTTAATTCAGAAAATTCTTTCTTGTCATATATCTTTTTCCTAGGCTTAAATCTTACAAAGCAGCTATCAACTTTCGGAGAAGGTATAAAGAAAGATTTATCAACGTCTTTTAATATACACACTTCGAATAAATAATCACAAATAACGCTCAATTTTCCATAAGACTTCGAGTTTTCATTACCTGCACATCGTTCGGCAAATTCCTTTTGCAACATGAAATGCATATCAATAATTGTATTTATATTTTCAATGCTCCATTCCAGTATAGGACTAGAAAGATTGTAGGGAAGGTTACCAGCGAGACGGATACTATCTTCGTCTTTACAGATTGAATGAATATCAAAACTCAATATATCTTTGTTTATAACTTTGAAATTTTCTAAGTCTTCAAATCTTCTTTCCAGCAATGAAATTAAGTTTCTGTCAATTTCAATAGAAGTACATGAAGCAGATTTATCAACAATTAACTTAGTTAAATTTCCAGTTCCAGGACCAATCTCAACAAAAATATCGTTTTTTTTGATTTCCATCAAATCAACTAATTCACTAAGCAAAAATTTATCTTCAATAAAATTTTGTCCAAACTTTTTTTTGGGTGTTAATTTTCTAAATTCTTTCACAGAGTCATTTCCAAAGATGTTCTTAATGCCTCTATTGCGCTTGCCTCATTGGCTTCAAATTTTCCAGCTATTTCATATGCAGTTCCGTGATCTACTGATACTCTTGCAAAGGGAAGGCCTAATGTTATGTTAATGGAGTTTCCAAACCCTAATGCTTTTAAAACAGGCAAGCCTTGGTCATGAAACATTGCCAAGTACGCATCGTATTTAGCTAATTTTTTTGGAACGAAAGCTGTATCGGCTGATTCTGGGCCATCTATCAAAATTTTTGTTTTTCTTAGTTTTTTAATAGTAGGTTTGATAATTTCTATTTCCTCTGAACCAAGAAAGCCATTTTCGCCAGCATGTGGATTTAAACCTAAGACACAAATTTTAGGAGTTTTTATTTTCCATTTTTGCTTCAATTCTTTATTAAGGATTTTAATTACCTTTTCTAACTTGCACGTTGAAATATTATTTGAAACGTCTTTTAAAGGTAGATGTGTAGTAACCAAAGCTACCTTTAAAATGTTATTTGCAAGTAGCATCACCACGTTTTTTCTGTTTGTTATATCGGCAAGAAATTCAGTATGACCAGAAAATTCAAAACCGTATTCATTAATTAAAGCTTTATTTATGGGGCCGGTTATTAAAGCTGAATATTTATTTTTCAAAGCGCCTAAAGATGCCTCAAATAAAACGTCTAATATATACTTTGCGTTTTTAACATCGGGACGACCAAGTTTTACAGACGAAACAAGCGGAACATGTTTTACATTTATAGAATTTTTGGAAAATGAATCTAAATTAAATTTTAAATTTAGATTCAACTTTGTATTTAAATATTCAAAATGATTTATATCTCCAATAAGAATAAACTTTCCAGAATTTTTTTTATGTTTTTTTAAAGCCCGTAAGCAGACTTCCGGGCCAATCCCAGCAGGATCACCGGGACTTATAGCGATTAAACTCATGATCTTTGTTTAATTTCTACAAATGATTCAGATCGCATCTCTTGAAGAGTAGTTTCTAGTTGTTCTTGAAATTTTCTTTCAAACAGAATTCCATAAGCTTTATTTTTTAGAAGATTTTCAGAAATATCTTTTTCTCTCTTAGCTAAAACTTCAGCTACATGCCATCCAAATGAACTTTTGAAAGGATTTGAAATCTTTTTTAAATCTAATTTGTCGAGTACTTTTTTAAATTCAGGATCATATTTTTCAGTGGAAGACCAGCCCAGCTCTCCGCCATCTAATTTTGATCCTGGATCATCTGAATACAATCTAGCTAAAATTTCAAAAGCTTCTCCTTCATCCAATTTATCTTTAATTTCATTTATTAGCTTTTCTGCTTGGTTTTCATTTCTAACTTCAGAGGTTTGGATAAGAATGTGTCTGGCCAAAACTTGTTTTTCAATTTTAACAGTATCCCCTCTTTTATCTTTGAGCAGGAGAATATGAAAACCAGCGCCACTTTTGATAGGGCCTCTGACTTCACCTAATTTCATATCTTTAATTACCTCAGTAAACAATGTTGGAATATTTTGAATTTTTCTCCAGATTAAGTCTTGTTCAATATTTTTAGATTCATCATATTTTGCTTTAATGTCCATAAATTTTTGGTCTTGCTTAAGAAGCGAATAAACTTCATTTGCCTTTTTTTCCTCTTTTAAAAGTATTTGATCATACTTATATTCAATCACTAAAATACCTTGTCCCTCTACAGAATTAATAAAATTATTAAGTTCTTGTTCAGAAATAAAAACTTTTGGGCCTACTAAACCCCTTTGAACCCTAGCAAGAATCATTTCCGTTTTTACAGCTTTTCTAAGCTTTTCATATGAATCGCCTTGAGATTCAATTTTTTTCCTAAAATCAATAAGATTTAAATTATTATTTTTTGCAAGCAAGGACATGGATTCACTAAGTTCTTGATCACTTATCCTCACTCCAGCTTTAGAAGCTCTTTGTATCTGAAGTTCTTGAATTATTAAGTTTTCTAAAATTTGTTCCTCAAGAAATTTATCTGGAGGAGGGGGTTGATTAGGGTTAGCTTCTTCAAAGTTTTTTAAGTAAGTTTTTTTTGCTTCAATAAGTTCCGATTCCATTATTATTCCATCGCCTGCAATGGCAATAATCTGATCAAGATTTGCTTTTTCTGCATACATACAATTTGCAAAAAAAAGTAAAGATATTATTAAACGTTTCATATTTACATTTTAATTTAAAGTTTTTTCCCCTAAATAATTATTTATTGGCCTTCCCAAAGAACCAAGACCTTTTAATTCGAAGTATATCCTGAAGCTTTCTTGATTGTATTCTTCATATAAACTTTCATTAATTAATTTTGTCCAATCAAGACCTTTTGAGTGGATCAAAGCTATTCCTAGTTTAAGACCAGGATTGTCATATTCCAAGCCTAAAACAAGGTTATTGAGATTAGAATTTTCAATGTCGTAGTTAATTTTTGAAATAAAATTATATTTTAAATTTTTACTAAATTTAAATTCTGCATCAATTTGATTTAGTTTTCTTTTAGAAGAGTTATTAAATAAGTATGAGTTAATATCCTCAGCCATAAAGTAGTTAATTAAAAATGAAGAAGAAGTAAATTTCCTTTCAAAATTAAAATTAAAAGTATTAAATTTTTTGTCTTCATCTACCTTAAGATTAATTTTCAAAGCTGAAATCTTGGTAGGAAAATAATTGAAGCCTAACGTATAGGGTTCTGGCAAATCATAATTAATATTAGTTATATTTAATTTATTATTTGATTTAATTTTTTTTGAGACATGAAACTCAATTATCTTATTTTTATGATTATATATTTCATTTGTTACACCA
This sequence comes from uncultured SAR86 cluster bacterium, assembly GCA_902536295.1. Taxonomy (GTDB): domain Bacteria; phylum Pseudomonadota; class Gammaproteobacteria; order Magnimaribacterales; family AG-339-G14; genus AG-339-G14. Next base: position 10,775 of record CACAWS010000003.1, on the reverse strand, counting down.
AAAATAAGATCTTTTTTTTCTGTTTGAAAATTTTGTCCAACTAAATCATTTTCAAATCCTATATCTTGTTTAAGAGGAATCCCTGAATTTATCAAAGGGACATTTTTTGTACTTTTTTCTGGAGAAAATGAAAATGAAACATAAGGCCTTAAAAAACTTATTTTAGAAGCTTCTTTTTTATAAAGTTTCGAAGAAAATTTTATTACTACTTGTGGCTGGATATTTGTAACTGAAGATTCTTCCAAATTAAATCTACTAAAATTAATTTTTGTAATAGCTTCAGTAATTATAGTTTTATTTTTTCTCGAAAAATTCATGTAAGGAGATACATTATAATTTTTAAGCCTTCCTTTGGTTGTGTCGAAAAAAGAACCTCCTTTCCTATATATTGAAAAATTAGAATCTATTCCATAATTAAACGATTCATTGGCGTCGAACCAGGACAATTCTAGCCGCGGAAGTTCTTGAAATTGGTTTTGACCTATAGGATTAACTATCTTGAAAGTATTAATTTTAAAAACTGCTTTATGTTTTTGTGAAAAGTTAGAAATAACAATTTGCTGAGGAGAGTATAATGTTTTCGATGTACCATTGAAGTCTCCTCCAAAATCATTATAAAAAAAAGCATCGCTTATATTGGAGTAATTTATTTGAAAAAAAGAGTCTTTATTTAAAGAATAATTATGATTTAAAGTGAAGGACCATCGAAAAGAATTTTCATTATAATCATCTTCAAATTCTTTATCATTAGCTAGCAAAGAGCTATTAATTATTCCGTTAAAATTTTGAGATAAATATCTTAATTCGTTAGACAGTCCAAAACCTCTCTTAGAAATGTATCTTGGTTCAAGGGTAGCATCAAGATTTTCTCTTAAATTAAAATAGTAAGGAATTGAAGCGTCTGTGCCAGATTTATTTGATATATTTATCTCAGGTAATAAAAAACCGCTTCTTTTGTCAGAACTGGCTGGAAATGAGCCTTTCGGCCACGCACCTAGAGTCCTTCCTTGCACTTTAAGTTTTGCATTTTTGAAATTTACAGATTCTGAATTTTCGGATAGTGAAATTTCTGAAGCTTCAAGCCACCAAATCTTCTCAAAACATGGGCATAATGAGAAACTTACATTTTTAAAAGAAATTTTATCCTCATTAAGATCAAGGCTCTTTGCCTCTCCCCAAAAATTATTTTGTTCAATCTTAAAGGATAAGTTTTCAGCAAATCCTGTTCGAGCTTCCTGATTTAAAACTAATTTTTCCGTTAGGATTGAGAGATTATCAATTTGCAAAGATACTGAATTTTCTAAAATAAGATTTTCTTCAGAGTCTGTTGATATGTTTCCTGCAGAGTAATTTATATTTTGTCCAAAACTCAAACTGATACTAACAAAGCATATTAACGAAAAAAAATATTTAAAATTGAAAATTGTCTTTTTGGAAAAATTAAACATAATTAAATTACGTTTGTAATGATATTAGATGCTATTGAAGGTTAAAATACAATTTTAATAGGAGATTAAATGACTAAATTAACTAATAAAACTTTATTTATTTCTGGAGCAAGTAGAGGAATAGGCCTGGCTATTGCAAAAAGAGCTGCTGCTGACGGAGCAAATATAATTCTTGCTGCAAAGACTGCGGAGCCGCATCCAAAATTGCCCGGTACTATTTATACTGCCGCAGATGAAATCGAAAGCGTTGGGGGGAAAGCATTTCCAGTTATATGTGATATCAGATCTGAAGAACAGGTTGAAAATGCGGTTACTTCCGGGGTGGAACATTTTGGAGGAATTGATATTTGTATAAATAATGCAAGTGCAATCCAACTTACTGGAACTCTTCAAACCGATATGAAACGTTATGATCTCATGAATCAAATAAATGCTAGGGGTACTTTCTTGACATCAAAAAAGTGCTTACCTCATCTACTGAAGTCTGAAAATCCTCATATTTTAAATCTTTCTCCACCTTTAGATATGAAACCTCATTGGTTTTCAAATCACGTCGCATATACGATCGCAAAATACGGGATGAGTTTGTGTGTATTAGGCATGGCTGAAGAGTTTAAAGAGCAGGGTGTTGCAGTGAACGCATTATGGCCAAGAACCGCCATAGCTACTGCTGCAGTAAAGAATGTTTTAGGAGGTGATGAAATGTCAAAAATTTCTAGAACCCCTGAAATTATGGCTGATGCAGCTTATGTAATTCTCACCAAAAACTCATCAGAATTTTCAGGAAATTTTTGCATAGATGACAATCTTTTAGCAGAAAATGGAGTTAAGGACTTTTCAAAATATGCATCAGTTCCTTTTGATCAATTAGCTCCTGATTTTTTTGTGCCAGACGAAATCCCAGCTCCTGAGGAAGCTAAGAGCAGCTAGGATGAATTATTGAATCCGAATTTATCTTCTGTTCAAAAAAGTTGGCTTGAAAATTCTTTTAAGACCAATGGTTTTGGGAAAATTCTTTCTACAGAACAGTTAAGGATAGAGTCTAGTGAAAGAGAATTTTTTAGAATAAGATCTTTAAAAAATTCTTCAATACTGATGAAAGTCCCATCAGGGATTGAAGAAAGCGTTTTTTCGTTCATTACTAAAGGAAATTATTTTTATAAAAATAATGTGAATGTGCCAAAGATTTTTTCCTACGATGAAGATTTAGGATTAATTCTTGTAGAAGATTTTGGAGACAAGATTTTTCAATTTAATTTAAGTCAAGATCCAGATGTTTATCATGAGTTGGCGATCAATGAATTAATTAAAATTCAATCGATTGATAAAAATGTAGGAATTTTTAGAAAATTGGACTCTTCAATTTTTGAAATGAATTGGGGTCTTTTTGAAAAATATTTTTTTTATAATTTTCTAGATTTGTCAGATGGACAATTACTTAAAGAGATCAAAGAGGGTTATGAATTCGTATGTAATCAACTAAAAAGTCAACCCGAGGTAGTTTGTCATTATGATTTTGAATGTAGGAACTTGATACTTACCAAAGATAAAATGGCTGGAGTTTTAGATTTCCAAGACGCTGTAATAGGCCCTATAGGCATTGATCCAGCGTCACTATTTAAAGACCTTTACCACAATTGGCCAGAAGAAAAAATTCAAAACTGGTATTGTAAATATAATGCCAAAATTAAAAAAGAATTGGGAATGGAACTTAACTTAAAATTGCTTGTCAAATTTATAGATTTTGCAAGCATCCAGAGACAGATAAGAATTTTAGGAAAATTATCTCAAGTTTATGAGCAGTTAAATAGATTAGAAAGAACTAAAGACTTTCCAATACTAATCAATTATCTGCAAAACACCTCGAGAAATTATTTAGAATTAGAAAATTTCTCAGGCTCAATATTCTTACTAAATGAACCTTTAAAGATTAAATTGGAAAAAATACTTTTATGAAAGCTTTTATTCTAGCTGCAGGAAAAGGCAAAAGATTAAAGCCCATTACTAACAATATTCCCAAACCATTAATCGAAATAAAAGGGAAGCCTTTATTGGAATGGAGTCTGATTAAGCTCAGAAGCGCAGGAGTAAAAGAGATAGTTATTAATCTCCATTATTTAGGTGATCAAATTGTTGATTATTTTGGAAATGGAAAAAAATTAGATTTAAAAATTAATTATTCTTTTGAAAAGAGATTATTGGGAACTGGCGGCGCTTTGATTCAAGGCAAAAATTTTTTAAATGATTCTCCTTTTTTATTAATTAGCGGAGACTTATGGACGGATTATCCATTTAAAAGACTTCTATCAAAAGATTTAAAAAATAAAGCTCATTTAGTGCTAATTAAAAAAAATGATAAAAATATTGGAGATTTTAATTTATTGGATTCAAAAATTAGTTCAGATACAAGAGACAGGGAATTTACATACTCGGGTATTTCTCTAATAGATCCAGGAGTTATTCCCTTAGGTAAAGCTTCAAATAAAGAGCTATGGAACGATGTGCTTAAACCTTTAGTCAAAGAAAACCAAATTACTGGAGAGGTTTTCCATGGACTGGTTAAAAATGTTAATGAAGTAAGCGATATTGAAGAATTAGACCTTGCAATCACTGAATAGTAAAATTTACATATGCCAAAACAAAAAAATATCATTGCTCCGTCCATTTTATCTGCCGATTTTGCAAGGCTAGGGGAAGAAGTCACAAATGTTGTAGAAGCTGGTGCAGATTGGATTCACTTTGACGTTATGGATAATCATTTTGTTCCAAATCTAACTGTCGGACCTATGGTCTGCGAATCTCTCAGGAAAAATAATATTTCTTGTCCTATAGATGTTCATTTGATGGTTCAACCTGTAGACGATTTAATAAAAATGTTTGCTGATAGTGGCGCAACGTCAATAACTTTTCATCCAGAAGCTTCAAATGATCCAGCTAAATCCTTAGAATTAATAAAAAAATTAGGTTGTCAACCTGGATTAGTTTTAAATCCTGATATTTCCTTAGATGTTTTAGACCCATATTTAAGTGATATTTACATGGTCCTACTTATGAGTGTTTTCCCAGGATTTGGAGGTCAAAAATTTATCCCTAATGTTTTGGATAAAATAAAAAATTTGAGGCAACAAATTGATAAAAAGAATCTTGAAGTCAGATTAGAAATAGACGGCGGAGTAAATTCAGAAAATATTTTTGATATTTCATCTGCTGGGGCAGATACGTTTGTTGCTGGATCTGCAATCTTTAATAATGAAAATTACTCTAATGCAATTAAAAATCTTAGGGATAATTTTTTTTAATTTATTTGCAATACATCTTTTTGCGAGTGAAATTAATTGTTCCGAAGGTTTTAGCTTGGGAATAGATAAAAAAAGCTGTATGAAGTTTTTAACCACTGATGAAGCAAGGAAAAAGGGTTTAATGTTTCAAGAAAAATTAGAACCTAATCATGAACTTCATTTTTTATGGAGTGACTCTAAATATAGATGTATGTGGATGAAAAATACAATTATTGCAATAGATATTTTATTTATTGATGATGATAAAAATTTTATTCTTGAACAAGGCCAACCTTATTCTAAGAAGAAAATTTGTCACGAAGCTAAAGTTGTTATTGAAGCCAATAAAGGCGAGCTTTTAAGAAAATATAATTTAATTTATGAATAAGCAATGAAACGAAAGGCTTTTTTTAAAAATATTTCTGGAGAAGAATTTTCCCCTTTAGATATATATTTAAAGTTTTTGGATGAAAAAAATTCTTATTTCTTTGAGAGTGTGGAAGGAGGGGAGAAATGGGCAAAATATTCAATTATTGGGTTACCAACAAAAAATAAAATAAGTTTTAAAAATAATCCTCTTGAAGAAATTGACTCTTTTATAAAATTGCACAAAACAGAAAAGGTTGAAGGTCTTCCAGATTTTTCTGGAGGTTTAGTTGGTTATTTTAGTTACGATACGATCAGATTAATAGAGAACAAACTAAGTAATTCAACAAAACCGAAATTGAATTATGAAGAAATATCTTTAATGATCTCAAATGAAGTTATTGTTTATGACAATTACGAAAAAAGATTATTTGTAATTGTTAATGATTATGAAGAAAATCAAGATCAAGCTTTATCTAGAATTGAGGAAATTTTAGATATTGTTCGAACTCCCTTTAAAGAAATAGAAGAGCCCAAAAAAAAAGGAATAAATTTTATCTCTTCTGTTTCTAAACAAGACTATTTAAATAACGTAAAGAAAATCAAAGACTATATTATCGAAGGAGATGTGATGCAGGTAGTTTATGGCCAAGAGTTTTCAAGCCCATTTGAAGGTTCTCCAATAAATTTATATAAATCATTGAGAAAATTAAATCCTTCCCCCTACATGTATTTTTTAAAAATTGATGATTTGCATATTGTAGGTGCTTCTCCAGAAATTTTGGTTAGACTTCAAAACAATCAAGTCACAGTAAGACCAATAGCAGGAACAATCAAGAGAGGAAAAAATGAAAAAGAAGATGCAGAGTTGGCAGAAAAACTAAAAAACGATGAAAAAGAAATTGCTGAGCATCTTATGCTTATAGACCTTGGAAGAAACGATGTGGGAAGAATTGCTAAAACGGGAAGTGTTAAGACAACCGATCAAATGATTATCGAAAAATATTCTCACGTGATGCACTTGGTATCAAACGTTATTGGAGATTTAAATGAAAATCACTCTGCTATAGACGTTTTAAAGGCTACACTGCCCGCAGGCACTTTATCTGGAGCCCCTAAAGTAAGAGCTATGGAAATAATAGACGAGCTGGAACCTGACAGAAGAGGAATTTATGGAGGAGCGGTTGGATATTTATCATGGACTGGAAATATGGATACAGCAATTGCCATAAGAACCGCTGTGATACAAAACAATACAATTAAAGTGAGAGCGGGAGGCGGAATTGTGCACGATTCAGATCCTGAGTCAGAATTTCAAGAGTCTTTGAATAAAGCTCAATCAATTTTTAAAGCAATCGAGGATATGGATTAATGTTGCTGATGATAGATAACTATGATTCATTCACTTACAACCTAGTTCAATATTTTGGAGAATTGGGACAAGAAGTGAAAGTGTACAGAAATGATGAGATCACAATTAAAGAGGCAAGAAAATTAAAGCCTGAATACTTAGTAATTTCTCCTGGTCCTTGTGCGCCTAAACAAGCAGGCATTTCTCTAGAAATAATTAGAGAATTTAAAGCAGATCTTCCGATTCTTGGAGTTTGTCTCGGACATCAAGCTATTGGTGAGGCCTTTGGTGGAAATATTGTGAAAGCCCCAAAACCTATGCATGGTAAATTATCGAAAATACAGCACAATTCAAATTTTTTATTTTCAAATATTGAAAATAATTTTTTAGTGACTCGATATCACTCTTTGACTATTGATCCTCAATCATTGCCAGATGAACTAGAAATTACAGCAAAATCTGAAGATGGCGTCATTATGGGAATTAAACACAAGGTTTACAATATCTCAGGGGTTCAGTTTCACCCAGAATCTATAAAAACTGAAAATGGAAAAAAAATACTATCAAATTTTCTTTATTTGAAATGAGTTCTAAGGAAATTATTAAAAAAGTTTTATCAAATGATCTGACTCAGACTGAGTCAGCTACTATTATGCAAGATATTTTTATGGGCAAAGTTGCTGACCAGGAAATAGAAGATTTCTTAACATCTTTATCGAAAAAAGGAGAAACTTCAGATGAATTGACAGGAGCAGTTTTAGCGATGAGAAATTCTTCTCTTAAAGTAAAATTGAAATCACAAGCTAATCTTGTCGATTGTTGCGGCACTGGCGGCCTTGGAAAAAGTATGATGAATATTTCAACAGCATCTGCCTTTGTTGCATCAGCTGCAGGTGTAAAAATTGCTAAACATGGAAACCGAACGGCCACAGGAAAAAGTGGAAGCGCAGATTTATTAGAAGCAGCAAATGTAAATTTGAATATGAAGCCAGAGGAAGTTGCAAAATGTATAGAAAAAATAGGAATCGGATTTATGTTTGCACCAAATTTTCATCCTGGAATGAAATATGTCATGCCTGCGAGAAAAAGAATTGCTGACAAAACAATTTTTAACCTTCTCGGCCCTTTAACAAACCCAGCAAATGCCAAAAGGCAAAGTTTAGGAGTATACGATTCAAAGTGGATTATTCCCGTTACAGAAACTTTAAAAAATTTAGGTAGTAATAAAGCAATGGTTTTCCATTCCAATGATGGTCTCGATGAAATAAGTTCAGTAGATAAAACTTTAGTTGCTGAATTAGATGAGGGGAAAATAAAAGAATATGAGATCGATCCCAAAACTTACGACATTCATCAAAAAAATTTTAAAGATCTGGAAATTAAGTCACCATTTGATAGCCTGGGCCTTATTAAAGCAACTTTAGGTAATGAAGATTTCACAGCTGGTGAAAATGTTGTTTCTTTGAATTCAGCTGCAGTGATTTACGTTTCGGGCATAGCTAGTAATTTCGAAAGTGCATTTGAAATTGCAATTGAAGTTATAGGATCTGGTCAAGCTTTAAAAAAACTTAATGATCTTGCATCTTTTTCAAATACTTTCAATGAATCAGCTTAATAAAATAATAGAAATTACTAAAGAGACGGTAAAAAAATCTCTCTCTTCTAGACCTATTGCTTCTCTGGAAGATGATTTCGAAAAATTTAAAAAAAGAAATTTCAAAAAGGCAATTTCCACGAAGGTTGCTAATGAAGAAACTGCAATTATTGCCGAGATAAAAAAAGCTTCTCCCAGCAGAGGATTAATTAGAAAAGATTTTGATCCTCAAAAGATTGCTGAAGAATACGAATTAAATGGTGCTGCTTGTTTGAGTATTCTTACAGACGAACCTTTTTTCCAAGGAAAACTAGAATATTTGGAAACAGTAAGAACTACTTGTGATTTACCCATCCTAAGAAAAGACTTTATGATTGATCCATATCAAATATATGAAACAAAAGCCTATGGTGGTGATTGTGTCCTTTTAATTATGGCGGCTCTGGACAAGGTTCAATTGAGTGATTTTTTTCAACTTGCTAATGAGCTAAATTTAGATATTCTTATTGAGGTTCATTCTGAAGCTGAGTTAATTGATGCTTTAGCAATGAATCCAAAGCTATTGGGCATTAACAATAGAGACCTTACAACATTTGATGTAGATAAAAATTTATCAATTAGGCTAGCAAAACAGATACCTTCTGATATTACAGTTATCTCAGAAAGTGGAATTTCTAAGAGAGAAGATATCCTTTCCTGCAAAGAACATGGAATACATAGTTTTTTAATTGGCGAAAGCTTAATGAAGGAGCAAAGTCCAGGCAAAGCTTTGAAGGAAATTCTAAGTTAAAAATCATTTATTCCTTTTTCCAATATCCTTTCTATAAAAAGCTCCGTTCCAAGAAATTTTTGAGGTTAATTCATAAGTGGATTGAAAAGCATTTTCTAGACTTTTACCTAATCCTGTTACGCAGAGTACACGACCTCCATCAGTAAGAATTTCTCCGGCTTTATTTTTTGTTCCGCAATGAAATACTTTAGTTGATTCATTTTCTTCTGAGATTCCAGAAATTTTAAAGCCTGTATCATATTTTTCCGGATAGCCTTTTGATGCCATTACGACTCCCAAAGCATATCTATCGTCCCATTCAATAATTTCGTTCTTTAGTTCTGTTTTTGATGCTTTTAAACAAAGCTGTAAAAAATCACTTCTCATTCTCATTAATATCGGTTGAGTCTCAGGATCGCCAAATCTACAGTTGTACTCCAAGACTTTTATCTCATTTTCTTCGATCATTAATCCCGCATACAAAAATCCTTTATATTCTATGCCTCTGTTTTTTAATTCTGCTAGAGTCGGCTTAATTATTTTGTTCATAATCTCATCATTTAATTCGTTCGTGATGAGGGGAGTAGGGGAATAAGCTCCCATACCACCAGTATTGGGACCTTTATCACCATCATCTCTTTGTTTATGATCTTGAGAGCTTGCTAAAGGAATTACATTTTTCCCATCACACAAGACAATGAAGCTAGCTTCTTCTCCCTTTAAAAATTCTTCTACAACTAGATTATCTCCAGCTGAACCGAGTTTTTGCTCAACCATAAGGCTATTTAGCGCTTCAAATGCCTCCTCTCTAGAAAATGCAACTATCACTCCTTTGCCACCAGCTAATCCATCTGCTTTCAAAACAATCGGAATTTCACAGATTTCTAGAAATTCTCTAGCAGTTACAGCATCAGAGAATACTTTATGATCCGCAGTAGGAATGTTCCCTTTATTTAAGACGTCTTTCATGAATATTTTAGATCCTTCCATTTGAGCGGCGAGTTTATTTGGTCCCAAACATAGAAGGTTATTTTCCTCAAATAAATCAACTAACCCCATTACAAGAGGAGCCTCTGGGCCAACGATACTTAAGTCAATCTCTTTAGCTTTTGCAAAATCTAGTAATCCTTCCAAATCCTCAGCTTTTAAATCTATGTTCTTTGTTTTAGGCTCATTTGCTGTCCCAGCATTTCCTGGAGCAACATAAATTTCCTCACAAAGATCGCTTTGAGCTAATTTCCATGTAATGGCATGTTCTCGTCCTCCAGAACCTATTACGAGAACTTTCATTTAATGTCTAAAATGTCTCATGCCAGTAAATATCATAATCATGTTTGCTTCATTTGCCGCTGAAATGACCTCATCGTCTCTTATAGAACCGCCAGGTTGGATTACACATGAAATTTGATTTTTTGCCGCTTCGTCGATACTGTCTCTAAATGGAAAAAATGCATCAGAAGCCATACAAGAACCTTTGAGATCGAAACCAGCTTTTTTAGCTTTTTTTGCAGCTATTTCAGCGCTATCAATTCTACTCATTTGCCCAGCCCCAATTCCTAATGTCTGATTTTTGGAGGCATAAACAATTGCATTAGATTTTACATACTTACAAACTTTCCAAGCAAATTGAGCATTTTTTAACTCATCTTCATTAGGTTTTTTTTCTGTCACTACAGTTATAGTTTTGTTATCAATCTCTCCAGAATCATTACTTTGCACCAGTAATCCTGAATCGATAGAGTGAAATTTTAAACCTGGATCCATTTTCTTTAGACTTTTAATTTCCAATAAACGGATATTTTTTTTATTCTTAAACTTATTTACAGCGGCTTTTGTAAAACTTGGAGCGGCCACTACCTCGATAAACTGATTTTCTATTAAATAATTTGCAGTTATTTCATCTATCTCTTTATTGGCCGCTATAATTCCCCCAAATGCTGAAGTTGGATCGCAAGCAAATGCTTTTTTA
>CACAWS010000002.1 GCA_902536295.1 uncultured SAR86 cluster bacterium | reverse complement strand
TCTTCTCCGACAATCTTGTAATTAACCTCTTGATCATTATCAATTTCATAAAGTTTAATTGTAGCTCCAAAAATAACTTTACCTGTCTCAGGTATCTCTTTGATATCAATTACTTGTGATCTAGATAATTTAGATTCTATTTCTCTTATTCTAGCTTCTGATATTCCTTGCTGTTCTTTTGCTGCATGATATTCAGCATTCTCTTTCAAATCACCAAATTCTCTTGCCTCTGCAATAGCTTTTGAGATTTTTGGTCTAACTTTTAAAAGGTTTTGAAGCTCTCTTTGCAAGGCATTCTCCCCTTCTTTAGTCATTGGCTCTCGATCAGACATTATTACTTCATATCTTGTAATTTTTGATAAGACCAATCAACTTTTTTCGTAAGAACTTCGCAAATCGCTTTAGCGCCTTGAATTGTGGTGGTACAACATATTTTTTGATCTAAAGCAGTTCTTCTAATCGACGAAGAGTCTCGAATAGACTCTCTACCTTCTGTAGTGTTAATTACAAGATCAACTTCGTTGTTTTTCATTAAGTCAATTATATTGGGCCTTCCCTCAAGAACTTTCTTAATTAGCTTAACTTTAAATCCCATTTCTTTTATAACATTGGCAGTTCCTTTTGTAGCAATAAGTTTAAACCCTTCTTCACTCAAAGAATTTACAATCTCCGATAGAAATTGTTTATCCGTATCTCTAACGCTTATAAATACTGACCCATATTTTGGTATTTCAACTCCTGCAGCTATTTCGGCTTTTTCAAAAGCTTCTGCGAAAGAAGCTCCAATTCCCATTACCTCTCCGGTAGATCTCATTTCAGGCCCCAAAATTGGATCTACATTTTGAAATTTATTGAATGGCAAAACTGCCTCTTTTACACAATATCTTTTAATTTTTGGAACTTTATCAAAGCCTAATTCTTTCAATTTTTTACCTGCCATAACTTTCGCAGCGATTCTTGCTAATGGTATTCCTAAAGCTTTTGAAACAAAAGGAATTGTTCTCGAAGCTCTTGGGTTTACTTCTAAAAGGTATACTTGGTCATTTACATAGGCTAATTGGACATTTACTAAACCTACAATTTCCATATTCGAAATAACTTTATTTACCTCAATTTTAATTTTTTCTATTACTTCAGGAGAAGAATCATAAGGCGGAATAGAACACGCTGAATCACCTGAATGAACACCAGCTTGCTCTATATGTTGTAAAATTCCACAAATCACAATTTCGTTCCCATCACTAATAGCCTCAACATCAAATTCGACTGCAATATCTAAAAATCTATCAAGAAGTACTGGATTTGCATCATTTACTTGGAATGCGGAATTTAAATATTTAATTAAATCTTTATCATCATAAACTATCTCCATAGCTCTTCCTCCTAGAACATAAGAGGGTCTTACAACCAAAGGGTAACCAATTGAATTAGCTAAATTTAAAGCCTCTTTATTATTTGATGCCATTCCATTTGGAGGTTGAGTCAAATTAAATTTTTTTACAAAATTTAAAAATCGCTCTCTATCTTCAGATAAATCTATTTGATCAGGAGAAGTTCCTAAAATTGGAATTCTAAGCTCTTCGAGAGCACTCGCAAGCTTGAGAGGCGTTTGGCCTCCAAACTGGATTATTAAGCCCTCAGGTTTTTCAATCTCAACTATTTCGATGACATCCTCTAAAGTTATTGGTTCAAAATATAGACGATCTGAAGTATCGTAATCTGTGGATACAGTTTCAGGATTACAGTTCACCATGATTGTTTCGTAACCTTCTTCCTTTAAAGCCTGCGCTGCATGAACACAGCAATAATCAAACTCTATTCCTTGACCAATTCTATTTGGACCACCACCCAAAACCATTATTTTTTTGTTCTCAGTAGGATCGGATTCACATTCATCTTGGTAAGTTGAATACATGTATGCAGTTGATGTCCTAAATTCTGCACCGCAGGTATCAACTCTTTTAAAAATTGGATTAATCTTTAATTTTTTTCTTACTTTCCTTATCTCTGATTCTTTTTTATCTATAAGTTGAGCTATTCTTTCATCTGAAAAGCCTCTTTTCTTTGCTCCACGAAAAGCATTTGCATCTTTTAAGAAATCCTTTTTTTTAATTACATTTTCATATGTAACCAACTCTTGTATCTCTGATAAAAACCATGGATCTATACCAGAAATTTCAAATATTTCTTCAGTTGAATATCCTTTCCTGAAAGCCTCAGCTATATAAAAAATTCTTTCGGGCGTTGGTGAAATAAGTCTTGAGCGTATTTCAGATTTTGATGGTTTAATTTCAAGTTCAACTAGTCCACACTTACCAATTTCAAGCCCTCTTATTGCCTTCTGAAAGGATTCTTGAAAAGAAGATCCAATTGCCATGACTTCTCCGACAGATTTCATCTGAGATGTTAATATTTCTTCAGCTCCTGGAAATTTCTCGAAATTAAACCTTGGAATCTTAGTAACGACATAATCAATTGTGGGTTCAAAAGATGCAGGAATACCGTCTCCACTTATATCATTCTTTAATTCATCTAAAGTGAAACCTACAGCTAATTTTGCTGCAATTTTAGCAATCGGAAATCCTGTCGCTTTAGAAGCTAATGCTGATGATCTTGATACTCTAGGATTCATTTCAATAACCACCATGTCTCCGTTTTCGGGGTTAATTGAAAATTGTACATTTGAACCTCCAGTCTCAACCCCAATTTCTCTAAGAATTGCCATGGATGCATTTCTCATTTTTTGATATTCCTTATCTGTCAATGTCTGAGCAGGAGCTACGGTTATTGAATCTCCCGTGTGAACTCCCATAGGATCAAAATTTTCAATGCTGCAAATAATAATACAATTGTCTGCCTTATCTCTTACTACCTCCATTTCGTATTCTTTCCAGCCAGAGAGGTACTGATCAATATAAAGTTCGGTGGTTGGTGATAGATCTAAACCCCTTTCACAAATTTCTTCGAATTCCTCAGGATTATAAGCAATTCCGCTACCTGAGCCTCCCATTGTAAAATTTGGTCGGATAATGCAAGGAAATCCAACAAGTTCTAAGATCTTTTTAGCTTCTGAAATGTTATGAGCTAACCCAGCTTTAGGAGTATCTAGACCAATTTTTCTCATACACTCTGCAAATAATTCCCTATCCTCTGCTTTGTCAATTGCCTCCTTCGTAGCACCTATTAATTCGACGTCAAACTCTTTTAAAACTCCATGTTTGTTTAAATCCAAAGCAGCATTCAAGCCGGTTTGGCCACCCATGGTAGGTAAAATGGCGTCTGGTCTTTCTTGAGCAATTATTTTCTTAAGAGACTTCCAATTTATTGGTTCTATATAAGTAGCATCTGCTAACTCGGGATCTGTCATAATCGTTGCAGGGTTAGAATTAACTAAAATTACCTTGTAGCCCTCCTCTCTTAAAGCTTTGCAAGCTTGAACTCCTGAATAATCAAATTCACATGCTTGTCCTATTACAATTGGGCCAGCGCCTATAATGAGTATCGAGTTTAAGTCTTTTCTTTTAGGCATTTTTTCTTACTTAGACATGTTGTTTATAAATTTATCAAATAGACTTCTGATATCTTGAGGCCCCGGACTCGCTTCTGGATGACCTTGAAAGCTAAATACTCTGTCATCTGCAAAGGATATTCCTTGAATCGTGTTATCAAAAAGAGATCTGTGAGTAACCATTACATTATTGTTATTTTTGATACTACTTTCGCTTATAGTAAATCCGTGATTCTGACTAGTAATAAAAACTTCATTGCTTATTAAATCTTTAACAGGATGATTTGCTCCGTGATGTCCAAATTTCATTTTTTCTGTTTTAAGTCCAAGGGCTAAACCTAGTAACTGATGTCCTAAACAAATCCCAAAAATAGGGATATTCGTATCTAAGATTTTTCTTATGGCATTTATTGCATAATCACAAGGATCTGGATCACCTGGTCCGTTAGAAAGAAAGACCCCATCTGGATTCATTTTTAAAACTTCCTCTGCAGAGGTTCTTGCGGGAACTACGTTCACTTCGCAACCCCTGTCTACTAGCAGCCTTAAGATATTGTGTTTTACACCAAAATCGAAAGCCACAACTTTAAATATTTTTTTTGGATCTGATTTTGAATTTATTGAGCCTTCGCTCCAGATATAGTTTTCACTGCATGAGACTTTTTGAGCTAGATCTTTCCCCTTTAAATCGCCAAAGGAATTAAATAAAGATTCTATTTTTTTTTCTGAACAATCCTTTAATGAAATAACTGCAGGTTGAGAACCTTGTTCTCTTAAAATTCTAGTGAGCTGTCTTGTGTCTATTCCGGATAACCCTGTTATACCTTTTTTTTCAAGGAATAAAGACAATTCTTCATTATTTCTCCAGTTGCTTGTAATTTTTGTTGTCTCTCTAATTACAATCCCTTTACATCCTCCAGAAAAAGATTCTAAATCTTGATCATTAGTTCCTACATTCCCTATGTGAGGATAAGTAAAACAGACAATTTGATCTGTATAAGATAAATCGGTGATTACCTCTTGATAGCCAGACATTGAGGTATTAAAAATGATTTCGCCAACTTGAGGGTCAGTTGCACCAAAGATTTCTCCAAAAAAAGTATGACCTGTTTTTAAAGTAAGTTTACCGAATTTAATTTGGTTATTTTTCAAAGCTAAAAATTAAAAAAAATCGCGACAAAGAAACAAATCTTAGTATCGCGATAATAACAACTAATGCCGATTGCATTAAAAAATGACTATAATGAATTAAAGTCGTTTAGTCCATGGATATATCAAAAGAAAATGATAAAAAATTCTGAAGAAATAAAAAAAATGAAGTTTGCGGGCAAGCTTGCCTCTAAGACTCTTGAAATGATTGGTGAATTCGTAAAGCCTGGGATTTCTACTGGAGAATTGGATAGAATTTGTCATGAGTACATAACAGAAGATCTTGGATGTATTCCTGCTCCTTTAAACTATAAAGGCTTTCCTAAGTCTATCTGTACTTCTATAAATCAAGTTGTGTGCCATGGAATTCCAAGTGAATCTAAAATTCTAAAAGATGGAGATATTTTAAATATTGACGTTACTGTGATTAAAGATGGTTTTCATGGAGATACGAGCAAAATGTTTATGGTTGGTTCTGAAAAGCCTCATGCAAGAAGATTAATAGATGTCACTCAGCAGTGTATGTATGAAGCAATAAAAATTGTGAAACCTGGAGCTAGGCTAGGAGATATTGGACATAAAATTCAATCCATTGCTGAAAAAAATCACTACTCTGTTGTAAGAGATTATTGTGGCCATGGCATTGGCCGAGTATTTCATGAAGACCCTCAGGTGCTTCATTATGGTATACCCAATACTGGCCTGTCACTGCAAGAAGGAATGTGCTTTACGATTGAACCAATGATAAATATTGGAAGCCACAAGACTAAATTATCAAAAAGTGATGGCTGGACTGTTGAAACAATAGATGGACGTCTTTCCGCTCAATGGGAGCATACCATTTTAGTAACTGAGTCAGGTTATGAAGTTTTAACCCTAAGACAAGAAGAAACTATAGAATGAATCATCTTATTAACGAAATAGAATCTTATCCATTTGATAAGTTAAGAAGATTGCTTTCCTCAGTTAATCCAAATAAAAAGGATAATGATCTAATAAATTTATCAATTGGTGAGCCAAAAAAAAGAGCAAGCAGAGAAGTGCTTAAAATTCTTGCCAAAAATAAAGAGCTATTTTCCCAGTACCCTCCTCTGGGAAGTATGAATGCTCTCAACTCTTCCTACAAAGGTTACTTAAAAAAAAGATTCAATATAAAAGAAGTCTCAAACGACAATATCCTAAATCTTGGAGGTACTCGGGAAGGAACTTTCTCAGTCATTCAATCGCTATTTAATAAGAAAATTAAATCCGCAAAACCTTTCGTGTTAATGCCTAACCCTTTCTACCAAATTTATGGGGGAGCAGCACTCCTTGCTGGAGGAATTTCTAAACAAATAAACTTAAATGAAGATAATAATTTTTCTCTTGATCTAGATTCAGTAAAAGAAGATGTTTGGAAAAAATGTCAAATATTTGTTGCTTGTTCGCCTTCTAATCCTACTGGAAATGTTATGAAAAAAGACGAAATCAGAAAAATAATAAAACTCTCTAGGAAATATGAATTCTATATTGTTAGTGATGAATGTTACATTGACATTTATCGCGAATCAAAGCCTCATAGTTTTATAGAAACCTCATATAAGGAATTTGGAAATTTTAAAAATATCGTTTCTCTTCATAGTTTATCAAAAAGATCAAATTTACCTGGTTTTAGATCTGGGATGATTTGTGGAGATAAAAAACTTATTAATAATTTTAAAAAATATAGATCTTTCCATGGAGTGAGTATTCCTCTTCCGATTCAAATAGCTAGTGCTACGGCATGGTCTGATGAAGAAATTGTTGAAGATAATAGAAGGTTTTACAATAAAAACTTTTATCTTGCAGATAAAATTCTAAATTATAAAGCACCTGATGGTGCATTTTATATGTGGCTAAAAACTCCTAACGGAGAAAAATTTTCAAAAACGCTCTTTAAAGAAAAAAATATTATTTCGCTTCCAGGCAAATATCTTGCTGTTTCAAAAAATGGAAAGAATCCTGCGGAAAACTATGTAAGAATTGCCTTAGTACATGATAATAAAATAATCAAAGAAGCTTTAGATAAAATTGCAGACATCTTGTAGTAATTATGAGTAATAATTGGACCGGCCTTGGAATAGGAAATAAAAACAAGAAAGGAGAATACTTAGATATGTATTTCCATCCAAAAAATATTTATGATTCAGATAAAGATATAGAAAAAATTGAAAGTCATGAATTGGTGAAAATTTCTGATGATATTCCTCCCTCAAATGTTCCCGAGGCTTATTTAAAATTGCATCTAATCTCATTAAGACTTGTTAAACCTAATCAAACAAATTTGGAAGGAATTTTTGGGATTCTTCCTAATGTTGCTTGGACGTCTATAGGGCCCATAGATACAAATGAGTTATCAGAAGTATTATATGAATCTAGAATTAATAAAAAAATAATTAAAATTTTTTCATTAGATAAATTTCCTTCTTTAACGGATTATGTTGCTCTCAATGATATAAGAGTTGCTGATACTAGCAGAGTAAGATTAGGAGCACATCTGGGACCTGGAACTACAGTAATGCATGAAGGATTTATAAACTTCAATGCGGGTACACTTGGTGAAGCAATGGTAGAAGGTAGAATTTCCCAAGGAGTAATAGTTGATGAGAATACTGACATTGGTGGCGGAGCTTCTACAATGGGAACTCTTTCTGGAGGAAATAATATTAAAATCTCTATTGGAAAAAACTGTCTTTTAGGAGCAAACTCTGGATTAGGCATTCCTTTAGGAGATCGATGTACTCTCGAGGCAGGACTTTACCTTACCAGTGGAGCTAAGGTAGAAATATTAGATGATAAAGGAAAAGTCATTAAAACTTCCAAAGCAAAAGAATTATCTAATGTATCTGATCTTTTATTTTTGAGAAATTCTTTAACGGGTGCTATTCAATGCAAAAAAAACCAAAGCGTAAATAAACTTAATCAAGAACTTCATGACAATTGAAGAATCTAGAAAATTAAATGAATTTATTACAGCTGGCTTTTTTAGAAGAATTTTAGCGTTGTTTTACGACTCTTTGTTAGTAATTGGAATAATCGTTTGTTTTCTTCTATTGATAACATTCTTATTTGATAAAACTTTCGAAGCTCCACTTGAAATCTTTTTTCTTCAGATAACTTACATTTTTATAGGAACCGTATTTTTCACATATTTTTGGAAAGTAAATAACGGACAAACTCTGGGCATGCAAGTTTGGAAGATAAAAGTAGTCCACGAATCTGGTAAGCTTCTTTCAATTAAAACACTTTTAGCTAGAAGTTTTTATGGTTTGATTTTTAACTCACTTTTTGGAATAAATTATTTGTACATTTTCTTCAATAAAGAAAAAAAATCTTTAAATGATGTTTTGTCTAAGACAAAAGTAGTGAAGACAAATTAGGTTTTTAAAATTTTTAAACCAATATATCCAACTAACAATGAAGGAATCAATATGGCGAGAGAAGGCGAAATGTTATTTATGATTGCGACATTACCAAATATTTTTAAAACTAAATTAAATCCAAAAGCCATTAAAGCGCCAAAAAGAACCCTTTCTAAATTTTTATTTCTTGCAAACAAAGATATTGATAGTGCAATTGATAACAAAATAATTGAAATTGCTGATAAAGGTTCCAATAATTTTTTCCAAAATTCATAAGAAATTTTTTTCTTCTCTCTTTCAGGTCCAGTTTGACTCAAAATTTTATATACATGTGACAAAGGGAGCTCTTTGATTCCTAAGTTCTCATTTAATCCAACATTTGGAGCTTCATACCAATAATATTCTTCAAATTCTTTTTTTGTTATTGAATCAAACGCTTGATTCAACTTCCATTTTTTTTCTTGAATTTCAAAAGATTTAGCTTCGACAATGGAATCTAATTTTCGTTCTTCGCCTAAGACGTATAGCTTTAAGTTTGATCCAAATCTGTCTCCAACAGAATAATTTGCAAGAATATTGTTTTTTTGCAGCCATTCTGTTTTATTTGTGAATTCTTGATTTTTATATTTTACACCTTTGGCAAATCTCTCAAGTTCTGGTGTAACGTATTCAAAACTTATTAGAGTTAAAACCAATATTAGAACAATTGGTTTTAAAATATTCAAAACACTTAACATTAAAGACTTTCCTAAAATTTGAGCGGCAATCAATTCCCCTGAGTCGCTGAGAAATCCAAATGCTAATATTGCAGAAATTACTGCACATAAAGGAAGAATTTCGCATAATCTACCTAACGATATAAAAAAAATATAACTTAAAGCTTCAGAAAAAGAATAATCTTTATTCAAGTCCTCCATTTCTTTTACAAAATTCAATAGTAAATCTAGAGAAAATATTAAAAAAGATACAAAAAAAAGAATCTTAAAAGACTCGATAAAGAAAATTCTATCTATAGTGTCTCCTATAAAAAATTTCAAATTAAACTCCTAGAAAAATAAAAAATTTAAGAAAATAATTAAAAGCATTAAAAGAAAGAAAACTTGAGCAAACCATTTATTTGAATACTTTGTAGAAATTAATGAATTTGGCTCTATTTTAAAATTATCCAAACCTATTAGAAATAATGCTAACGCAAAATACAAACAATGAGTGATGACAAAAATTTGTATAGGATCAAAAATTCCTTGTTCAACGAACACTTTTTTTCCAACCACCAGTCCGTAATAAGACAAAAAAATTATCAAGCCAGAAAAAATTAGCAAGAATCTTCCATTCTCAAACATCCTTAAACTTAAAGGAACTGCAATTAATACTGAAATAATCAACATTAGACTTAAGGAAAATCTTTCAAGGATTTCCGCAAGATAAATCTCTTCATTTGCGCTATCTATAAGTTCAAACCAATTTTTGGTTTTTATATTTTCATTTGAAGAAACTGACTTTTTAGGGAAAAGAAAAAAAAGGTTTCTATAATCTAAAAATATATTATTGTTATCTAAAGGAATGAAAAGCTCACCTTTCTTAAATGTAATTTGGTTATAGTTCTGATCTGAAGAGCTGGCAGAAACCTCAGATGAATTGAGGATGTACTCTAAATCTTCAGATTCAATTTTTGCAAATATATTTTGGAATCCTAAATCCGAAGCTCCCTCTGCATAAAAAATACCATTTAGTTCATCAATTTTATTGATCTTGCCTTCTCCCATAAGCTTAAAATTATCTGCAAAAGACTGAGAATTAGAGAGAAAGCTTAAACGTTGGTTTGAAGTAGGAGAAATAAAGAAAGAATTAATAATTAAAAAAATGGAAAAAATTAAAGATGGAATCAAGCATAAATAAATTATTTTAGAATGATTTATTCCAGCTTGATTTGCAAAAGTAATTTCATTGGTTTTCTTTAGATTATAAATTGAAATTAAAGTGCCTATAAAAATAGATGTTGGAATAACAACTTCTAAAATTGAAGGTATGGAGTATATCAATACTAAGCTAACTAAACTTGGGTACAATTCTCCATTTGCAGCTTTCTCTAAAAAACCGATAGACTCATTGAAAAACAAAATGCCAAATAAAATAAAAAAGGTTATAAGCAACGTTTTTAACAGTTGGTTAAATATATAAAAAGATATTATTTTTGGCATAATAGTTTTTCAATAATCATTAGATATTATCTAACAAAAATAGTTTGGAGCAAAAATGAAAAAATTAATTTCTATCACATCATATTTAAAAAAAATTGATTCTTTAAATAGCCTTAAATCTGAATGTTTACTAATCGGAATTTATGAAGATAAAAACCTAAATGATATAACGAAAATTCTTGATACTGCTTCATCAGGATCCTTAAGAAAATTAATAAAAAGACAGGAATTAACTGGAAAATTAGGCAATCAATTGTATCTGCCTGAATTAAATGGTTTCCAAGCAAGTAAAGTCTTTTTTGTGGGATTAGGAAAAAAGAACAAAGAGCTTAATGAAGATGAATTTTCTTCTTTGAGCAATGCAATATCTAAAATAAGTATTTCTGCTAATTCAAAAATTATAGACATTTTTCTACCTGAAATTAAAGTTAAAACTAATAGTTCCTCTTGGGTTTATAAAATTTTAGCTAGAGACCTTGAGTCAGGATGTTATCAATATTTTTTTGATGGAAAAAAAGATCAGCCAAAAAATAAATTAAAAAAAGTTAATTTTTTAAATTTAGAAGGTAAAGAATCTAAACAAAAATTAGTTTCTGCAATAAAAGTCGGCCAAATAATTGGTTCCGGCATGAATACTTCAAAAAATCTAGCCAACACACCTGCAAATATATGCACTCCAACTTATCTTGCTAATCAAGCTAAATTATTAGCTAAACGATATCCATCTATTAAAACAAAAGTTTTAGGTGAAAAAGAAATGAAAAAACTAGGCATGGATTGTTTGCTTTCAGTAGGTAATGGAAGTGCACAAGAATCTAAATTCATTATTATGGAGTATTCAGGAGGAGATAAAAAATCTAAACCTCATATTATTGTGGGGAAAGGAATTACTTTCGATACGGGGGGCATAAGCATTAAACCTAGCCCAAATATGGATGAAATGAAATACGATATGTCTGGTTCTGCAAGCGTTTTTGGAACTATGAGAGCAATTGGAGAAATTAAACCCAAATTGAATATATTCGGTATTGTTGCTTCTGCAGAAAATATGCCAAGCAGCACAGCTACCAAACCTGGTGACGTCGTAAACACCTTATCTGGTCAAACTGTGGAAATCTTAAATACTGATGCTGAAGGGAGACTGGTTCTTTGCGATGCTTTGACTTACGTTGAAAGATACAAGCCTGCAAGTGTAATTGATATTGCTACCCTCACGGGTGCTTGTGTAATTGCCCTTGGTCATCAGGCGACTGGTTTATTATCAAACGACCAGGGTTTAGCAGAAAGTATTATGAAAAGTGGATACTCTAGCTGCGATAAAGCTTGGCAATTGCCTTTATGGGACGAATATCAAAGTGACTTAAATAGTAAATATGCTGATATTGCTAATATTGGAGGCAGGGCTGGGACTATAACAGCAGCCTGTTTTTTATCAAGATTTACAAAATCTTATAAATGGGCTCATCTAGATATTGCTGGAACAGCCTATGGAGGGAAAGTAGGTAAAACATCTAGCGGCAGACCCGTTCCATTATTGACGGAATATCTATTATCAAGAAAGTAAATTCATGAGTACCGTAAGCTTCTTAAAAGCTGGCAATACTGAAGAAAGAGCTATTGACTTTGTTTGTGAATTGACAGGAAAAATAGCATATGAGAGTCTTTTAGAAGGTGATTCTAAAAAAATTAATATTAGATGTAGTGATGCCAAACAAGCTTCCATTTTGGATGAAAGGATGTGGGGCTATCCTGAACAAATATATCTTCCTCACAAAATATTAACTGATAGAGATTCTCAGGATTGTGAAGTTCTTATTTCTTACCCCGGCTTAAAGAATGAAATTAGTTTTTACTATCTAATAAATTTAAATCCTCAAATTCCATCTAACTATAGTGATTTTAAAAAAACTTATCAGATTGTGATAACAGACAATTCTAACTTTCAAAATATTGCTAGAGAAAGCTATAAAAAATGTTTAGGTGATGGATTAAAACCCGATTTTGTAGAAGAAAATGAAAAAAGTCTTTGAACCAAAACAAATAGAAAAAAAATGGTACTCATTTTGGGAAAAAAATAATCTATTTAGTCCAAAAGTTTCATCTAATAAAAAAACTTATAGCATTATGATCCCTCCTCCAAATGTCACAGGCAGTCTTCACATGGGACATGGGTTTCAAAATACATTAATGGATGTTTTGTCGAGGTATAAAAGATTAAAAGGCTTCGAAGTACTATGGCAACCTGGAATAGATCATGCCGGCATAGCGACACAACTAGTTGTGGAGAGAAACCTTGAACAAAAGGGTTTATCTAGGGAAAAAATAGGTAGAAGTAGATTCGAAAAAGAAGTTTGGAAATGGAAATCGAAATCAGGCAACATAATTTCTTCTCAACTTAAACGATTGGGGGCATCGTTAGATTGGAATAGAGAAAAATTTACTATGGATGATGATTTTAGCGAAGCCGTCACCGAAGTGTTCTGTTCTCTTTACGATGAAGGGCTAATTTACAGAGGCTATAGGCTTGTAAATTGGGATGTAAGTCTTAAAACTGCTATCTCTGATCTAGAGGTTTTATCTGAAGAAGAAAATGCCAAGATCTGGCATATTACTTATAAAAACAAAGAAAGATCAATTGTAGTTGCCACTACAAGACCTGAAACTATGTTCGGCGATGTAGCGATAGCTGTGAATCCAAACGATAAAAGATATATAGATCTTATAGGGGAAACCTTTGAAATTCCTATTTCAGGTAAGTCCATAAAAATTATTAGCGACAATTATGTTGATAAAGATTTTGGAACAGGCTGTCTAAAAATTACTCCTGCCCACGATTTTAACGATTTTGAAATAGGTAAAAGACATCAGCTTCCTATGGTAAATATTTTAGATAAAAATGGATTATTGAATAAAAATGTTCCAAAAAAGTATCAAAATCTCACCCCAATTGAGGCTAGAAAGATCTTACTTACTGATTTAAAAAACATTGGCGCACTGGTTAAAGAATTAGATCATAGACATAATGTTCCAAGAAGTGAAAGGACTGGAGAAATTTTAGAACCAATGCTGACGAAACAATGGTATCTAAAGTCTAAGAACCTTTCCAAAGAAGCAATTAAACTGGTCAGAGATAAAAAAATTAAGTTTATACCAAGCAATTGGGAGAAAACTTATTTTTCATGGATGAAAGATATAAGAGATTGGTGTATTTCGCGTCAATTATGGTGGGGACACAGAATTCCTGCTTGGTATGATGATAAAGGCAAGGTCTATGTAGGAGCTTCCGAGAAAAAAGTTAGAACTAAATATAAACTTAATAATTCAATCAAATTAGAACAAGATACTGATGTCTTGGACACATGGTTTTCTTCTCAACTATGGACCTTTGTAACTTTAGGATGGCCAAAAAAAACAAAACACTTAAAAAAATTTCATCCTTCCTCTGTTTTAGTTACTGGATTCGACATAATTTTCTTTTGGGTTGCAAGAATGATTATGATTTCTCAGAAATTTCTGAAGGAAGTTCCTTTTAAGGAAGTATATATACACGGACTAGTTAGAGACAGCGAGGGCGAGAAAATGTCTAAATCTAAAGGTAATATTTTAGATCCAATAGATATCATCGACGGAATAAATCTTAAGGATTTAATAAATAAAAGAACTACTAACTTAATTAATCCTAATCAAAGACAGAAAATAGTAGCTAGAACTTCAAAGGATTACCCTAACGGTATCCCATCTTATGGAACAGATGCAATAAGATTCACTTTTTGCTCTCTCGCTTCTGGAAGTAGAGATTTAAATTTTGATTTAAAAAGAGTAGAGGGCTATAGAAATTTTTGTAATAAGTTATGGAACGCTTCGAGATTTATATTGCTGCAATGTGATCAAAAAAATCTTTCTAAAAATTCCTCTAAATCTATGGAAGATATATGGATTCAAAAAGAACTTGATAAAACATTGAATAGTTATACCACACATATTGAAAATTATAGATTTGATTTAGCAACTCAAGTTATTTATGAGTTTGTTTGGGAAAAATATTGTGATTGGTATATAGAATTCTGCAAAGTAAGGTTACAAAATAAATCCCTGTCCAAGATAGAAAAAAGTCAAATATTGACTTCACTGGTAAATACTCTTGAATCAATTCTAATTGCCTTACACCCCATTATCCCTTTTGTTACAGAGGAAATATGGCAACAGCTTAAAAAATATCACAAGCTTAAAGTTAAAAGCATCTCATTAAGAAAATTTCCCAAGACTAAAGGTTCTAAGAAAAACTTTGACGATATTAATCTTATTAAATCTACGATAGTGGGGATAAGAAATTTTAGATCTGAGATGAAGTTGTCTCCAAAAATAGAAATTGAATTAATAATGGATAAAAGAAATAAAAATTTTAAAATTCTAGAAATCTATAAAGTATATTTAGAGCAATTGTGTGGAGTAAGTAATATAGCTTATGCCTCCAATCCCCCTCCTTCTTCAATTATTTTGGTTCCTGGAGATAAAATATTTATTCCCTTAAAAGGCTTGATTAACCCCAACTTAGAAATAACTAGAAATTCCGAGAGCTTAAACAAATTAAATAAGAGTTTGGTCTTATTACAAGATCAATTAGGAAATGAAAAGTTTTTAAATAATGCTCCAAAATTGTTAATTAAAGAAAGAAAAACTCAATTGAAGGAAATAAAAACTAAAATTTCTGAAACGAAAAAACATCTTAAAGTATTAAAAGAAGTATAATTTAATTATGTGGTTAAGAGGTGCTACAGCTGGAATCATAGTAAGCCTTTCAGCAGCAGGACTTTACAATTTTTTGTATCAAGAGGCTTTTCTCAGAATTTTCCTTTTTATTTTCTTCTCTACCTATATATCAAGCATGATTATAGTCTATGGAAGACAGATCAAATATAGACTGAGAAGAGAAAAAGGAACAATTAAATGGTTTGATCCAAGTAAAGGCTATGGATTCCTTGAAAGAGATAAAGGTGGAGATCTTTTTATCCACTTTGCTTCAGTCGACGTGAAAGATAGAAAAAATTTAAAAGAAAATACTAGGGTGAGTTATAAAGTTGTTTCGAGCATGAAAGGCCCACAAGCTAATGAAATTAAAATTATTTAATTTTTTTTTTCATATAAAATCTTTCTTTTTCTTGTTCAATCAAAGTTTTATAGACGATAAATCCGTATTTTTGGTAAAAAACTTTAGTGTTAATTCTTGAGGTTAAAATCAAAGAAGCATTATTAAATTTTTCACAAAAAATTTGGAAAATAAATTCCATTAAAATTTTTGAAACCCCCTTATTTCTGTGTTTTCTAGAAACAGAAAACCTTTGAAGAGATACGTTATTATTTGAATTTGGGTATAATCTTGAATAAGCGATTAACTCTCCATTTAAATAAATAGTTAAATGAAAACTATCTAAATCAATTGTTTCGTCGTCATAAACTTTATCACCCTGACTTTCTGTTCGTAGGTTTTTAATTATTTCAAAATTTTCATTAGTAACATCTGAAAATTTTTCACACTTTTTAGTGTAAAGATCATTCATCAATCTTATTTGTTGATTTTTATGGGCAGGGATTTGGGCATTCAGAATGGATTTTGTCTAATTCTGTTAACACATCCTCTGATAACTTTGTTTTTTCACTTTCTATTGCTAATTTCAATTGAGGCATTGTTGTAGCTCCAATAATATTTGAGGTAACAAAATCTCTTGAATTTACAAATGCATTTGCCATAAGTGAAGGGTCTAAATTAGATTGCTTTGCCAAATTAACATATTTTTTTATAGCTGATTCAGCGCTTGGAGTCTCATATCTTTGACCCCTTCCAAATAATTTAGTTCTTGAACCTTCTGGCAAATTTCCGTCTAAATATTTTCCAGATAAATAACCTTGAGCAAGAGGAGAATATGCAAGCAGTCCTACATCACTACGATGAAAAAATTCCGACATTCCTGTTTCATAATTTCTATTAAGAAGATTGTAAGCATTTTGAACAGACTGGACCCTAGGAAAAGATTTTTTGTCAGAAATATTCAAGAATTCTGATAATCCCCATGGAGTTTCATTTGATAATCCAATGTGTCTCACCTTTCCTGTAGCGACTATTTGGTTCAAAACTTCCAAAGTTTCTTCTATAGGAATTGATTCAAGATCATAATGTTTATATAAACCGAGACCGCCTCCGAAAATATTTAGCGCTCTATCAGGCCAATGCAATTGATACAAATCAATATAATCAGTTTGTAGTCTTTTTAAACTTCCTTCAATCGCTACTTCAATATTTTTTTTATTTAATCTCGTTTCTCCTCCCCTAAACCATTTCATTCCGCTTCTTCCAGCTACTTTAGTTGCAAGGATGATATCTTTTCTTAAACCACTTTTTTTGAACCAATTCCCAATTATTTTTTCTGTGCTTCCTTGTGTTTCCGCCATAGGCGGTATGGAATAAAGTTCAGCTGTATCGAAAAAATTTATACCTTGATCTACAGCATAATCCATTTGCTCAAAGCCCTCTTCTTCTGTATTTTGTTGCCCCCATGTCATAGTGCCAAGGCAAATTAAACTAACATCAATATCAGTATTACCTAATTTTCTAAATTCCATTTTTTTACCCCCTATCGAAACTAATTATTTTTCTTAAAAAGAAAATTGAAAATCTTGAGATGCTCGCAAAAGATGACAAATGCATATGTTTTGTGAAGATAAGTCCGTCTTCTCTCCCATCAGACAATCTATAATAATTTTTCCTTTTGCCAACATGGCTATAATTATTTTTTTTATAAAAATTTATAGCGCCTATATTACTATTTCTAACCTCTAAAAATATATCTGAAACACCCTTTTTGTTTAATTCTCTTTCTGATTCTTCTAGGAGAACTTGTCCCAATCCTTTAGATCTATGATCAGGATGAATAGATATATTTAAAAGATGAGATTCCGTAAAGTTAACTGTAGAGATACAAAATCCAACTAAAAGGTTGTCTCTTAAGATAACAATATTTTGATAACTTGAGTTTATGCAATCAATAAAACTGCCTATAGACCAAGGTGTTGGATTAGAAAGTGTTTCTATTTCCATAACTTTGTCTAAATCTTTAAATTCTAAAGATCTAAATTTAATTTTTCTTTTTCCAGGCATTTTTTCTTTTTTTTGAGTTTGAAATAAAATCATCTAGCCCATGTGGTTTTATAATTTTTTTTTCTGTGAAAAAATTTAGAATTTCGACTGAATCTTTTTCTTGAAAATTGAGTCCAAAAGCCATGGATAAAGAAAATAAAAAAGATATTTCTTCTGGGCTAAAGTTTTTAACTTTTATTTTTACAACTTTATTTTTTTTAAATTCGAAACCACTTTTTAATTTCCATTTATTAAAACTTAATTCCTCTAAGATATACTCACCAAATTTCATTTAATTAATCCTATATAATATTTTAATCCAAAACAAAAAAGAAAATTGAAAGAAATTATTAATAGTTCAGCTTCGAAATATTCTGCTTTTAAAAAAGTAAAATTAAAAAAAAGGAAATGGCCTGAGAACCAAATCATAAACCCTCCAATTTGGTGTAGCGTAGATCTCAGAGATGGAAATCAAGCATTAATCGAACCTATGGGTATTGAAAAAAAAGTTAGGTTTTTTTCAATGCTTGTAGAATTAGGTTTTAAACAAATAGAAATAGGCTTTCCTTCAGCATCAGATACTGAATTTAATTTTGTAAAAGAACTGGTTAGTAAAAGATTAATACCGGATGATGTTCAAGTTCAAGTGCTTACACAAGCAAGAGAACATCTTATAAAAAGAACTTTTGAATCTGTAGCTGATTGTAAAAATGTAATTATTCATCTTTATAATTCAACCTCAACTCTTCAAAGAAAAGTTGTTTTTAATAAAGATAAAAAAGGTATAACTAAAATTGCTACGGATGGGGCTGAATTAGTTAAAAATCTTTCTTCTCAAATGAAAAATGTTAATTGGCAGTTTCAATATAGCCCAGAAAGCTTTACAGGAACTGAATTAGAATACGCCTTGGAAGTATGCAATGAAGTAAACGAAATTTGGGAGCCAACAAAAAAAATCAAAACTATCATGAACTTGCCTGCTACTGTAGAACTATCTACTCCAAATATTTATGCAGACCAAATAGAATGGATGTCAGAAAATCTTAAAAAAAGAGAAAACACAATATTAAGTCTTCATCCCCATAACGATAGAGGAACTGCTGTAGCAGCAGCAGAACTGGGCTTAATGGCAGGAGCAGATAGAATTGAAGGTACCTTGTTTGGAAATGGTGAAAGAACAGGAAATGTTGATATTGTTTCTCTTGCTTTAAATCAATTAACTCAAGGTATAGATCCAAAACTAGACTTTTCGGATATTAATAAGGTCATGAGAGAAGTTGAATACTGTAACCAACTACCTGTTCATCCGCGTCACCCATATGCTGGAGATCTTGTATTTACCGCCTTTTCCGGGTCTCACCAAGATGCCATTAAAAAAGGTTTTGATGCAATGAGAGAATCAAATGATCCTAAATGGGCGGTTCCTTATTTACCAATAGATCCTGCAGATGTTGGAAGGACTTACGAAGCAGTAATAAGAATTAATAGTCAGTCAGGAAAAGGAGGAGTAGCTTACTTATTAGAAAAAGATCATGGATTATCTCTTCCAAGAAGGCTTCAAATAGATTTTTCAAATGTAATTCAACAAATAACAGACGAAAGTGGAAAGGAAATTGAAGTAGATGAGATTTGGAAAGAATTTAAAAAAAATTATGTCAATGTAGGATCTAGCTTAAAATATATTGGCCATAATATAAATTCTGATAATTCGCCAGATAAAGACCATTCCGATACTCTTAATTTAAAATTACTTCTCAACGGTCAAGAAGTAGAAGTGAAGGGTGAAGGAAACGGACCTATAGACGCGTGTATAAATGCCTTGAGTGATTTACTTAATTCTTCTTTAAAAATTTCAGATTATCATCAACATGCAATATCTTCTGGAGCTGATGCTTCAGCTGCAGCCTACATAGAAATACAAATCAATGAAAAAGCTTTTTGGGGTATAGGAATTAGCTCTAATACGGTTGCAGCTTCTTTCGAAGCCATAGTCAGTGGAATTAACAAATCTATAGGTTAGTTTCTATCGAAATTATTCCTTTTTTTACCTTTAAGCAAATATAGTTGCCTTTTTCTTTTGAGCCCCATATAAACTTAGGTTCTTTAGTTTTTTCTGAGTTTACAAAAAATTTGGTTAATTCATCCAGTGCTGAAGAGCTGGGCAAATTGCAATTATTCATTTCTAACCATTGGAGAATTAATATTTTTTGATATTTGGAGTCATATTTGTTTAATTTATTTATATCTATACTTTTGCCATTAAGTATTTTTTTTAGTTCAAT
Organism: uncultured SAR86 cluster bacterium; assembly: GCA_902536295.1. Classification (GTDB taxonomy): domain Bacteria; phylum Pseudomonadota; class Gammaproteobacteria; order Magnimaribacterales; family AG-339-G14; genus AG-339-G14. The sequence continues at coordinate 134,574 of CACAWS010000002.1, read as the reverse complement.
ATTTGTAATTTCTTTCAAAAATTCATAAGAGGATTTCTGATTTTCAATATATTTAGATAAGCTTTTTCTGTAATTTGGCCATCTTTCAGATATTTTATCTATAACCTCACTGCGTAAAAAGTTTCTGTCAAATTTGATATCTTTATTTGATTCATCCTCAATGAATTTTAATTTCTTTCGCATAGCAATTTCATAGATCTCTTTTTTGGGCAAGTTTAAAAAAGGCCTCACCAATAATCCTTTTCCTAAATTTCTTTTAAAGGGAATAGATAAAGATCCTTTCAAACCTGATCCTCTTAAAATTCTAAAAAAGAGCGTTTCGATTTGATCATCTAAATGATGCCCCATGAATAAAGTCTCATTTTTTCCAATCAAACTTTGAAAGATTTCATATCTCCTCTCTCTCATAACAGATTCTAAGCTCGCCCCTTCAATTTCAGAATAATTTAAAGAGAATCTTTTTAAAGGATAATCGTTTTCACTACAAAAATTTTCACAATGCTCCTCCCATTTATCTGAAAATTTTGAATATCCATGGTTAATATGAATTGCAGTTACATTGCATTTAATTTTTTTTGAAGCCTCGCCAACTTCTTTCAATAAAACCGTTGAGTCGACTCCTCCGCTATAAGCAACGAAGAAGTTTTCATTTCTTCTTAGATGAGGTGTTATCAATGATAAAGTATCAATCAATTATTAAACCAATCCATAAGACATAATTTTTTCATATCTTTTTTTTAAAATTTCTTTTATGTCTTGATTATTTAATTGAATTAAGTTTTTTTCAATAGAATTTGATATTAAGTTACAAGCTCCGCCTAAATCTCTATGCGCGCCTCCTAAGGGTTCAGAGATTACTTCATCTATAAGGCCAAATTTTTTTAAGCTATCCGCATCGACCTTCATTGCTTGAGCAGCTTCATTAGCTTTTGATTTATCTCTCCAAACAATTGATGCACAAGCTTCAGGAGAAGCCACAGCGTAAATCGAATACTCCAACATGCAAATATGGTCACCTACCCCTATTGCAAGCGCTCCTCCAGATCCTCCTTCACCAGTTATAATAACAATTATTTTTGTTTTTAAATTCGATAAAACACTTAAATTTTTAGCAATAGCTTCGCTCATACCTCTTTCCTCGCTTTCAATCCCTGGATATGCCCCTGGTGTGTCGATAAAAGTTATCAATGGCAAATTAAAATCCTCTGCAAGTTTCATTAACCTCTCTGCCTTTCTGTACCCTTCTGGCTGGGCCATCCCGAAATTTCTATCTAATTTATCTTTAGTGCTTTTTCCTTTTTCATGACCAATAAGCACAACGGGTGAATTTTTAAATTTTGCAAGACCACCAATTATCGCTCTATCGTCGCCGAAAGTTCTATCGCCATGCAGTTCATCAAAATCTGTGAAGATATTGTTTATATAATCAGAAAAATGAGGTCTATGAGGATGTCTTGCTACTTGGACCTTTTGCCAAATATCTAATTTGCTGTAGATTTCTTTAGTAACGATTTCAATTTGTGTGCTTAATTCTGAAATTTCTTTAGAAACATCCATTTCGTTTTTTGAAGAAGTTTCAAGATTCTCAATTTTATTTTCAAGATCACTAATAGGTTTTTCAAATTCAAGATAGGTGTAAGCCATTCAATGCCTCAGAAAATATTGTAAATTAATGTTTTTTGCCCCACAGGTCTTTTTCAGGACTTCAAAATTATCATTTGTTAAAGAAATATTAAAGTTTTCTTTTAAATCCATTCCAACTTTTCCATCTTTTGTATGATAATTTATTTCAACAGGACAACCTTTAGCCATAGGTTCCTTAGAAAAGTTTTTCAAATTTTCAATTAATCTCTCGATTTTTTCAGGCTGATTTTCAGATATATTTATTGATAATTTTCTAGCAAATTTAATTCTTGCTTGCTCTAAAGAATGTAATTGAGTAACTCTCATCTTTTTTGTCAAGCCAAATTGCCTTATTTTATCTTTTTCCTCTTCTATGACTTCTCCATCAGCTATGACTATCTCATTTCCATTAAATGAAATATTTGATTCATCTAAAACTTCTTGGTTGATGATTAATTCTATTCTGTCTAAATTATCATCTAAAGTCGCAAATACAATAGCTCCACGTCTTGTTTGAATTCTATTATGAGAAATTATGACTCCACATGATCTTTGATGACTATTATTCAAACTCAAATCTTTTATTCTAATTGGTGAAATTTGTTCAATTTCCCAAAAGTTCTCTTCAACAGGATGATGTTGAAGGTAATATCCTAAAGACTCAAACTCTAATCTTGACACTTCAATAGAGTATGAAGTATTTTCAGATCTTGAGCTTCTTTCTAAAGAGAATTCTTGAACTCCAAACATATCTGTTTGACCATTCTCGATATTTTCCGATTCTTGCCTAGCTAGCTTGAGTATATCTTCCATTTGGTCCAAAAGTTTGAATCTTTCTTGTGAAAAGCAATCCATTGCTCCACTTTTTATTAAAGGTTCTAAACATCGTTTATCAACTTTTGATAAATCGACTCGAAGACAAAAGTCTTTTAAATTTTTGAAGTCACCATTTTTTCTTTCTTCTACTATATTTTCTATTGCCGAATCTCCTACTCCTTTAATTGCACCAAGACCAAATAAAATATTCTCCTCATCTAAAGATAAAAAGTTTTTAAAACTTTTATTTATATCTGGAGGATTTATGATTAGACCTAATGAAATTGAATCATCAATAAGTATTTTTATTTTATCAGTATCATCGAGTTCGGAAGATAAAGCAGATGCCATAAATTGGGATGGGTAATGAGACTTTAACCAAGCTGTTTGGTATGAAATAAGCGCATAGGCTGCAGAATGTGACTTGTTAAATCCGTAACCAGCAAAAGTTTCAATTTGATCCCATAAGTCCTCAGCTACTCTTTTTACTTTTTTATTTTTTTGCGCTCCTAATATAAAACTTTCTTTCTGACTTTCCATAACCTCGGGAATTTTTTTTCCCATAGCTTTTCTCAAAATGTCGGCTTGTCCTAAAGTAAAACCTGAAAATTCTTGAGCTAATTGCATTACTTGCTCTTGATAAACTATCACCCCAAATGTGCTGTTAAGAATTTTTTCTACATCTTTATCTTTTGAATAATCAATAATTTCATTTCCGCTTTTTCTATTTATATAAGTATCTACCATTTTCATCTCTAACGGACCTGGTCTATATAGGGCAATCATTGCGATAATATCTTCAAATGAATTAGGCTTTAATTTAATTAGATATTCTCTCATTCCTCTTGATTCCATTTGAAATACTGCCGTAGTAATACCATTTTGAAGTAATTCAAATACCCCCTTATCGTCTAATTCTAGTTCATCTAAATTAATTACATCCAAATTAATAGATTTTCTAAAAGTATTTATTTGGGTCAAAGCGTTATTTATAACAGTTAAGGTTTTTAGTCCTAAAAAATCAAATTTTTGAAGACCAACCGCTTCTATATCTTCCATACTATATTGAGTAGCATAATTCTGGGACTCTTCGTTATCAAATGAATCTGCATCAAGGTATAAGGGAGAAAAATCATTGATTTCAGATGGAGCAATTACTACACCTGCAGCATGCTTGCCGACACTTCTTGTTGTTCCTTCTAATTTAAGAGCCATATCAAAAATTTCTGAAGCATCTTCATCAAATTTCAAAATCTGTTTTAAGTCTTTATTCTCCTTTAGAGCCCTATCTAGAGTCATTTCAGGGCTAAAGGGTATAAGTTTTGCAATTTTATCTCCTAAGCTATATGACTTTCCCTGAGCTCGAGCTACATCTCTCACTACGGCCCTTGCTGCCATTGTGCCAAAAGTACATATTTGAGCTACTGCATGTTTACCATACTTATTAGTTACATAATCAATTACTCTTTCTCTTCCATCCCTACAAAAATCTATATCAAAGTCTGGATTACTTATCCTGTCTGGATTCAAAAATCTTTCAAATAAAAGATCATACTTCATAGGATCTAAACCTGTTATACCAAGAGCATAAGCAATAAGTGATCCTGCTCCAGAACCTCTTCCAGGTCCAACAGGTACGTCATTTTTTTTCGCCCAGTTGACAAAATCTGCGACTATTAAAAAATACCCTTCGTAACCCATTTTTACAATGGTATCTAATTCATAATTAAATCTATTCAAATAATCGTCTGGTAAATCTGTCAATAATTTAGATTTTGTTTTTTCGAGAATCCCTTCTTTAGATAACTTACGCAAATATTCAGATTCTGTAAGCTCATCCGGTGTTTCAAAATCTGGTAATACATAAATACCTGTTTTAATTTCTAAATTACATTTTTTTGAAACTTCGTAAGCGTTATCCAATGCCTCAGGTATGTCTTGAAAGATATGCTGCATCTCATCAAAAGATTTCATATATTGATTCTCTAGATAATCTCTTTTTCTTCTTGGGTCGCTTAATACGTATCCTGATTGGATACTAACTCTAGTTTCATGAGGCTCAAATTCTTCTTGATGTAAAAATCTTACTTTGTTGGATGCAATTAAAGGAATATCAGAGGATTTTGAAATTTCTATAAGAGCTTTATTACATTTCTCCTCATCATCGAAACCAATTCTAGTTAACTCCAAAAAAAAATTATCTTTAAAGATATTTTGGAAAAATCTGGCTTGTTTTTCAGCTATTTCAAATTTATCAGCTAAAACGGAATTAGCTATTTGACTATTTAACCCACCAGTAAACATAATGAGGCCATCTTTATGTTTATTTAAGATATCTAAATTTATTAGACATTCTTTATTTTTTTTTCCAGTTGTATTTGCATAAGAAATTAACTTCATCAAATTTTTATAACCATGTAAGTTGCAAGCTAAAAATGTTAACTGACCCTTTGAATTTTCTCCCTCAAGCATTATTTCCGATCCACAGATTGGTTTAATTCCGTTTTTTCTCATGGTTTCGTAAAAATTTATAAATCCAAATAAATTTGAATTATCCGTGATTGCTACGGACTCAAATCCTAATTCCGAAGTTTTTTTTGCTAAATCTGACATGTTTATAAGTCCATCATTAATAGAATACTCAGTATGGAGGCTAAGATGACAAAATTTATTCATTAATTTTTTTTACCGGTCTAAATGTTTTTCTATGTTCATTTATTATTCCATAAGTATTAATTGCATCTATATGTTTTTTTGTTGGATACCCTTTATGAGAACTAAAGATAAATTCAGGATGTTGTTCATCAAGATCGCTCATTAATTTATCTCGGTAAACTTTTGCAATAATTGAGGCAGCCATAACTTCCAGAATTAAATTATCTGCTTTTACAAGAGCTTTTACTGGACAATCAGCTTCAAAACTATCAATTCCGTCTACTATAATTTCTGTTGGTAAAACTTTCAGCCCTGAAACTGCTCTTTTCATTGCTAAAATGCTAGCCTGTTTTATATTGATTTTATCTATGATTTTTGACGAAACCACTCCAAATGAAAAGCATTTTGATTTGACTTTTATTTCTTCAGATATTTTTATCCTTTTATGATCAGATATCTTTTTAGAATCATCTAAACCAAGAATTTTTTCTTTTCCAAGAATAACTGCCGCTGCAACAACGGGCCCAGCGATACAGCCTCTTCCTGCTTCATCTACGCCTGCAATTAGATTCATAGAAAATTACATAGAATTCAAAACATTGAAAAATTTTGATTTGTCGTTATTTATGAGTGAGTGATGAAGTGACTTAAAGCTTGAATTCATCTGGCTATTATCTTCACTCATCAATTTGTCTAACTCTCTGATTAAATTTTCTTTGTTAACATCAGATTGCAATATTTCATTAACTATATTTTTTCCATATAGAATATTAGGTAAAGAAATAAATTTTGTTTGTATTAATTTAGACATAATAAAGTAGCTTAAAAGATTTGTTTTATAAATTACAATCATCGGTGTCTTGGACAGAGCGCCTTCTAAAGTGGCAGTTCCTGAAGTAATAATAGAATAATCACTAGCTGATAAAACTCTTTGAGAATCATCATAGGATATTGATATATTTTTTAATTTTTGAATTTGAGATTCAAAATTATATTTTTTTGAATTTTTAGTTAAGCTCAAAATAAACTTCAATCTATTATTTTTATTTTGATAATGTTCTGCAATTAAAAAAAATTCTTTTATGTGACTTTTAATCTCAGAGTCTCTACTACCTGGAAGTAATGCAATGCATACATCGGACTTATCTAAATTAAGTAGCTCTTTATAATGATTTTTGTCTATATCGATTTCTATATTTTCAGCTAATGGATGTCCCACAAATGTAGAATTTATATTTGACGACTCAAGTATTTTGGTCTCGAATTTATAAAGGCAAAAAATGTGATCGAGATATTTTGAAAATTTTTTCAATCTGTTTTTTCTCCATGCCCAAACTTGTGGACAAACATATTGAATAGTATGGATATCTATTTTTGATTTGAGTCTTTTTGAAATTCCTAAATTAAAGGAAGGGCTATCTATACCAATAAAAAAATCTGGTTTTTCTGAAATAAAATAATCTATAAGCTGTTTCCTTCTTTTCAATAAATTTTTAATCGAAAATAAAGGATCTATGAATCCCATTTTCGAAATTTCTTCGTAAGGAAATAAGGAATTTAACCCTTTTCCTATCATTTTATCTCCACCAAGTCCTATGAACTCTATGTCTTTATTATGATCAAAAAGTGAGTCCATTAAATCAGACCCAAGTATGTCTCCTGATTCTTCTCCAACTGATATGGCTATTTTCACTCTGTAAGCTACCTAATGATTCCTCTATCTGAAATATTTATAGAGTTAAGAAATAAATCAATCTCTGGTATTTGATCGAATTTAATATGAATTTCTTTTTTTGCAGCTTCCAAAGTCATTTTTCTCAAATATAAAATCTTATAAGCTTCTTTCAAAGAATGAGAAACTGTTTTAGAAAGATTTAGTCTAGAAATGCCAGTGGTGTTTAGTCCTCTAGCTTTAGCAGGATTTCCACTTACTCTTACAAAAGCAGGAACATCTTTCGAAATAGCGCTTCCCATGGCAGAAAAACTATAAGCTCCTATGTTACAAAATTGGTGAACAAGACTAAATCCGCCAAGAATAACACCTTTCTCTAGTCTGACACATCCCGCAATTGCTGAATTATTAACCATCACTACGTCTTCTTCTATTATGCAATCATGAGCTACATGAACATAGGCCATTAGTAAGTTTCTTGATCCAATTATTGTCTTTGAATTTTCTTGAGTAGTACCACGATTTACTGTGACACCTTCTCTAATAATATTATCGTCACCAATTTCTAAAAAAGTTTTTTCATTATTATATTTTTTATCTTGAGGGTCTCCTCCAATACTTGCAAAAGAGAAAATTTTATTGTTTTTACCTATATATGTAGGACCTTGTATTACAACATGTGCGCCTATTACTGTACCTGATTTAATTTCAACATCAGGTCCAATTAATGAAAAAGGCCCAACTGTGACGTTAGAGTCAAGTTTTGCTGATTTATCAATAATTGCTGTATTGTGAATCATCACTTTGGTCTATCAGCACATAATATTGTAGCTGAACAAACGAAATCTCCTTCAACAGAAGCTTGACAATTAAATTTCCAAATTCCTCTTTTATCAGATACTTTTGTTGATTCTAGAATTAATTTGTCACCAGGTATAACGGGTCTTTTGAATCTCAAATTATCAGCGCCAACAAAATAATACATTGATCCTTCATCTGGAGTTTTACTCATAGTCTTGAAACCTAAAATTCCAGATGCCTGAGCCATTGCTTCTAAAATTAAAACTCCTGGAACAACACTTTTCTCAGGAAAATGTCCTATAAAGTAAGGCTCATTATTTGTAATATTTTTATAAGCTTTAATGTACTTGCCTAATTGTATTTCAACAACACGATCGACTAATAAAAAGGGGTACCTGTGGGGCAAGTAGTTTCTAATTTCTTCAATGTTCATTTCTTTTTCCTTTCGCTTGCTACCTTTTTTAACCAATTTTTGTGCTCCATTAAAGCCGAGCCACCAGAATATGTTCCCTTATTTTTTACACTACTTGTGACAAATGTCATAGGATAAATTATAACTTCATCCGTAATCTCAATATTATCTACTATTCCGCACAAACCTCCGATCATACAATTTTTACCAATCTTTACACTTCCAGCTATTGAAGTGTTTGCACCTATTAAAGTATTTTCTCCCAAGAAACAGTTATGAGCTAAATGAATCTGATTATCTAATTTAACTCCATCGGAAATAGTTGTTTTGCCAAGCGAAGCTTTATCTATGGTACAGCCAGCGCCAATTTCTACGTAATTTCCTATTTCTACAAAACCTGAATGAACAATTTTTTCCCATTTTTTTCCATTTTTAGCAAATCCTAATCCATCAGAGCCAATTACAGCTCCCGAATGTAATATGCAATGTTCACCTAAAGAAGTATTTGGATAAATTGTAGTATTTGAATATATAACAGTATTTTTTCTAATTATCGAACCGGATCCTATGCTTACGCCGGAATTTATAACCACTCCCTTTTCAATTATCACATTTTTTTCTATATGACTATGAGGACCAACATAACATTTATTTGAAATTTTCGCCGTTTCATGGATAACTGCGCTTCTGTCTATTTGAGATAAATTGTCGTAATGATTTTCAAATAATTGGCTTAACTTTGCATAAGCAAGATGAACGTTTTCAGTAAAAAGTTTATTTTTGATGTAACTTGAATCGTCATTTTTTGAGAGAATTACAGCTCCTGCATTTGTTTCTTCAAGATCTTTTTTAAATTTTTTTGAATAATAAAAAGAAATTTCACTTTCATGAGCCTCTTGTAAATTGTTTACAGAGGATATTTTATAATCCGGATCTCCTTCTAGATTTAAGTCTAATTTTTTAGCTATTTCACCAAGGTTAAATTCTTTATTAGTCAAAATAAAAAATTATTCTTTATCGTTAGCTTGATTAAGCAACTCTATGACTTCAGGAGTTATATTTATTAGAGGATTGGTCCTATCGTAAGCCAATAATGCCTGACTATTGAATAGAAGTGTTATTTTTTTTGCAACAATTAAATCGTTCACAACTTTCTGAACATTTGGACCTTGATCTGCTTGAAGCTTTTGGACAACTTCATTTTCAAGATTTTGCATTTTTTGAGTTAAGAATTGCACGTCTTGATAAAGAGACTGTGCTTTCTTTAATTTTTCTGATTGTTCTTCATCAGACATAGTTGAGGCTTCTTTATTTAATTCTTCGGCTAAGCTAACCCTCTCAGCATCCTTAAGTTGGGCTTCTTCCATAAGTTCTTTGTAATCGCCAGATTCTCTCAAATCTTCAAAGCTTTTTCTGGCTAAGTCAGTGCCTAAAAAGATAGTTTGATAGTCTATTACAGCTACACCTTCTAAATTGGCAAAAGATTGAACTGAAAAAAAAGACAATAATAAAGACGAAACAATTGTGAGCACTTTTTTCATAGATTTTCTCCTGATAAAGCTATTAAAGGTTTAAGTTTACCTTCTCACGAGGGTGAATTTCCAGAAGAATTTTTAAAATTGATTTCCAATTTCAAATTGAAAGGTCTCAGTTTCATCCAATTCGTCATCGCCAAAAACCGAAGAAATTGCAAATGACATTGGTCCTAAAGCAGTAATCCATGTCACTCCAAGTCCAAGAGAATATCGAAGCTCAGACAGATCAAACTCACTACAGTTAATCTCATAAGATTTACATTCGTCACTAAATACGTTTCCAAAATCAAAAAACAAAGAACTTCTAACCGACCTAGTATCCTCCAAAAAGGGTATGGGAAAAATAAAATCTAACCCACCTTCTAATGAATATGTTCCACCGGTAGGTCTATTAAATGAATAAAAACTATTATAAACAGCTCTTGGGCCAAGTGAATTTTGCTCAAAACCTCTAACTGAATTGAGTCCTCCAGCATAAAAATTCTCATATGGAGGCGGTGTTTCTGTATCTCCATAAGCAAAAAGGCCACCTAACTCAGTTCTTGTTGAAAATACGAAATTATTTGGAAGAGGCAAGTAATATCTAAATCTATGAGAAAGTCTTCCGTAAGTTATAGAACTTCCAGGTATGGTGGCAGAAGCCGACACAGTATTTAGAGTACCTGATGTGGGGAAAAGACCTCTGTTTAATGTATTTCTTGTCCATGTAACTCCGAATGTTAAAGATTCAAATTTTGTACCTTCTTCATTTACAAAATCAAGCAATTGTCTCGACGAGAGGTAATTTGATTGTAAATCTGTTTGGTCGATCGCTGCTGATAAACTCAATTGAGAAATTTCATTTATTGGCAAAACAAACTGAATGGAGCCTCCAAAAGATTCGGTGTTGTAAGCAGATATATTAAAATTTGAATAATCGCTTGACCTTATATAAGCACCGTATCCTATTCCTATTCCATCAGGAGAAAAATATGGATCGAAAAAGTTAAATGATAGATTTGTTTGCCAATCGCTATAGTTTATTCCTACCCCAATACTATTTCCTGTACCAAAAGCATTACTTTCAGAATAATTTGCTCCAATACTAAACCCATAAGCGCCGTAACCTAAACTTCCTGCAATAGAACCTGAAAACTCCTCTTCTACTGAAAATTCAATATCAACCTTATCTTTTTCTCCGGGTACGGGAACAGTTTCATAATCTACTTGTTTGAAAAATCCTAATCGATTCAGTCTTAATTTTGAACGTTCTAACAAACTGTTAGACGCCCAAGCTCCTTCCATTTGTCTCATTTCTCTTCTTAGAACTATGTCGTGAGTTCTCTCGTTTCCATTAAAGTTAATATTCCTTACATAGGTTCTTTGCCCTGGTTCAATAAAAAAAACTATATCAACAAGATTCGGCTCTACTTCTTTTAAGTTTCCATTTACTTCTGAAAAGAGAAAGCCTTCGTTATTTAAAAGGTTATTAATGTTATCTTCAGAGGCAGTAATTAGCTCTTGAGAAAAAATGGAATCATTAGCGACGAAAATAAGTTTTTTTATTAAATTCTCATCAACAGGAAAATCCCCCGCAATACTTACTTCATTAATTCTAAATATGTCTCCTTCAAAAATATCAATGGTGATAAATAATTCTTGTTTATCTTCAGAAATTGAAATTATTGAGTTATTGACAGAAAAATTTAAGTAGCCTCTATTTTTATAAAAAGATTCTAAACTCTCAAGGTCTCCTCTTAAATTTTCTCTTGAATAGGGAGTGTTAGAGCGAAATATAGACAACCATGATCTAGGTTTGAGTTTTAGAACTTTTTTAAGCTCTTCCTCAGAAAAAATTTTATTTCCAACTATGTTGATGAATTTTAGTTTGGCAGTTTCGCCTTCTTCTATCTGAACACTAAGCTTCACTCTGTTTCTTGGAAGAGGGTTTGAATCAACCTCGACAGAAGCTCCATATTTTCCTTGAGAAATATATTGTCTTTCTAATTCTGAGCTTAAGTTATCAAAATCAGATCTTCTAAATAAAGCGCCCTCAAAAATACCTGAGTTTTTTAATCCATCTAATAGGTCGTCTGTCTTAATGGCTTCATTTCCTTCTATAATAATTTCTTCTATGGTTGGTCTTTCTTTAAGATTAATTAGTAACGCATTTCCATCTCTACCTATTTTTATATCGTCAAATTGGCCCGTGGAAAAAATAGCCTTAGAGAGTTCGACGATTTCATCTTGTCCAATAGAATCTCCTATAGAATAAGGAATTTCTGCAAAGATGCTCCCTGCAGAAACTCTTTGCAGCCCACTAATCCTTATATCTTCAATTACCCATGCAGAAGAATTCGATAATCCTGAAAAAGTAAGAAGGATTAATAATAATATTTTATATAAAATTATTTTCACTATCTAAGCTCCTGATAATCTTGAGATATCATTTATAAAAACAAAAATCATCAAAAAAATTACCATAGAAAGTCCGGCTCTGTAGACAAAATCTAAAGTTTTTGGAGATAATGGAGATCCCTTGATTTTTTCTAAGGTTAATAAACAAATTTGACCTCCATCTAGGATGGGAATAGGAACCAAGTTAATTACTCCTAAACCAATACTTACAAAACTCATTAACATCAAAAAAGAGTAAATTCCCCCATATAAAAGAGTATCTCCTGCGAACTGACCAATCATTACGGGGCCTCCTAAATTTTTAGGAGAAACATAACCTGTTAACATTTTATACAAAAAAGTGAATGAGTCTCTTATTGTAGAATAAGTTTTTTTTACTGCATTAATAAATGCTGAATCGAGAGCGTAAGATTTAAAAAATAAAGCATCTTCAGAAATTTTATTTGCCGAAGAAATCCCAATTATCCATCCCGATTCTGAGGGTCTCGGAATAATACTTTTCAAAATTTCTTCGCCATTTCTTGCAATAGAAATTTCTAATGGCATGCCTACGGAATTCGTAATTTCGTCTTTAATCTGACCCCAACTTGAAATTTTCTTTGAATTAATAAGCTTTATAACGTCTCCAGGTAATAATCCAGCATTGCTAGCAGGACTATTTTCAATGACACTGCCAATTTCTGAACTTATAGGCACTCCAATACCTAAATTAGTTAAGAGATCTTTTGGCTCCTCATTGATAAGCCAATTTTGAATTGGGATTATTTTTTCCATGTTAATTCCCTTTGAATTAACAGAAAAATTTATAATTCCAGTATCTCCTAATCTTCTTGAAAGAAGCATTTGAACGTCAGCCCTACTCTCAGCATCTTTTCCATCAACTTTTTGGATAATATCTCCTTCTTGAAAATTTGCTAGAGAGGCTTGACTGTCAGGTAATATGTATCCAACTTTTGAAGACAGTGCTGTTGTTCCAAATAAATTTAAGATAGTGAAAATTAAAATGGCTAAAAGAAAATTTGCAAACGGACCTGCGAATAAAATTAAAACTTTTTGATAATATTTTTTAGAAGCAAATGAAGCATTATCAGAAGAATTATTTTCTTCTAAAATATCTTCACCTAACATTTTTACATATCCTCCAATAGGCAATAGGCGTATATTGTATGAAGTATCGTCTTTGCCAATCCAACTTTTTATGCTTTTTCCCATGCCAATAGAAAAATCTAAAATTTTTACTTTAAATAATTTAGCAATATAAAAATGTCCTGCTTCATGGACTGCGGTAATGACCATGATTAAAACCAAAAAACCTAGAATATATGAGAGTATTTCTGTCATTTTTAATTTAAAAAGTTGGAGGCTAAAGATTTAGCTTCTTTGTCAATCTCAAGTAAATCTTCTAATTCTAAATTAGATTGAGATTTCCTCCCTTCAAATATATTCATAGTATAGTCTACAGCCGTAAAAATTGAATTGAACTTAATTTTATTATTAAGGAAATAACTAACAGCTATTTCATTTGCTGAGTTTAAAGCAACAGGGATGCTTTCATCTCCTTTTAAAGCTCTATAGGCAAAATCTATAGAGGGAAAGTCTGAAACTTTATAATCAAAAAATTCTAGTTTGCCGTTTTCAATTAAATTTAAAGGTTTTGAAAACGAATTTATTTTATCTGGATATCCCAAACCATAAGCAATACATATTTTCATATCTGGTGATGATAAAGATGCAAGAGAAGAACCGTCAATATTTTCTATTATTGCATGAACAATACTTTGGGGGTGGATTAGGACTTTAATTTGTTTTGGATCTAAATCGAACAACCAACGCGCTTCAATTATTTCTAAAGCCTTATTCATTAAACTGGCAGAATCAATAAGATTTTTTTCCCCCATGTTCCAAATAGGATGATTTTTTGCATCCTTAATAGAAACATTTTTTAAATCACTCAATTTCTTCCCCCAAAAAGGTCCGCCAGAACAGGTTATAAAAACATTATTTATATCTTTCCTATCAACATTTCTTAAGCATTGATGGATCGCGCAATGTTCTGAGTCTATAGGAATTATAGTTGCGCCATATTTTTTAGCTTCCGATAAGAGTTTTCTTCCAGCAACTACAAGGGGCTCTTTATTAGCTATTAATATTTTCTTACCTGCTTTTATAGATTGCAAAATTGATTTAATTCCTACCAACCCGGAAAAGGCTGCAATAACAATATCTATATCTTTATCTGATAATAATTCTTCTAGGTTATTAGAAAAATTTATATCCAAATTATTTTTTACTTCGTTTTCTAAAAATTTTCCTTCTGACAGAAATATATTTGAAACATTAAACTCTTTTGCTTGCTCTAAAATTAATTTTTTATTTTTTCTTGCTACTAAAGATTTAGTCTGATATCCGATGTTCCCTTTTATAACCTGTAAAGCCGAAGTACCAATCGACCCAGTTGAACCTAAAATTAATACTTGTTTCATATGCCTATTAACGAAATTAAACCAAAGAAAATTGGCAAACAAACTATATGGCTATCGACCCTATCTGAAATTCCCCCATGACCAGGAAGTATATTGCCAGAGTCCTTTATATTTTGAGAGCGTTTAAATTTACTTTGTAAGTAATCACCAAGAATACTAGCTATAGAAGAAATCCAAACAAACATAATGAAAGTCAGCAAACTTATTTCAAGTTCAAAAATGTAAGAAAAAAATAAAAATATTATTGCGGCACAAAATACTGCAAGAAGATTTCCTCCAATAAGGCCCTCTAAAGTTTTATTAGGACTGGTTTTTGGAAATATTTTTGTTTTACCTATTTTTACTCCTACATAATATGCTCCTGCATCAGTGAGAGCTGATATTGAAATACCAAGAAAAAATAACTCCCTCATCTTTTCAAAAACTGGTAAAAAGAAAAATGTAGAAAGAGAAAAAAAAATTTGAATCCAAAAAAAAACGTTAAATTTTTTTGTAACTTTAATCAATTCATATATAAGAGAAAGAAATAATAATGTCATGACAGATAAAAAAACTACCTTACTCGAAAATAAGACTAAGATTGAAGCGGCTATTGCTAAAAAAATTCCTGTTACTTCTCTTCTAAACATTTCTTAAGATCTTAAACCAAAGTTTCTTTTTCTTCTTTTATATTCATCTAAAGCTCTCTTAAAATCTATATTTTTAAAATCTGGCCACAATTTTTTAAAAAAAATTAATTCTGAATAAGCTGCTTGCCAAATTAAAAAGTTACTTAACCTTTTCTCATTGCCTGTCCTAATGACTAAATCTGGATCTGGAAAGTTGGATGTATCTAAATAAGAACTTAACAAGTCTTCATTAATATTTTTTTCTTTAATTTTTTTTTGTAAGAGGTCTTTAGAAATTTCTTTTATGGCTTGGACAATGTCCCATCTACCCCCATAGCTAATAGCAATATTGAGATTCATTTTAGGTTCATAATTACTTGTTAAACTTTTAGTCTTAGTAATCTTATTAACAATCGCTTTTTCTAATCTATTAATATCTCCAATAAAGTTTACTTTTACATAATTTTTAATCAATTGAGGAGTTTCATCTTGCATGGCTTTAACAAGGAGCTCCATCAATGCTTTAACTTCGGTTCTGCTTCTTCCCCAATTTTCTGTACTAAAGGCAAAAAGAGTCAAAAAATTAATTTTATTTTTTACAGCAAACTCAATGGCGCTCCTTGCTGCTTTTACTCCAGCTTTATGCCCTTCTTTTTTTGGAATTTTCTTATCTTTAGCCCATCTAGAATTGCCATCCATAATAATAGCTACGTGAGTAGGTAAAGAACTCATACTATATCTCTATAAGATCTTTTTCTTTATCCCTTAATAAAATATCAACTTTTTCAACAAATTGATCTGTTATGTCTTGTATTAGAACTTCTCCTCTTTTGAGATCGTCTTCAGAAATTTCTTTTTCATTGAGATACTCCTTTAACAGCCCATTAGCATCTCTTCTTTGATTCCTAATTGAGACCTTTGAATTTTCAGCTTCAGCTTTGGCTACCTTGATGAGATCTCTTCTGGTTTCTTCGGTCAAATCAGGAAGAATTACTCTAATAGTATCTCCAGATGTTATTGGTTGTAAGCCTAAATCAGATTGTTGGATAGCTTTTTCAATAAGAGGAACGTTATCTTTTTCCCATGGAATTATTGCAAGTGTTTTTGCATCTTCAACAGATATATTTGAAACTTGCTTTAAAGGGGTTGAATTTCCGTAATAATCTATCTCAATTGAATCTAAAAGAGATGTATTTGCCCGCCCAGTCCTAATTCTTTTTAAAGAAATTTCAAGGGCTTCCAATGTTTTAAGCATACCGATTTTTGCTTCGTCTCTTATCTCGTCAATCATTTTTCAATCTCACTAAGGTTCCAATTTTAGTACTCTCGTTAGTAATGGCTTCTAATATTGCTTCTTGAGAATCTGCATTAAAGACTCTTACGTTTAAATTATTGTCTCTACAGAAACACAAAGAGGTTTGATCCATAACTTTCAAATTTTTGGTAATAGCCTCGTCAAAAGTTAAAAACTCATATTTAACAGCTTTTTTATTTATTTTTGGATCCTCAGAATAAATACCATCAACGGTTGTTGCTTTTAGCATTATGTCTGAATTGAGCTCGACCGCCCTCACACTTGCAGTTGAATCAGTTGTAAACAAAGGATTTCCTAATCCGCCTACTAAAATAGCTATCTTATTTTCAATTAAAGTTTTTTCAGCCTCTTCCTTGCTATAAGCTTTTACAAAATTTCCTATCGCAAAAGAAGAGTATAAATTGTTTGCGCATTCATTGGAGGACAAAAAATTCGAAAGGGCTATACCATTCATTATGGTCGATAACATTCCTATGTAATCAGCAGAAACTTGATCAATTTTTAGAGAAGCTAGTTCTCTTCCGCGATATATATTTCCACCGCCAAGTACTAAAGCTATCTGTATATTTTTTCTTTTTGCTTCAATAAGAGTTTTAGCTAAGCTTTCAAATGTTTTTTCATCAAAGCCTTTTTCATTAGCCCCAGAAAACCACTCTCCACTAACTTTTAGGAGAACTCGTCTAGCTTTTTTCATTCTTATTTTTCTAATTGAGATTTTACTTCTTCAGCAAAATCCATTTTTTCAACTTCTATTCCTTCTCCCAATTCATATCTAAAAAATTTAAGGATGGCATTATCATTTTCTTTTACAAGGTCATCCACTTTTTTTGAAGGATCTTTTACAAAGGGCTGGCTCAACAATGAAACTTCTGATTTAAATTTTTCTAATCTTCCATTCACCATTTTTTCTATAATTTCTTCAGGCTTATCTGAATCGGAGACCTGAGCATCAATTATTTCCTTTTCTCTCTTCAATAAATCTTTATCTAAATCTTCTGAAGAAATTACTAGCGGGGCTGAAGCTGCAATATGCATTGCAATATCTTCTCCTAAAGTGTCATTTGCTTTAGTGAGAGACACAATAGATCCTATTTTATTATTTCCATGCACATAAGAGTATATGAAGTCTGATTTGATAACTTCCTTTCTTCTTACAACTATGTTTTCACCTATTTTTTGAATTAATTCTTGCCTTTTTTCTTCTAAACTTTCTTCAAGTAATTTTTCCAAAGAAAGCTCAGAATTTTTAATACAATAATTTAAAGATTCATTACAAAAATCAATAAAACTTTGATCCTTCGCTACAAAATCTGTTTCACAATTTATCTCTAAAATAATAGCAATTCTTTCTGACAGATCGATTCCAGATAAAATTTTTCCCTCGGCTGCTAATCTTGAAGATTTTTTCTCAGCTTTTAGCGCGCTATTCTTTCTCAAGTTAACAATAGCTGCTTCTATATCTCCATCCGACTCCATTAATGCTTTTTTACATTCCATCATCCCGAGGCCGGTTTTTTCTCTGAGGAGTTTCACTTCACTAGCTTTTATAGTCATTTAAAAATCTCAAGTAATTTTAATTTTGTTATCTGTATTTATTTTTTTAATCATCCTCATTTGAAATATCAATTTCATCTTTTTCTTCAAAAGATTCCACTAACGATGAAGTTTGATCATGATCTTCAGAAGTTTGGGCAGATTTTTCTTCTTCACCTTTACGGACAATTACAGGTCCATCTCCCGATACAATACCTGTTGCTTTTGAAGCACCCTCTAAACATGCATTTGAAATTATCCTAGTCAATAAAGAAACGGATCTTATTGCATCATCGTTGCCAGGAATAATGTAGTCTACACAGTCTGGATCGGAATTAGTGTCAACGATACCGATTATAGGAATTCCCATTTTTCTAGCTTCAGAAACTGCAATTTTTTCATTCTTTACATCTACAACAAATAAAGCTTCTGGCAGACCGCCCATATTTTTTATTCCGCCTATTGACCTTTCCAGTTTGTCCATTTCTCGTTTGATTCCTAAAACTTCTTTTTTAGTAAGACTTTCAAACTTTCCTTCTTCCTCCTGTGTTTTAAGGATTTCAAGTCTTCTAATTGATGCTCTTACAGTCTTATAGTTTGTAAGCATTCCACCCAACCAACGATAATTGACATAAGGCATGTTACATCTTTCAGCCTCTTCCTTAATAACTCTACTCGCAGCTCTTTTTGTTCCCACAAAAAGAATTCTATTATTTGATGCAGCTAATTGGGTGCAAAAGTCTATCGAAGGTTTTAAAAGTTCAAGAGTTTTTTCTAAGTTTATGATGTGAACCTTATTTCTATCTCCAAAAATATAATTTTCCATTTTTGGGTTCCAGAATCTTGTTTGGTGTCCAAAGTGGACCCCGGCTTTTAGCATTTGTTCAATGGAAATGTCCATGAAAGCTCCTTTTAATATAAGCCATATAGGCTTGGGTTAATCTTCCCTGATAATAAATATTTAACTAGATTTGAGCTAAACCTAGCACCCAAATATTTTTTTATATCAAGTGCAAATTAGATTTTTAACAATCTGAGGAAGGATTTAACCACAATTGGTTAAATCAACAAAGAAAAAATTAAATATTGCTTAGAGAATAGAATCCAGGCTTTTGAGTTTTGATCCAATGAACTGCGGTAATTGCTCCCTGGGCAAATATTTTTCTTGAATTCGCTCTATGAGTAATTTCGATAGTCTCATTAGCCATAATTAATTTAATAGTATGAATTCCTATAGAATCTTCATCTCGAATAGACTTTATAGAAACTTTAACCTCACTATTTTTTGATTCTATAAGGTTTCTTAGCTCAATAGCCGTTCCTGAAGGAGAATCAAGTTTGTTTTTGTGATGAGTCTCTATGATTTCAATAGAATTTACTAAGTCCTCAAGTGGGTAAAAATTAAGTATTTTTTTTACTAAATTTATACCTACGCTTAAATTAGGAGCGTGTAATATTGGCACTATCTGTGAAAGTTCTCGCAAAATATCAATTTGCTCTTCGCTGTGGCCAGTGGAAGCCAAAATTAGAGGAACTTTTTTAAATCTACAGTATTTAACAATTTCTTCAAAAAATTTTGGCGAGGACATATCAATGAGAACATCGGCAACTTCAGTCTCTGCCAAGGAGTCTTTCAATGTAAGCTCAAAATCTAAGTCAGTAAATTCTGAAAATTTTTTTCCTACGTTTTCATTGTTTTTTGATGAAATACATTCCATCAAATTAATCAAAGGATAGTTTTTCGTTTCCTTTAAAAATTCCATGCCGAGCCTTCCTGAAGCTCCGCACAAAACAATATTGATACCCATCAGAAACTTTTTAAGAAATTTTTTGCACTTTTAAACCACTTTTCAGTTAAAGGTAAATTTTCATTTTTAGAAATTGATTTTTTAAATGCTTCCAATAATTCTTTTTGCTCATTATTTAATTTGATTGGTACTTCAACAAGCACTCTAACGAGTATATCTCCTTTTGAACCTCCTCTTAAAGGTTTAATTCCTTTTCCATTTAATCTAAAAAGTTTATGACTTTGTGTACCTTCGGGGATTTTAAATTTTACTTTACCTTCCAAAGTAGGCACCTCAATTTCTGCTCCTAAAGAAGCATCAACAAAATTTAAAGGAACTTCACAATAAAGATGTTTTCCGTCTCTTTCAAAGATTTCATGACGATTCACTTTAATTTCAATAAAAAGATCACCATTACCTCCTTTTCCTGCATCACCTTCTCCAGATAATCTGATTCTATCTCCAGAGTCAACTCCCTGAGGAATATTTACGGATAGAGTTTTATTTCGTTTAATATACCCAGCCCCACCGCATTTTTTACAGGATGGATCGTGAATCTCTCCTTCTCCCTGGCAATGGGGGCAAGTTTGTTGCATAGAGAAGAAACCTTGTTGAGCTCTTATCACTCCCTGGCCACCGCAATAACTGCAAGTTTGCCAATCCCCATCACACCTATCAGTTGATGGAATATTTAATTTAATTGTCTTTCCAGTTGCGGCATCTTCAAGAGAAACCTCTAGATTGTAACTTAAATCTGAACCCCTTATTGATCTAGAACTTCTCGATGAACCTCCTCCAAAGATATCTGAAAATATATCTCCAAAAATGTCACTGAACCCTTCAGCTGCACTTTGAGCATTATTAAAAGAAGAGTTTACTCCCTGATGTCCAAATTGATCATAAGCTTGTCTTTTTTGATCATCTGACAATATTTCATAAGCTTCTGATAACTCTTTGAATTTCTCAGCTGCTTTTTCGTCTCCAGGATTTCTATCAGGGTGGTGCTTCATCGCAAGCTTGCGATAAGATTTTTTTAAATGATCTTTAGAAACAGAACGGTCTACTCCCAGCACATCGTAGTAATCTCTTTTACTCATAGATGTTGGAAGATAGATTAGTTTTTATTTTCCTCTTTTACCTCTTCAAAATCTGCATCAACAGCTGAGTCATCGGAGTCCTGTGGCGAGTCTGTAGCTTCCTCCGATGCATTAGACTGTTGCTCCTGGTAGAGTCTTTGGGCAAGTGAAGAAGAAGCATCTGCTAATGCTTTGGTTTTTTCTTCGATAAGATCTTTATCTTCGCCCTTCAAGGCTTCTTCCAAAGCCGCAATAGCTTCTTCGATTTGACTTTTCTCTTGATCTTCGACTTTGTCAGCTGATTCTTCAAGGGTTTTTTTGCAACCATGTATAAGAGTATCAGCAGCGTTTCTAGCCTGTACCATTTCTTCAAATTTCTTATCTTCGTCGGCATTTGCTTCAGCTTCAGCAACCATTTTTTCTATCTCATCTTCTGACAATCCTCCAGAAGCCTGAATTGTTATAGACTGCTCTTTATTCGTAGCTTTATCTTTTGCTGACACATTCAAGATACCATTTGCATCAATATCAAATGAAACTTCAATTTGAGGCATTCCTCTCGGTGCAGCTGGGATTCCGTCTAAGTTGAATAAACCTAATTGTTTATTTTCTTTGGCTTGTTTTCTCTCGCCTTGAACCACATTAACTGTGACAGCCGTTTGGTTATCTTCTGCGGTTGAAAAAATTTGAGATTTATTAGTTGGTATCGTCGTATTTTTTTCAATCAAAGGAGTCATGACTCCGCCCATAGTCTCAATACCTAAAGTTAAAGGAGTCACATCCAAGAGCAAAATATCAGTTACGTCTCCAGATAAAACTGCCCCTTGGACGGCCGCACCTACAGCAACAGCTTCATCAGGATTTATGTCTTTCCTAGGCTCTTTTCCGAAAAACTCTTTAACTTTTTCTTGAACAAGAGGCATACGAGTTTGACCGCCAACCAAAATTACGTCATTTATTTCAGATGGTTTTAATTTAGCATCTTTAAGAGCGACTTCTACAGGCTTTAAACTTTTAGCAACCAAGTTTTCAACTAGCGATTCTAGTTTAGATCTTGTAACTTTAATGAGTAAATGCTTCGGTCCGGAAGAGTCTGCAGTAATGTAAGGAAGATTAACTTCAGTTTGCTGATTTGAAGACAACTCAATTTTTGCTTTTTCGGCAGCTTCTTTTAATCTTTGTAAAGCGGCTGGGTCTTTCCTCAAATCGAAATTTTGCTCATTTTTAAACTCTTCTACTAAATAGTCTATAAGAGCCGAATCGAAGTCTTCTCCGCCTAGAAAGGTGTCTCCGTTAGTAGAAAGGACTTCGAATTGTTTTTCACCATCAATTTCAGCCAGTTCTATAATCGAAATGTCGAAAGTTCCTCCCCCAAGATCAAAAACTGCAATTTTTTGATCACCTGTTTTCTTATCTAATCCAAATGCAAGAGCTGCTGCTGTTGGTTCATTAATAATTCTTTTGACATCTAATCCAGCAATTTTTCCAGCATCTTTTGTAGCTTGTCTTTGTGAGTCATTAAAATAAGCTGGGACAGTTATCACCGCTTCCTTAACTTCGTGACCAAGATAATCTTCTGCTGATTTTTTCATTTTTGCCAATACTTGAGCGGAAACTTGTTGTGGGGCTAGATCTTCGCCATTTGCATTAACCCAAGCATCTCCATTCTTAGCTTTTACAATTTTGAAAGGCGTCATCTCTTTATCTTTAGAAACCACTTCGTCATCAAATTTTCTACCAATTAATCTTTTAATTGCATAGAGTGTGTTTTCAGGGTTAGTTACAGATTGTCTTTTCGCACTTTGTCCAACTAAAGTCTCTCCATCAGTGTAAGCAACAATTGATGGTGTTGTTCTTCCACCTTCGCTATTTTCTATGACTTTAGCCTGATCTCCCTCCATGATTGCTAAACATGAATTAGTCGTTCCAAGATCAATACCTATAATTTTTGCCATTATTACCTCTTTAATTAGTTACATACGTTAATTAAGGGCAATTAAAATTATTTCAAGTATTTTTTTACTTTTTATTTACTACTACCATTGCAGGTTTTATAACCCTATCTTTGAACTTAAAACCTTTCTGAAAAACCTCTAAGACAATATTAGGCTTCTCATTAATATTTTCTGTTACAGACAATGCTTCATGCTCATTAGGGTTAAACTCTTCGCCTTTTGGATCTATAACTGAAATACCATTTTTTTCTAGAGCAGAAATTAACTCTCTTACTATAAGCGAAATACCTTCTGATGGGACTGTTTTATTTTTTGTGTCTTGATTATCTAAAGTTCTAAATAGATTATCAATCGAGGGGATTAAATCTTTAACAAGATTCTCACTGCCATACAATCTAGCTTTAGCTAATTCATTTTGAGAAATTCTTCTTAAATTTTGTAACTCAGCTTGGGATCTAAGAAATTTTTCTTCTAGTTTCTCTAATTCAGATTGCTCTTTTGAAGATTCAGAAACTTCTTCATTTTCAATCTCTGCTTTATTATTTAAATTTATTTCAGATTCAATATCTTCTTCATGAAATTCTTTCTTGTCTTCAGAATCAATGCTTTTTTTATCAATCATTATTTGAAATAGGCTCTACATAAAGGACTAATTTATGGTCAACTATTTTATAACCACTCTCTGCAGCTAGCTTTTCTTGTTGTTCCTCTATAATTTCATTTGTAAATTCGATGACTTTTCCAGTTTTTAGACAAACCATGTGGTCATGGTGATCATTAGGAGTAAGTTCGTAAACTGAATGACCATTCTCAAAATTTTGTTTCAGCAAAATTCCTGCTGACTCAAATTGGGTTAGCACTCTATAGACAGTAGCTAAACCAACTTCATCTCCTGCTTCAACCAATTTTTTATAGACTTCATCTGCGCTAAGATGCCTGTCATCAGATTCTTCAAAAATTTCAAGAATCCTTATTCTTGGCAAGGTAACTTTTAACCCCGCCTCTCTTAAGTTTTTATCTTCAGCCATATATATTTAAATAGTATAATTTAGTTAAATTTCAAGATGTTAAAGAAATTAATTTTATATTTTTTAGTCTTTATTTGCATTATCGGTTGTGCAGACAGGTTTTACAAAGTGCCTATAGCTCAGGGCAACATCATTACTAACGAAATGATAGATCAACTCGAAGAAGGCCTGACAAATGCTCAGGTACAATTCATCATGGGCTCTCCGGCAATTAAGAACGTATTTGATTCTGATAGGTGGGACTACATTGGTACTTTTAGTATAGGCGATAATGAAACTACAAATGTTCATTATGCTCTATACTTTGAAGACGGAAAGTTAAAAAATTGGATTAATTTACTAGATTAAATAATTCCGGGAATGACTGCCTTTCTTTCTTCGGGATAATCTTCAAACTCTCTTTTAAACCACTTGTGATTAGAAAGGGCTCTGGGAAAAAGATTTGCTAGTGTCCAAAAGAAGAAAACAAATCCTGCTAAATTCATAGTCATTAATGCCCAACCCAACCATTCCAAAAATTCCCCAAAATAATTTGGACAACTAATTTTAGAAAACAAAAAACCTCTTGGGATGGAATATTTACCGCCGCTTGTTTTTTTTAAATTCATCATAATTTCATCGGAAATTATATTAATAATCATTCCAGAGAAAAAAACTGCCAAGCCTAAAATGAACCAAATACTTAGAAACCAGCTTTCATTGTAATCGATTAGAAAGAATATCCAGGTACCCTGAAAAAAAACGTTTACTACATTAAATCCGAATGCTGAAGCAGCAATTTTCAGAGGCATCTTTTTTAAATTTGTTTGAGCGCGAATTGGCCATATGAAACTTCTATTAAAATAGTGCAAACAAAATAGGAAAGTTAAAACAATTTGCACATTATTTTCATAGTCTCCAAACATCAAAAAGAATAAAAGCATTAGATAAAATGCTGGTGATTCCATCAAGATCCAACCAGTTTTTGAACCTAGAAAATATTTGTGTTCTTCTGTTATATGCTTGCCATAAGGGGCGGGTTCCTTCAAAAGATAAAAAAAAGCAATTAAACCAATTAAGCTCCAAGCAAAGATCAAATAGTAAAGAATCATTAACTCAATGCATATCCAAAAATTAATAGTACTGATAATGGAGCTACTATTTTCAAACAAACACTAAAAACTTTTGAAATATTTCCCGTCAAGTTAAGATCTTTTTCTAATTCTACTCTAGGAATAAAAAAGCCTACTAATAAACAAATAAGTAATCCACCTAAAGGAAGCATGAATTGATCTGTTAAAACCGTAGTCCATTCAAAAAAGTTCAATCCACTAATTTCATAATTTGCCCAAATATTATCTGAGAAAACTGTGCCCAATCCTATAAACCAGGCAATGAGACCCAAAATTATGACACCTTTTAGGCGTGAAAATATTTTTTCTTCTTCAATCCAGGCAGTGAAAGGTTCTATTAAAGATACAGAAGAACTTAAAGCAGCAATAGAAACTAATATAAAAAAAATTGAATGAAAAATTGCTCCAAGCGGCATCGAATGAAATGCAACCGGTAAGGATTCAAATAGTAGGCCTTTTCCAACAAAAACTGAAAGCTCAGGGTTACTAAAGACTATGGGAAATATTGTAAATCCTGCTAGCAAAGCAACTAACGTATCCAGAAATATAACAATTAGAACTGTTTTACCGATCATCTGCTCCTGAGGCATATATGCTCCGTAAGCCATGATTGATCCCATCCCGATACTTAATGTAAAAAAAGCCTGACCCATCGCAGTAATTACTACTTCTGGTGTAATTTTTGAAAAATCTGGATTAAATAAAAAGGTAAAAGTCTTAATAAATTCTCCAGTGACTGAAGAATAAATACAAAGAACTATAACTAAGAAAAATAAAATAGGCATAAGGATATTGATAGCTCTGCCAATTCCATCCACCACTCCTTTGCCTACCACATAACATGTCACACCAATAAACAAAGAGTGCCAAAAAATCATTGTAAGTGGAGAGCTTTTAAAATTCGAATAATGTTCAACAGAATACTCTGCAGGATTTAACTCAGAAGCAGGAATTGAACTAAAAATATAAGAAGCTGCTATTCCTGCAATGACGCTGTAATAAGAAAGTATTAAAAGACCGGCTAAAGCTCCTAACCAACCAAGAATTAGCCAGAGTTTATTTAGGTTGAAATCATTAATTATCCTTTTGACTGAATTAATAGGGCTTTTTCTGCCATATCTTCCAATGTAAATCTCAGCAATCATAATTGGGAGTCCTAAAAGCAGAATGCATAATAAATAAACAATTACAAAGGCGCCTCCTCCGCTCTCACCCGCAAGGTAAGGAAATTTCCATATGTTTCCAAGACCTACGGCGGCGCCAGCCGCAGCTAGTACAAAAGTCCAGTTACCTTTCCAAATTTTACTTTGATCCATTATTAATCTTAAGATTTTTAAATATTTAATATTTATACTTACTCAATGTCAAAAAACAAAATTAAAAATTTAAGACCTGTTATAGAAAATAGACAGGCTAGATTTAATTTTGAACTCACTGAAAACTTCGAAGCAGGCATTTCTCTTAACGGGTGGGAAGTAAAAGGCATACGAGCAGGACAAGCCGACATGAAAGATAGTTATGTGATGATGAAAAAAGGAGAAGCATGGCTAATTGGAATGAACATTAACCCTTTAAACGAAGTTACTCATGCTGTAGATCCAATCAGAACAAGAAAATTACTTTTGACAAAGTCAGAGCTCTCTAAAATATTCAAAGCAACACAAGAAAAAGGATTAACTTGTGTTCCTACAAAGCTATTTTGGAAAGAAAACTTAATAAAAATAAAAATTTCTTTAGGGAAAGGTAAAACAAAATTCGATAAAAGGCGTTCTTTGAAAGAAAAAGAATGGAAAAAAGAAAAATCAAAAATTAACAATCTCCCTAGTAACTTTGAATAAATCAATTAAAATACCGCTCCACGGGGGCGAAATGGATTAGACATTTATTTTTGAACCTAAAAGGCATGTCGAGCGGATAACAATCTCGTAAAAAAAAGTTATAAAACATTTAGTTGGCAATAAAGCAAACTACGCACTAGCTGCATAATTCAGCTAGCTTTCTTTACCAGACACCTATTAAGGTTTAAGAAAGTCATTCAATAGGTTGCTTGAGAAAATTTTTCTGGGATTTTCTCAAAAAGATTTACAGAATATATTTTATTTATCCTGCTCATCGGAGAAATAAAAAAGAAAAAAATAGATGAACCTAAACATGTAGAACTTAAGGGAATGGATGAATGGACGCGGGTTCGATACCCGCCGCCTCCACCACTAAATATTTTTAATTAGGAAAAGTTATAACTAATTTTTTATTTAAATTCTTATTTGGAAAATTTCAAAAATTTTTATATCTTATCAACATGACTAATCCACTTTTAGATGATTTTAAAAATTCTTCAGGAATACCTCCTTTTGAAGATATAAAAACAATCCACTATAAACCAGCTTTTCTAAAGGCCATTAAAGACCACAAAAATGAAATTGAATCAATTGTCAATAATAATGATAAGCCTAATTTTTTTAACACAATTAATTCTTTAGAAAATGCCGGTTCACTTTTATCAAAAGTGAGTAGAGTTTTCTTTAACCTTTTGTCGGCAGATTCATCAGAAAGTCTTCAAAATATTGCAAACGAAATTACGCCTTTATTATCTAAACATAGAGATAGTATTTCGCTTAATCAGAGGCTTTTCCAAAGAATTAAAAAAGTATACGAATCAAATGAAGATTTAAATGAAGAGCAAAAAAGGTTAGTACAAATTACATATGACAGTTTTAGACTTAACGGATCTGATTTAAAAAAGACGGAAAGATCTTCTCTAAAAAAAATAAACCAAAAACTTTCCTCTTTAACACTGAAATTTGGTCAGAATACCCTCAAAGAAACAAACGAATTTAGCTTGATAATAGAAAAACAGTCAGATTTAAAAGGTTTGCCTAAGGATTTGATTGCTCAAGCTAAAATCCAAGCAGAAAAAGAAAACTTAAAAAATGCTTGGCTGTTTAAAGCAACAAGAGAAAATTTATACCCTTTTCTAACTTTTTCAAAAAATAGAATCCTAAGAGAAAAAATCTATAAAGGCTATGTAAACAAAGGAAAAAATTCTAATTCAAACAATAATGAACAGATTCTAATAGAGATTAGTTCATTGAGAGAGGAAAAAGCTAAACTCCTAGGCTTTGAATCTCACACTGAATTGGCACTTCAAAATACTATGGCTGAAAATAAGAAAAACGTTTTAGAACTTTTAGACAATGTTTGGGAGCCAGCTACCAATAGGGCGCAAGAGGAAATAGATGAAATTCAAAACCTCATCCAAAAGGAAGGCAACAACTTTAAACTGAAGCCATGGGATTGGTGGTATTACTCTGAAAAAGTAAGAAAATCAAAATTTGATTACTCAGAAGAAGATATGCGCCCTTACCTATCTTTAGAAAACATTCAAAAAGCTGCCTTTACTACTGCAGAAAGACTTTTTGATATTAAATTTAAAGCCATGAAAAAATTTCCCAAATACCATGAGGAAATAAAAGCTTATAAAGTGTTAGATAACAATAATAAAATTGTTGGTATTTTTCTTACTGACTACTTCGCAAGACCTTCCAAGCAAGGAGGCGCATGGATGACAAGCTATCAAGACCAAAGCAAAAATAAAGGTATCAAGCATCCAATAGTAATCAACGTATGTAATTTTCCTAAACCGACCAAAGATAAACCTACTTTGCTTAGCTTTGAGCAAGCAATTACTCTTTTTCATGAATTTGGTCATGGATTGCACGGTCTGTTATCAAACGTCACTTACCCTTCATTATCAGGAACATCTGTTCCTAGAGACTATGTAGAATTCCCATCCCAAATGATGGAAAACTGGATTAGATCTCCTAAAGTTTTAAAAGAATTCGCTCTGCATTACAAAACAGGCAAAAAAATTCCTCAAGACCTTTTGAAAAAATATGAAAACTGTCAAAAATTTAATCAAGGATTTGCTACTACTGAATATTTAGCAGCATCTTATTTAGATTTAGCCTGGCATTCAAACAATAGAAAAATCATTGACATAAATAAATTTGAAAAAAAACTTTTCAAGTCATTAAAAAAACCCAACGAAATTGATAGTAGATATGGCAGCACTTATTTCAATCACATCTTTTCTGGAGGTTATTCGTCCAGTTATTACAGTTATATGTGGTCAGAGGTTTTAGATTCTTCTGCTTTTGAAGTTTTCGAAAAGAAAGGGTTATTCCATAAGTCTTCAGGAAAAAAATTAAAAGAATTGGTTTATTCTTCGGGTAATTCAAAAAATCTTATGGATCAATTCATAAAATTCAATGGAAAAAAACCCGACCCTAAAAGATTACTTCAAAAAAGAGGTCTTGCTTAAACTTTAAGTTTATTTATCTGAAATAGTTGACAAAACTTCTATCAAACTTCAATATTGCCGCCTCATGGCAAATATTCAATCGGCAAAGAAAAGAGCTCGACAAACAGTTAAAAAAAATGAGCTCAAAAGCTCTCAAAGAGCGTCTGTAAGAACAGCAATAAAATCAGTAGAGCAAGCCATTGATGCTAAAGATAAAGGAAAAGCTACTTCTTTATTTATCAAAACTCAAAAGTTAATAGATAAAATGGCTAATAAGAAAGTCATAACTAAAAACAGCGCATCCAGGCAAAAATCAAGGTTAAACAAAAATATCAAGTTACTCGGCTAACTTTATTAGAGTTCCAACTTCCTTTTCTAACAAAATATCCATCAAAATATTATCCGCTCTGCCGTTGGCTATATAAATTTTGTTATTTTTTTCTAAAAAGTTTTCTGCAGCTAAAAATTTAGTTTTCATTCCTCCTCTACCATATTTACCTGAATCTCCTAACTCAATTTCTAAACTATCTTTATCACTTAAATTTATTTTTGTTAATAACTCAGCTTCTTCATTGGATGTAGGGTCTTTATCATATACTCCTGCTTGATCCGTAAGGATGATTAGCAGTTCGCTTCTGATTAATTTAGCTACATTTCCGCTTAACTGATCATTATCCCCAAATTCAATTTCTTCGGTTGACACTGAATCGTTTTCATTGACGATCGGTATAGCACCTAAATCTAAAATATTTTTTATACTTTCTTTGATATTTTTTGATCGAATAGTATCTTTAAAATCTTCATGGCTAAGCAAAACTTGTGCTGCAAAGAGGCCTAGGGATTTAAATTCATCTTGGTAAGCATTTATGAGACCGATTTGTCCAACCGCTGATAAAGCTTGAAGCTTTTCAACATCTTCTGGCCTATTGGTTAATTTCCACGCCTTCATGCCACAGGCTATAGCGCCAGAAGAAACCAACACTACCTCATGACCTAAATTTCTGATCTTATCGACTTGGACTGAAATTTTTTTTAAGAATTCTTTATCTACAATCTCGGCTTCTGAGGTCACTAAGCTGGATCCTATTTTAATTACTATTTTCATGATCTATTTTTTTTAAACACCATTCTGAGATATCGTTAACTAATTCCTTTATACCATTCTTAGAGATAGAAGATATGCTATAAATTTTAATTTTAGGAAAATGAGATCCTATAGATTTTTTTAATTTTTTTGATTTTTCATAATCTAAATCATTTTTATTAAGAACAATCCATCTATCTGTTTTGTAAAGTTTTGTATCATAAAGTTCTAATTCCTTCTCAATTTTTTTGATATCTTGAGATATTTTATTTTCATCGAAAACACTAATATCGACTAAATGTAATAATAATTTTACTCTCGATAAATGCTTTAAAAACTTAAATCCTAAGCCGGCTCCAGAAGATGCACCAGAAATTAATCCTGGAATATCAGCTACTACAAAAGACGAAAAATTATTTGTAACTACTCCAAGATTTGGCTTGAGAGTTGTAAAAGGATAGTCTGCTATTTTAGGCTTAGCCGAGGAAATAGATGAAATGAAGGTAGATTTTCCTGCATTGGGTAACCCTAATAATCCCACATCTGCTAAGACTTTCAATTCTAATTTTACTTTTAACCTCTCTCCTTTTTCGCCGTCAGTTGTTTTTCTTGGAGCCCTATTAGTTGAAGATTTAAAGCGTGCATTGCCCATTCCTCCTTTGCCCCCACAAGCTATTTCAAAAGTATCCTCATATGAAGTAATGTCGCAAATAATCTCATCTGTTTCTTCATTGATTATTTGTGTGCCAATTGGTACTTTTAGAAAAGTATCAGGCGCATCCTTTCCATGTTTATCTCTACCTTGACCATTGCTTCCATTTTTAGCTTGGAGCCTAGTTTGTAATTTAAAATCTTGAAGAGTAGTTAATGATTTTTCTGCTTGGAAAATAATACTCCCTCCGCGGCCTCCGTCTCCTCCATCAGGCCCGCCCTTAGGAATAAATTTTTCTCTTCTAAAGCTCAGACAACCATTACCTCCTTTGCCAGCAATTAGCTCAATAGATGCTTCATCTATGAAGCTCATAGTACTACTCGGTTGGGGTAATGTTTACGAATTGTTTCAGACTCTTGCCTTTTTTTACGAAATTAACTTCGCCAGAAAGTTTTGCAAATAATGTATGATCTTTTCCAATTCCAACATTTTCGCCAGGGTGAAATTTTGTTCCTCTTTGTCTGACAATTATTGACCCAGCGCTAACTTTTTGACCGCCATAGGCTTTAACTCCTAAAAACTTAGGATTTGAATCTCTTCCGTTTCTGGTGCTTCCACCAGCTTTTTTGTGCGCCATAATTAAATTTTAATTGAATCTATTTTAACTTTAGTAATTTTTTGTCGATGTCCTTGTTTGCTTCTATAATCTTGTCTTCTTCTCATTTTAATTATCACGACTTTTTTATCTTTTTCTTGTGAAATAACTGTTCCGGTAACTTTTGCGCCGGTCAATAAAGGCGCTCCTACTTGAAGTTTGCCATCAGTTTTCACAGCCAATACCTCTTCAAATTCTACTTTTTCACCTTCTTCAATATTAAGCTTTTCAATAGCAATAATTTCACCTTCTTCAACTTTATGTTGTTTCCCACCTGTTTTGATAACCGCGTAATTCATATCTAATTAACGAAAGGAGTGCATATTATCTAATTAATACAATACTCGCAATCTTTTCAAATGCTGTAATATATAAATGTGAGTTTGAAATTTACGCAAGAAAATCATTACGATAAAGAAAAGCTATTACTTTGTTCTCAAGGAGGTTTATTTGGCACAGAAAATGGAAAGTTGCCAAATAACGAAATGTTGATGATAGATAGAATATCTGAGATAAATTCAAGTGGCGGAGACTTTGAAAATGGCTTTCTTAAAGGCGAATTAGACATAAATCCTGATCTTTGGTTTTTTGACTGTCATTTCACTGGCGATCCAGTTATGCCTGGATGTCTTGGCTTAGACGCTATGTGGCAATTATTGGGGTTTTATTTATTATGGGATGGAAATCCAGGTATCGGAAGGGCCCTAGGAGCTGGGGAGGTTAAATTTTTTGGTCAAGTTTTACCTAAAGCTAAGCTTGTAAGATATGAAATTAGTATAAAAAGAATAAGAAAACAAAAATTAGTAGTTGGCTTTGCCGACGGTAAGATGTTTGTTGATGATAAAGAAATATATAGTGCAAAAAATTTGAGAGTAGGATTATTTAAAGACCCATCTAACTTCTAAAATGAATAAAAAAAGAGTTGTAATTACTGGAATTGGAGCAATTTCTCCGATAGGAAATAATATAGAGCAGATAGATGAATCTTTAAAAAAAGGTAAAAGTGGAATCTCTTTTCAGCAAGAATACAAAGACATTGGTATGCGATCTAATATTGCAGGTTCTATTGATGTTCCTCTTTCTGAATTGATAGATAGAAAACTTATGAGATTCATGGGAGAAACTGCAGCCTATTCTTTTTTAAGCGCAGAAGAAGCTATAAAAGATGCAAATCTTAAACAAGAAGATTTTGATTCTAGATTGGGGATAATTGCTGGTTCTGGTGGAGCCTCCTCTAGAAGTCAAGTTGAAGCGGCAGATATTTCAAGAGAAAAAGGAGTAAAAAGAATAGGACCTTACAGAGTTACTCAAACTATGGGAAGTACAGTTTCGGCATGTCTTGCAACTTTTCTTGGAATCAAGGGTATAAATTATTCTATATCATCTGCATGCTCTACTAGTGCTCACTGTATTGGCAACGCATATGAACAAATTATTCTTGGTAATCAAGATGTTGTTCTTGCTGGCGGTGGAGAGGATGAACACTGGACTCAATCAATGATGTTTGATGCTATGGGGGCATTGTCCAGCAAATTTAATGAATTACCTGAGAAGGCTTCAAGGCCCTTTGATGAAGACAGAGATGGCTTTGTGATTGCTGCTGGAGGCGGTATGGTAGTTCTCGAAGAACTAAATCATGCCTTGAATAGAAATTCTAAGATTTATGGAGAAATAGTTGGTTATTCAGCTACTTCAGATGGCGTAGATATGGTCTCACCTTCTGGAGAAGGAGCCATTAATTGTATGAAAAATGCACTTAGTATAAGTAAGCTAAATACAGTAGATTATTTAAATGCTCATGGAACTTCAACGCCTGCTGGAGACCCAACAGAATTGATTGCTATAAAAGAAGTTTTTAAAAATCCGCCCATCGTTGGTTCTACTAAATCTCAAACTGGTCACGCTTTAGGCGCTGCAGGTGTTTTGGAGTGTATTTATAGCTTACTGATGATGCGAGGCAACTACATTGCAGAATCTATCAACATAAATTCCCCAATATCTGAATCTCAGGGCATCGAGCTGTCTAAAGAGTTAAAGCAACTAGAGAATTTTTCTTCATTTATGTCAAACAGTTTTGGATTCGGCGGAACCAATGCTAGTTTAGTAGTAAAAAAATACTCTTAAAAAGGGATTTCATCATCAAAAACTGGAGGTTCCTGAGATTGCATTTCAGGAGAACTATCTTGTTGCCCATCCATACTATTTCTAGAGCCTAGCATTTGCATTTCTCTTGCCACTATTTGTGTGGAGAATTTTTTTTCTCCAGTATTTTTGTCTTCATATGAATTCGTTTGCAACTGTCCTTCCACGTAAATTGAAGAGCCTTTCTTTAGATACTCTCCGACAACCTCTGCAAGCCTTCTAAAAAAGACCACTCTGTGCCATTCAGTTTTTTCACGCTTTTCTCCAGATTGCTTATCATTCCAAGAGCTAGAAGTTGCAACTGAAATAGTGGCGACTGCATCCCCTCCTGCGGTATATCTAATTTCCGGATCAGCTCCTAGATTACCAAGTAATATAACCTTATTTATACTTGCCATTATTTACCTGACTTTGATGTCATAATTATTATTGTTTGATTAAATACTAAGTTTAAAGAAGATTCAAATAAATGAAATACATAAATGTAAAAGGTGCAAGGCAGCATAACTTAAAAAATATTGATATTGCAATTCCTAGAGACAAATTAACTGTGATTACTGGCTTGTCTGGATCAGGAAAATCATCTTTGGCATTTGATACACTTTACGCTGAGGGCCAAAGAAGATATGTTGAGTCTTTATCGGCTTATGCTAGACAATTTCTCTCGGTGATGGATAAGCCAGATGTAGATACTGTAGAAGGTCTATCGCCAGCAATTTCTATCGAACAGAAATCAACTTCGCACAACCCAAGATCAACTGTGGGCACTGTTACAGAAATTCATGATTATTTAAGACTTCTATTTGCTAGAACGGGAACCCCCAAGTGTCCTGATCATGGAATTTCTTTGGAAGGTCAAAGTATTGATCAAATTCTTAAAAATATTCTTGAAAACTTTGAAGATGACAGAATTTTAATTCAAGCTCCTTTAATTAAAGAGCAAAAAGGTGAACATTTGGGACTCTTTGAAGAGTTAAAGGTCAAAGGATACGTAAGACTGAATGTTGATGAAAAAATCTTCGATATTTTAGATCTGCCAAAGTTAGAAAAGAATAAAAAGCACAACATTAGTATTGTCGTTGATAGGACAACAGCGAAATTTGAGAATAAATCTAGACTTGTACAATCTATTGAAACGTCACTGACTGAAACCAACGGCTTAGTAGATATTGTCTCGGCAGATAATCCTAAAAAGAAGGTATCCTACTCAACCCAAATGGCTTGCTCAATTTGTGGCTTTAGTATTCCTGAGCTTGAACCAAGAATCTTTTCTTTTAATAGCCCCTCAGGAGCATGTATGTCTTGCGATGGATTAGGAACAAAGGCAGAAATCGATATCAACAAAGTTGTATCAAAGCCAGAATTTAGTTTAAATCAAGGTGCAATCAGGGGATGGGATATCAATCATATGTATCGGCATTACCTTCTAAGATGTGTCAGTAAGCATTTTAATTTTTCATTAGACGACCCTTTTGAAGATCTACCAGAAAATATAAAAAAAATTGTTTTAGAAGGTAGTGAAAGTGAAGATGTTGATTTTAGCTATACTTCTAAAAGAGGCAGACGAATAGAAATTATCAGACCTTTTGAAGGAGTACTTAAAAGAATACTCAGAAAATATCAAGAGTCCGATTCTTCTCTTATAAGAGAAGATATGGCTAAGTTTATGACTCTAAAGCCATGTTCCTCATGCAATGGTACTAGACTTAACGAAACTGCTAGAAATGTTTTCATAAGCGATTATTCCTTGCCTAAAATATCTGAATTAACAATTGAGGAAGCTTTTCTCTTCTTTAAAAAACTTAAACTTAAAGGGGCCAAAGGAAAGATTGCTGAAAAAATTATAAAAGAGATTGTAGAAAGATTGAATTTTCTAGTAGATGTTGGTTTAAATTATCTTAATCTTTCTAGAAGCGCTGAATCATTAAGCGGTGGCGAAGCTCAGAGAATTAGGCTGGCAAGTCAAATTGGCGCTGGGCTTGTAGGAGTAACCTACATCTTAGATGAGCCTTCCATAGGACTGCATCAGAGAGATAATTCCAAACTACTATCAACTTTAAAAAAATTAAGAGACCTGGGTAACACCGTGGTCGTTGTTGAACATGATCAAGAAACCATAGAGGCGGCAGACCATATCATTGATATTGGCCCTGGTGCTGGAGTACATGGTGGAAATGTTTGTTTTTCTGGACCATTCAGTAAATTAATTACAAATAAAAAGTCGTTAACAGGAGACTATATTTCAGGGAAGAAGACAATTGAGATATTAAATGATGATTTAATTAAGTCTGAAGAAAATATTGAAATCATAGGTTGTTCTGGCAATAATTTAAAAAAAGTAGATTTGAAGATTCCTCTAGGGAATCTTGTTTGCATTACAGGAGTATCTGGATCTGGAAAATCTACTTTAATAAACCAAACCCTGTTTCCAGCTATCAGTAATAGTCTTAATAAATCAAATCTATTATCTCAACCGTATGAAGAGATTAAAGGCCTGGAATTCATTGATAAAATTATTGATATTAGCCAAAGCCCAATTGGAAGAACTCCAAGATCAAATCCTGTAACTTATACAGGAATTTTTACACCGATTAGAGAATTGTTTGCAGAAACTCAAGATGCAAGGTCTAGAGGATATAAACCAGGGCGCTTTAGTTTTAATGTCAAAGGAGGTAGGTGTGAAGCTTGCGAGGGGGATGGAATGATAAAAGTTGAAATGCATTTTCTGCCTGATGTTTATGTAAAATGCGATGTTTGCAATGGCGCAAGATATAATGAAGAAACCCTAAGTATTAAATATAAAGGAAAAAATATTTCAGAGGTTTTAAATCTTACTGTAGAACAAGCTTTAAAATTCTTTGACGCCGTTCCAATAATAAAACGAAAACTTGCCACTTTAAATGATGTTGGACTTGGTTACATAAGATTAGGTCAATCAGCAACTACTCTTTCTGGTGGAGAAGCACAAAGAGTTAAACTGGCAAAAGAGTTATCTAAAGTTGCTACTGGAAGAACAATGTATTTATTAGATGAGCCTACAACAGGATTACATTTTCATGACGTATCCCTATTACTTAAAGTCTTAGCTAAATTAAAATCTCAAGGTAATACAATAGTTGTAATAGAACACAATTTAGATGTCATTAAAAATTCCGATTGGATAATAGATATTGGGCCAGAGGGCGGTAAAAATGGTGGCGAGATTATTGCTGAGGGAACAAAAAAAGATATTAAAAAATCAAAAAAATCTCACACTGCAAAATTTTTATAATTAAGAAGTTTCTTCAGAATTTTCTTCTTGTTGATTATTTACGAGTTCGACAAATGCCATCGGGGCCGCGTCCCCTATTCTTGGAGCCATTTTAATTATTCTCAAATAGCCTCCTGGACGCTCTTTGTATCTTGGTCCTAAGTCAGAAAATAGCTTTCCAACTGCATCTTTATTTCTAATTTTAGAAAAAGCCAGACGTCTGTTGGAAACGGAATCATTTTTTGCCAAAGTTATTAAAGGTTCTACAAAACCTCTAAGCTCTTTGGCTTTAGGCAGAGTAGTTTTTATAGCCTCGTGTTCTATAAGAGATATAGAAAGGCTTTTAAACAATGCCTTTCTATTAGCACTGTTTCTTCCAAATTTTCTTCCAGTTTTAAGATGTCTCATTAATTTTCTATATTTGATGGTGGCCAATTATCAAGTTCTAATCCAAGAGCTAGACCTCTTGCAGCAAGAACATCTTTAATTTCGTTAAGTGATTTTCTGCCTAAATTAGGAGTTTTTAACAGATCAGATTCTTTTCTGGAAACAAGATCGCCAATATAATGAATTTTTTCAACTTTTAAACAATTTGCAGATCTAACTGTCAATTCAAGCTCATCAACAGGTCTGAGCATAATAGGATCTACTGGAGGAGCTTCATCTTCTTCTTCTTCCTCAGTTTCAAAACCTAATTCAGCAAATGCCATTAATTGTCTTTGAAGTATAGTTGCAGCCAATCTTAAAATTTCTTCAGGATCAATTGTTCCGTTTGTTTGAACATCCAAAGTTAATTTATCTAAGTCCGTTCTATTTTCTACTCTTGTGTTATCAACTTCATAGGAAACCCTCTTAATGGGTGAATATGAAGCATCAAGTTTTAATAACCCTATTTCTTTATTTTCTCCAGTTTGGGCAGCTGAATTATCTACAGGTACATAGCCTCTACCTTTTTTAATTTTAACGGTCATATTAATTTTTCCATTGTCAGCTAATGTTGCAATTTTGTGATCGGGATTTACTACTTCAACACCCGCTGGCAGATCAAAGTCTCCTGCAGTTAGATCACCTGCTCCTGATTTTTCTACTGCTAGCTCAGCTTCTTCTTGGTCTAATAATTTCACACTCATCCCTTTTAAATTCAACAGAATATTAATAACATCTTCTTTTACTCCATCAATAGTTGAGTAATCATGTAAAACCCCATCTATCTTAGCTTCAATAACTGCTGCGCCTGGAGTTGAAGAAAGGATAATTCTCCTCAGGGCATTACCTAAAGTATGGCCAAAACCTCTTTCTAAAGGTTCTAAAATAATCTTCGAATGATTTACATCAATTTCTTCTACTAGAATTTCTTTTGGTGTAAGAAAGTCTTTTATAGCATCAAAGTTATCAGTCATAATTTACCTCAGTTTGTAGTGTTATCTTGAATACAATTCAACAATATAATTTTCATTAATTTCGTTGCTTAATAATTCTCTAGTAGGGATTGAATCAAATGTCCCCGAATAATCTTTATGATCAACAGAAATCCAATCACAACTTTCTCTAGAAGTGAAAAGCTCAATTGCTTGATTGATTCTTTTTTGGTTTTTACCCTTTTCACTTATCGAAACTTTATCTCCTTCGCTTACTATGAATGAAGGTATATTTACAGTAGATTCATTTACAAGGACTGCTTTATGAGCAACTAATTGTCTTGCTTCAGATCTCGTGGATGCAAATCCCATTCGGTATACCAGATTATCTAATCTAGATTCTAAAAAAATCAAAAGGTTTGTCCCTGTCTCGCCTTTTTGACGAGCTGCAAGCTTATAATAGTTCCTAAACTGCCTTTCAAGTACGCCATATATTCTTTTCACTTTTTGTTTTTCTCTAAGCTGAATTCCGAAATCAGACAATCTCCCCCTTCTAGCCCCATGAGCTCCTGGAGGGTTTTCAGACCTTATTTTGGAGTCGTATGACCTATAACCACTTTTCAAAAAAAGATCTGTTCCTTCTCTCCTTGATAACTTATTTTTAGGACCTCTATATCTAGCCATTTAAACTCTCCTTTTTTTAGGGGGCCTACATCCGTTATGAGGAATAGGAGTTACATCTGAAATTTTTGTTATTTTTAAACCGCACCCATTTAAAGCTCGAACAGCTGATTCTCTGCCTGAACCTGGTCCTGAAACTTCTACTTCTATAGTAGTCATTCCTAAGGCCATAGCTGCTTGACCGGCTTTATCTGCAGCAATCTGTGCAGCAAAAGGAGTACTTTTTCTAGAACCCTTAAAACCATTTGCTCCAGAACTAGACCAAGCCACTGTATTACCTTGTTTGTCAGTGATATTTATAATAGTGTTATTAAAAGTTGCTAAAATATGAGCGACGCCTTCATTGGACACCATTTTTGAATTTTTTTTCGTTTTTGTAGTCTTATTTACCATAATAATTTTATCTTCTAATTGGTTTTCTCGGGCCTTTTCTTGTTCTAGCATTAGTCTTAGTTCTTTGGCCTCTAACGGGAAGCCTTTTTCTATGCCTAATGCCTCTATTTGTGCCAAGATCCATTAATCGTTTTATATTAGTACTTACTTCTCGTCTCAAGTCCCCTTCCACTAAATAATCTGAAACAGTTTTTCTTAATTTTTCAATCTCTGTCTCATCAAGAGCTTCAATTTTGGTGTCGTGTTTGACGCCACTTAACTCACATATTTTTAAAGCAGTTGTTCTTCCAATCCCATAAATATGAGTAAGAGAAATCCATGCCTGCTTTCTATCTGGAATATTTATTCCTGCTACCCTAGCCATTATCCTTGCCTCTGTTTATGTTTAGGATCCGTTGGGCAAATGACAAAATTTACGCCTCTTCTTTTGATAAGTTTGCAATCTTTACAGATCTTTTTTACTGATGCTCTTACTTTCATAAACTCTATCTTCTGTACCCTTTTAAATTTGCCTTTTTCATTAAAGATTGATATTGACTCGATAAAAGGTGTGATTGTACCTGAGCCATGAAGTCCATTACCACTACTACTGCAATTAAAAGTGAAGTTCCGCCTAAATAAAATGGTGCATTTGCTGAAACTATCAGAAACTGCGGGGCCAAACATATAAGAATCATGTACAAAGATCCCCATATAGTTAATCTAGACATTACGTTATCGATGTAATCAACTGTATGATCTCCAGGTCTTATTCCTGGAAGAAAGCCACCAGATCTTTTTAGATTATCGGATATGTCTTTAGCAGGAAATTGAATCGCAGTGTAAAAGAAGCAAAAATAAGCTATCAAAACTGCAAAAACTACTACGTATAACGGCTGACCTGGACTTAAAGCAAGAGAAACTTCTTGTAACCATTCAAAACCTTCGTTTTGTCCAAACCAAGAACTCATAGAAGCAGGAAATAAAACCAAACTACTTGCAAAAATTGCAGGTATCACACCAGCCATATTAACTTTCAATGGTAAATGGGAAGCCTGTCCCATATTCATCTGATTTGGATTTCTCCTGGCATAATTAACTGTTATTCTTCTTTGCGCTCTCTCAATCCAGACTATAAAAGCAATAGCCAAAATAGCAAAAATCGCTATTAAAAGTAAAAGAATCAAGCTAATTTCACCTTGACGAGATGCTTCAAATGACTGACCTATTGCACTTGGTAAGCCTGAGACGATACTTGCAAAAATAATTAGAGATATACCGTTCCCTATTCCTCTCTCATTTACTTGCTCCCCTAACCAAACTAGAAACATGGTTCCTGTTACAAATGAGATTACAGCAGTGATGATAAATCCTGTTCCAGGATTTACAGCCATACCTTGTGAAGACAAAGCTATTGCAAATCCAATTGACTGAAATATTGCTAATACCAAAGTACCTAACCTAACATATGCAGTTCTTTTCCTTCTGCCAGTCTCTCCTTCTTGTCTAAACATTTTTTTTAAACTTGGAGTTGTTGCCTCCAATAGATTCATCACGATTGCTGCGGTGATGTAAGGAACTACATTCAAGGCCATAATGCTCATTCTCTCCAGAGCTCCTCCAGAAAACATATTAAAAAGCCCTAAAAGGGTTCCTTGATTCTGATCAAATAAAGATGAAATTTTTAAAGGATCAATTCCAGGAACCGGAATGTGAGTTCCAATTCTGTAAATAATAATTGCTAAAAGAACAAACCTTAACCTTGACCAAAGCTCTTTTAGTCCATCTGACTTAAAACCTAATGCAGACATATTAGTTAATTTCCCCACCTTTATTTAAAATTTCTTCTTTAGCAGCTTTTGAAAATTTCAAACCTTTAATTTTCAGAGATTTAGTCAATTCGCCTCCTAAAACTACTTTCACTTCTTGAATTTTGTTTTTTATTATTTTCTTTGACTTCAATATATCTATATCTATTATTTCTGTATCTAATTTTTCAAGATCTCTTATTTTTATATGACATTTCAAATTAGCCTTCCTAGAAGTAAATCCAAATTTAGGCAACCTTTGTTGAATTGGCATCTGCCCTCCTTCAAATCCAGGTCTAACTCTGCCTCCAGATCTAGCCTTTTGGCCTTTATGACCTCTCCCGGAAGTTTTACCAGACCCCGATGCAGATCCTCTTCCAACTCTTTTAGGAGATTTATTAGACGATATTGAATTCAATTTATTTAAGTTCATATTAATCGACTATCTCTACCACATGGCTTACCTTGTTGATCATGCCTCTATTTTCAGGAGAATCTAGAACCTCTACTACGTGGTTAATTTTCCTCAAACCTAATCCTTTAACTGATTTTCTGTGAATATCCTTAATACCAGCTAGACTTTTAATTTGTTTAACTTTTATCTTACCCATATCTTTGCTAGACATTATTTCGACCTCCTTATACTTACTTTTTCCGGAGATTCTATGCTTGTTAGGCCTTTGAAGGTTGCTCTTACAACATTAATTGGATTTGTAGAACCATAAGATTTTGCCAATACATCTTTTACCCCAGCTAATTCAAGAACCGCTCTCATGGCACCTCCAGCAATAATTCCGGTTCCTGGCGATGCTGGCTGCATATACACAGTAGCAGAGCCATGTCTTGCTTTTACAGCGTAATGAATTGTATTTCCATTAAGGTCAATACTAGAAATATTTCTTCTAGCGTTTTCAAGAGCCTTTTGTATCGCTATAGGAACCTCACGAGCCTTACCTCTGCCAAATCCTACTTTGCCCTTTCCATCTCCTACAACAGTAAGTGCAGTAAATCCGAAAATTCTTCCGCCTTTTACAACTTTGGCAACTCTATTCACTCCTACCAGTTTTTCTTCGAGGGCTTCGCCACTTTGTTGATCTATATTCTCATTCATAAATTTATCCTAAAATTTTAATCCAGAGGCTCTTGCGCCTTCTGCTAAAGATTTAACTCGGCCATGATACTTATAACCAGATCTATCGAAAGAAACTTTTTTTATTCCTTTTGCTATGGCTCTTTTTCCAATTTCTTCTCCAACCCTAGATGCTGCCTCAATATTGCCGGTTTTATCTAGCTTGATACTTTTATCCAAAGAAGAAGCTTGCGCAATAACTTCCTTTCCATCGATAGAAAAAACTTGAGCATAAATATGTTTGCCAGATCTAAAAACACTGAGCCTATTCACTTTAAGATCTATCGAATGAGCCCTTAATTTTTTAGCTCTTCTATTTCTGGAATTAATTTTATTTGACATTTTCTTACGCTTTTTTAGATTCTTTTCTGATTATTTTTTCATCAGAATATTTAATACCTTTTCCTTTATAAGGCTCTGGGGGTC
This sequence comes from uncultured SAR86 cluster bacterium, assembly GCA_902536295.1. Lineage (GTDB taxonomy): Bacteria > Pseudomonadota > Gammaproteobacteria > Magnimaribacterales > AG-339-G14 > AG-339-G14. The sequence continues at coordinate 91,909 of CACAWS010000002.1, read as the reverse complement.
TAAAGGACCTGATCTTAGATGCTACATCTCCTAGTAACTGCTTATCAGATGAACTTAATACAAGTTCAGTTTGAGATGGAGACTCAGCAGATATTCCTTCGGGGAGGTCATAATTAATCGGGTGCGAATAACCTAGCGATAATTCAATTTTATTCCCATTAACTTTGACTCTGTAACCCACTCCGTTAATTTCTAATTTTTTTTCAAATCCCTCTGACACTCCTTCAATAATATTTAACGCAAGTGATCTCATTGTGCTGGTTAAAGAAATAGATTCCTTGGATTCATTTGCAGGTGAAAATAAAATAAATTCTTCGTTGCTTTCAACATTAACCGCTTCATGAACATTTAAGTCCATAGATCCTTTTTTTCCAGAAAAAGTAACTACATGTCCATTCAATTGTGCACTTACTCCTTCAGAGAAATTTATTGGTCTTTTAGAATTTCTAGCCATGTTAAAAAATTGAGCAAATGAGCTCTCCACCTATATTTTGTGATTTAGCTTGTTTATCGGTTAAAACTCCCTTAGAGGTAGTTAAAATTCCTATTCCTAAACCTCCTTTGACGGGAGGGATTTCTTTACTTGCAAAGTATTTTCTCAAACCTGGTTTACTTTCTCGCTTAAATTCTTTAATTACCGGTTTGTTCTCAAAATACTTTAGAGTTAACTCAATTTCTTGTTTTGGCATTTCTCCGATAATCTCAGTTTTTTTGATAAAACCTTCATCCAGCAACAATTCACATATTGCTTTCTTCAATTTTGAAGATTGAAAAGAAACCTTATCGTGCCCTCTTAACTGGGCATTTTTTATTCTGGAAATCATGTCTGAAATGGGATCCTGAAAACTCATTTATATCTCCTAAAATTTACCAACTTGCTTTTACTAGCCCAGGAACGTCTCCTTTCATTGCTAGCTCTCTTAATTTGTTTCTAGATAAACCAAACTTTCTATAAACAGCATGTGGTCTACCTGTGATTTGACATCTCCTTTGCAACCTTGCAGGACTTGAATCTCTAGGAAGTTTTTGTAACTTTTTCATGGCTAAATCCCTTTCTTCTTCGGTGCTTGAAACACTATTAATGATTTTTTTTAAATCAGCTCTTTTTTTTGAAAACTTTTCAACCATTTTTAGCCTTTTGTTCTCTCTTGCGATCATTGATTTTTTTGCCATATTTACCTCAATTTTTAAACGGAAATTTAAGCGCAGTTAATAGTTTTAATCCTTCTTCATCATTGCTGGCAGATGTAGTGATACTGACATCCAAACCTCTAATTTTTTGCACTTTGTCATAATCTATTTCTGGAAAAATAATATGTTCTTTAATTCCTATCGTGTAATTTCCCCTGCCATCAAATGACCTAGGGTCTAATCCTCTAAAATCTCTTTCTCTTGGAATTGCTATGCTGAGCAGCCTATCCAAAAATTCGTACATTCTTTCTCCTCTTAAAGTAACTTTGCAACCAATTGCAAAGCCTTCTCTTAATTTAAAGCTTGCAACAGACTTTCTAGCAGTAGTTTTTACTGGTTGCTGACCGGAAATTAACTTTAATTCTTCCATCACGCTTTCGAGAACTTTTCTATCATTTACAGCATCGGCGCCTAAACCCATATTCAAAGAAACTTTAGTGATTCTCGGTACCGCCATAGAAGATTTTAAATTTAAATCTTTTAAAAGATTTGGAAGCGCTTCTTCTAAAAAGGTTTTCTTGATAATAGATTTATTCATTTAATTTCTTTTCCATCAGATTTAAAAGTTCGTTTTTTTCCTTTTTCCTCAATAAGAATTTTTACTTTGTCTGCTTTTTTTGTTTTCTTGTTATAAATTGCAATGTTCGATAAATGAATTGGAGCTTCTTTTTCTATAATACCGCCAGCAATATTCAGTTGAGGATTTGGTTTTTGATGTTTTTTTACTAATTTAAGACCCATAACAATGCACTTATCTTTAGAGATAAATTTGGTAAGCGTCCCTGTCTTACCCTTATCTTTTCCAGATATAATGATCACCTCATCACCAGTCCTTAATTTATTCATTAGATTACCTCTGGGGCTAGAGAAATTATTTTCATAAAATCTTTAGATCTTAATTCTCTCGAAACTGGCCCAAATATTCTTGTGCCAATTGGTTGCTTCTGGGCATTTATAAGAACAGCAGCATTGTCATCAAATTTTATACTCGAGCCATCTTCTCGTTTAATATTTTTCTTAGTTCTGACAATCACGGCATCAGCAACTTGGCCTTTTTTTACTCTTCCAGTTGGGATTGCTTCTTTAATAGCGACCTTAATAACATCGCCTACGTGAGCGTATCTTCTTTTGGAGCCGCCAAGTACTTTAATGCACATCACTTGTCTAGCGCCGCTATTATCGGCCACAAGCAACATTGATTGTGCTTGTATCATTCTAATTCTCCTTTGGCAGATTTTAAAATTTCTACTAATTGCCAAGACTTAGTTTTAGAAATAGGCTTGGTTTCTTTTATTTTTACTTTATCACCCAGTTTTGATACATTTTCTTCATCATGAAATCTTATTTTTGAAGATCTTTTCATGATTTTTCCAACCAATTTATGTTTCACAGTTCTTTGGATTAAAGCCACTCTAGACTTGTCACCTGACAAACTAATCACAGATCCTATCATTGTTCTTTTGACATCAGTCATTTCCTAAAACCCTCTTTTCTTGATTGATTTGAGTTTTGATTCTCGCAATGTCTCTCCTTGTTTCTGATAATTTATGAGTTTCCTTTAGCGCAAGACTTGCATGCTTCATCTTTAAGTCAAAATAAACTTTATTTAACTTCTTTATTTGATCTAAATTTTTGACTTCCTTTTTTTTAGCCATTAGACTGATTTCCTCGCTATGAATTTTGTAGCAACAGGTAATTTCGCAGCAGCTAAAGCAAAAGCTTCTCTTGCTAAAGCTTCATCTACACCTTCCATTTCATATAAAATTTTTCCTGGTTTTATAGGAGCAACATAATACTCAACATTTCCTTTACCTTTTCCTTGTCTTACCTCAAGAGGTTTTTTTGTAATCGGTTTATCAGGAAATACTCTAATCCAAATTTGTGCTCCCCTTTTAACATGTCTAGTCATAGCTCGTCTGGCTGCTTCAATTTGTCTTGAGGTAATTTGACCTCTCGAAGTAGCTTTTAAACCAAATGCACCGAAATCAAGTGTACTAGACTTATGGGAAAGGCCTGTATTTCGCCCTTTCATTTGCTTTCTATATTTTGTTCTTTTTGGTTGAAACATATTTATTCAGTTATTTTATTTTTCTTTTTGTGTACTTCGCCCTTGCAAATCCAAACCTTTACTCCAATAATTCCATAAGTAGTTTTAGCTTCTGCTAGACCATAATCTATATCAGCTTTCAAAGTATGTAATGGAACTCTTCCTTCTTTATGCCATTCAGCTCTTGCAATTTCAGCTCCACCCAATCTACCGGAAACTCTAACTTTCACTCCCAAAGCTCCTTGTCTCATACAATTTTGTGCAGCTCTTTTGATAACTCTTCTAAACATGGCTCTTTTTTCAAGTTGGACTGCAATATTTGCAGCTACCAATTGGGCGTCTAGATCAGGCTTTCTAATCTCTTTGATGTTAAGGCTAACAGGCACTTCCATTAATTCAGAAAGCTGGGCTCTTAGCTTATCAATATCTTCTCCCTTTTTACCTATTATCATTCCAGGTCTAGAAGTGTGAATAGATACTTTTGCACTTTCTGAAGGCCTTTCAATTTCTATTTTACTAACGAAAGAACTATCTAATCTTTTCTTTAAAAATTCTCTAACAGCAAAATCATTCAACAATAACTGTTGGTATTTATTTTTTTCAGCGTACCAAACAGAATTATGTTCTCTTGATATGCCTAGTCTTATTCCAATTGGATTAACTTTCTGTCCCATTTAAATTTCCTTTGTATTAAGCGCTAGGTTTATATGACAGGATCTCTTTTGAATTTTGTCAGCTCTACCTCTAGCTCTAGGTTGAATTCTTTTCAATAAAAAAGCTTCGTCTACCGAAATTTCTGAAATAAATAAATTATCAACATCTAATCCCTTATTATGCTCAGCATTAGCAATGGCAGATTCTAAAAGCTTTTTTAAATTTTTAGATGAAGCTTTTTTACTAAAACTTAAAATGTCTAAAGCATCAGAAACATACTTTCCTCTTATTTGATCTGCCAATAGACGAACTTTAAATCCTGAGACAGGCAATCTACTTAATTTAGCTCTTACTTCGTTCATTTTAAACTTTCCTGTCTCCTGAGTGCATTTTAAAAGTTCTTGTAAGTACAAATTCGCCTAGTTTATGGCCGACCATATCTTCTTTTATTGATAGAGGAACATGATCTCTGCCGTTATGTACTGAAATTGTTAAACCCACCATATCAGGAATAATCATTGATCTCCTTGACCAAGTTTTAATTGGCTTTCTATCATTGTTAGAGGAAGCTTTAATAACTTTTTCCAAAAGATGATGATCAACAAATGGTCCTTTTTTTATCGATCTTGGCATTACTTCTTCCTCCTTCTTATTATTAAAGAATCAGTCCTTTTATTATTTCGAGTTCTGAAACCTTTTGTTGGAGTTCCCCAAGGCGAAACCGGATGTCGACCACCAGAAGTTCTACCTTCTCCTCCTCCATGAGGGTGATCTACTGGATTCATAGCTACTCCTCTAACTGTGGGTCTTACTCCTAACCACCTTTTAGCCCCAGCTTTTCCTAAAGATTTTAGAGAGTGCTCCGCATTGGAAACTTCTCCTATTGTTGCCCTACAAGAAGACAAAACTTTTCTAAATTCCCCACTTTTCAATCTTAGGGAAGCATATCCACCGTCTTTAGCCACGTATTGAACAGATGTTCCTGCACTTCTTGCAATTTGTGCTCCCTTTTTAGGTTTAAGCTCAATGCAATGCAGGGTAGTTCCAACTGGGATTTTGTCTAGCTCGAGTGTATTTCCAACATTTATTGGAGAAGAATTACCTGACAATACCTCATCTCCAACTTGAAGATTTTTTGGTGCAATAATATATCTCCTCTCTCCATCAGAATATAAAATCAACGCGATAAAAGCTGTTCTATTGGGATCGTATTCAATTCTTTCTACTTTAGCAGGAATGTCATCTTTATTTCTTTTGAAGTCTATTACTCGATAATGATGTTTGTGGCCACCTCCAATATGTCTTGTTGTAATTCTTCCAGAATTATTTCTTCCACCTGACTTCCTTTTTGGCTCGGTAAGAGGTTGAAAAGATCTTCCTTTGTACAATTCAGGATTGGAAGAAAGGCTTCTGAATCTTCTTCCAGGCGATGTTGGTTTTGCTTTTATTACTGCCATTGATCTTAATCTTGAGTTATTTCTATTCGATCTCCCTCTTGCAGAGCGACGTATGCTTTCTTCCAATTAGGTTTTTTTGAAATCTTTCCTCTCTGTGTAATGCTTCTTTTAATCTTTCCTTTTACATTCACAATGTTTACTTTATTAACCTTCACTTTGTATTCATCTTGGATAGCTTTTTTTACCTCTAATTTTGATGCTTTAGGATTTACTTTAAAAACATATGCATTCGCAAATTGACCTACCAAAGAAGCTTTTTCAGTCATGTGGCCCGAATAAATAACCTGATTTGGAAGAAGTGAGCTCATGAATAAATCTCCTCTAAAAGTTGGAAGCAATCCTCGTTAATCAAAATAGTCTTGTGTCTAAGCAGTGAAACCGGATTTAGAGATTTTATATCCGTTACTTCGATACCAGGAATATTCCTTGAAGATAGAATCAGGTTTTCATTTAAATCTTTAAATATCATTAAACCCTTTTCAAAACCTATCTTTTTTAACAAGTTATGGGTTTCTTTTGTTTTGTTTGAAGAAATGTCTAAACTTTGAGAAATAAAAACCTTATTTTCTTTAGCCAAACTTGAAAGAATAGATTTCATTGCTGATTTGTACATTTTTTTATTTATTTTTTTTGGGCTTGAAGATTTAGATTTTGCGGCAAAAGTAACTCCGCCTCCTCTCCAAATTGGACTTCTTGAAGTACCAGCTCTTGCTCTTCCAGTCCCCTTTTGCCTCCAAGGCTTTTTCCCACCGCCACTAACTTGAGATCTGTTTTTTTGCGCTTTAGTTCCCTGGTGACCATTGTCAATAAATGAATTGATGAGTTGTGTAATTAAGTTGTCGTTAACTTCTTGATTAAATAAAGAATCAGGAACCTGGAGAGTTTTACTTTTTGAGTTAATTAAGGGTAATTCCATGATTATTTTTTGATTGATGGTTTAATTAGTATTGTTGATCCTGAAGGCCCAGGAATTGAACCTTTAACTAAAATAAGTTTATTTTCTCCATCTATTCTAATAATTTTCAGATTTTGGATAGTTTTTTTAACATTTCCCATATGCCCTGACATTTTTTTCCCTTTCCAGACTCTTCCTGGAGTTTGACACTGCCCTATTGAACCAGGTTTTCTATGAGCTAAAGAATTTCCATGAGTTGCATCTTGAGTGGCAAAATTCCATCTTTTTACAGTACCTGCGAATCCTTTGCCCTTAGAAATTCCAGAAATGTCTACAAATTGTCCTTCTTCAAAAATTTCTACTGACAACTCCTTTCCAATTTCAATATCTGTTAATCCTTCCTGAGAGACTTTGAACTCATGAATCTTATCTTTCGGATTGAGTTTATTCTTAACAAAATGTCCTTGAAACGATTTAGATGTATGTTTTTCTTTTTTATCTAAAGAGGAAAGTTGAATAGCTGAATATCCGTCTTTCTCATTACTTTTTATTTGAGATACAACGTTAGGGTCGACTTTAAGAACACTTACAGGAACGGATTCTCCACTATCTTGGAAAACTCTAGTCATTCCCTCTTTTGTAGCAATTAAACCAATCACTTTAAATAACCTCTTATTTAGTTAATTCGTCTAAAGATATTTGGACATCTACACCTGCAGATAAATCCAACTTCATCAAAGCATCAACTGTTTTTTCAGTTGGCTTGATTATATCCATAATTCTTTTGTAAGTTCTAATTTCGTATTGATCCCTAGCGTCCTTATCTTTATGTGGTGAAATAAGAATAGTAGTTAATCTCTTTCTTACAGGCATTGGAATCGGTCCCTTTATAATTGCCCCTGTCCTTTTGACAGTTTCAACAATTTCTTTAGCCGATTTATCAATCAGTTTATTATCAAAGGCTTTAAGCCTTATTCTGATATTTTGGTTTTGCAAAATATACCCCTAAAAAATACAAAATTGTTAAAGAACTCAGCTTTTAAAATTTATTTATAAAAGCACAAAGAGCCGCAATTCTATTGGTGCAGAAGAGATGTGTCAACAAATAAAAATTAAGATTTATCTATGATTGCGTCAGCTACATTATTTGGTACTTCTGAATACTTCAAAGGCTCCATTGTGAAAGTGGCTCTTCCTTGTGTTGCAGATCTAAGGTCTGTTGCATAGCCAAACATTTCAGCCAAAGGTACTTCACCATCCAAAACCTTGCCAGCATGGACATCAGTCATTCCATTGACAATACCTCTTCTTCTATTTAAGTCACCGACTACATCTCCCATGTATTCTTCCGGAGTAACAACCTCTAACTTCATTATTGGTTCCAACAAAGCTGGTTTTGCTCTCAAGGCTCCATCTTTCAGCGCCATAGAAGAGGCTACTTTAAATGCAATTTCACTTGAATCTACATCATGAAAAGATCCATCATAAACGGTTACTTTTACATCAATTAATGGGTAACCTGCTATAACTCCAGATTGCATTTGCTCTTTTGCCCCTTTTTCAACTGCGGGGATAAATTCTCTTGGAATAGTACCCCCAACAATTTTATTCACAAATTGAAAAACTTCTTTTTCATCTTCTTTTTCTGATTCTGCAAGAGGTTCTATTTTCAACCAAACATGACCATATTGACCCTTTCCACCTGACTGCCTAACAAATTTTCCTTCGGATTCAACACTTTCGCGAATAGATTCTCTATAAGCAACCTGAGGCTTACCTATATTTGCTTCAACATCAAATTCTCTTTTCATTCTATCTACTAGCACTTCTAAATGGAGTTCTCCCATACCAGAAATGATAGTTTGGCCTGATTCTTCATCTGTATTAACTCTAAAAGAAGGGTCCTCTTGGGCCAACCTTCCTAAAGCTATACCCATCTTTTCTTGATCTGACTTAGTTTTAGGTTCTACAGCAACTGAGATAACAGGTTCTGGAAAAGTCATTTTCTCTAAAATGATTGTCTTTTTTAAGTCGCACAAGGTGTCTCCAGTAGTCACATCTTTTAATCCAATTATTGCAGCAATGTCACCTGCTCTTACTTCAGATATTTCTTCTCTATTATTTGCGTGCATTTGTAACATACGACCGACTCTTTCTTTAGAGCTTTTTGAAGAAGCAAATACAGAGTCACCTTGCTTTAAAACGCCAGAGTAAACTCTTATAAAAGTGAGAGTTCCTACAAATGGATCAGTAGCAATTTTAAAAGCCAAGGCAGAAAAAGGTTCGTTATCATCTGAATTTCTTGACTCGGTAGTCTCGCCATCTTCTAAAACCCCTTGGATTGCTTCCACTTCTGTAGGAGATGGTAAATACTGCACGACAGCATCAAGCATAGGCTGAACGCCTTTGTTCTTAAAAGCTGAGCCACAAAGACATATTACTATTTCATTTGAAAGAGTTCTCTCTCTCAAACCTTGATGAATATCTTCTTCCGAAAGATCTCCATCAGTTAAATACTTATCCATTAGCTCTTCATTTGCTTCTGCAGCAGATTCAAGCATTTCTTCTCTTAATTGTTGTGCCTTTTCAAGAAGATTCTCTGGAATTTCTTCTTCTGTGTAAGAAGTCCCTTTATCATCACCATTCCAATAGAGCGCCTTCATCTTAATAAGATCGATAATTCCTGCAAAGTCATCTTCAGCTCCAATCGGCAATTGAATAGCTACTGGAGAAGCTCCGAGTCTGTTTTTTATTTGGTCTACTACTCTTTCAAAATCAGCGCCAGCTCTATCCATTTTATTTATAAAACATATTCTAGGAACTTTGTATCTATTCGCCTGTCTCCAAACTGTCTCAGATTGAGGTTCAACTCCTGAACTTCCACAAAAAACTACAACTGCACCATCTAAAACTCTTAAAGATCGTTCAACTTCGATAGTAAAATCAACGTGTCCTGGAGTATCAATTATATTAATTCTGTGTTCTTGAAAATCTTTTCTCATACCCTTCCAAAAACAGGTCGTAGCGGCAGATGTAATAGTAATTCCTCTTTCTTGCTCTTGCTCCATCCAATCCATAGTTGCAGCGCCATCATGGACTTCACCTATCTTATGAGAAATGCCTGTATAAAATAAAACTCTTTCAGTAGTTGTTGTTTTCCCCGCATCAACATGGGCGCAAATGCCAATATTACGATAAAGGTCTAATGGAAAATTACGATCAGACATTTAAAATCTGAAGTGAGAAAAGGCTTTATTTGCTTCAGCCATTTTATGTGTATCTTGTCTTTTCTTAACAGCTTCGCCTTTTCCTTCTGAAGCATCAAGAAGTTCATTCGCCAATTTTGTCGACATATTTTTTTCAGACCTTTTTTTTGCACTATTTACTAACCATCTCATTGCTAAAGCCATCTTTCTTGAACTTTTAACCTCTAAAGGGACTTGATAGGTTGCACCACCAACTCTTCTAGACTTCACTTCTATTTGAGGGCCAACTTGATCTAGAGCTTCTTCGAAAATTTCTAAGGGGTCTCTTTTGGCCTTGCTTGATATCTCATCTAAAGCTGAATATATAATCTTTTCGGCAGTACTTTTTTTTCCTCGTTCCATCAAGTTATTGATAAATTTGGAAAGTTTAAGATTGCCATACTTAGGATCTGGCAATATTTCTCTTTTAGGAATTGGTCCTTTTCTTGGCATTATTTAGGTTTTTTTGATCCGTATTTAGACCTTCTCTGTTTTCTATCTTCAACTCCAGTGGTATCAAGAGTTCCTCTTACTGTGTGATATCTAACACCAGGAAGATCTTTAACCCTTCCTCCTCTTAACAAGACAACAGAGTGTTCTTGTAAATTATGACCTTCACCTCCAATGTAAGAAATAACTTCATAACCTGAAGTCAATCTAACCTTGCAAACCTTTCTTAAAGCTGAGTTCGGCTTCTTTGGAGTTGTGGTGTAAACTCTAGTACATACTCCTCTTCTTTGAGGAGATCCTCCTAAAGCAGGAACGTCACTTTTAACCCTTTTAATCTTTCTGGGGTTTTTTATAAGTTGATTAATAGTAGCCATAAAAATGTTGCGATTTTAATGATGCTTTCAAGTTAGGTCAATTAAATTATATTTATTCTTGAGACTCGTCTTCGGAATTCATTGCATCAAGAATCTCTGATTCCAATTCCGCAACATCAATCTCATCTTTTTTGTTCAAATTATAACCAGTACCAGAGGGAACAAGCCTACCAATAACAACATTTTCTTTAAGGCCTCTTAACTTATCAACCTTTCCAGTAACTGCAGCTTCGGTAAGAACCCGAGTTGTTTCTTGAAAAGACGCGGCAGAAATAAAAGATTCTGTAGCAAGAGAAGCTTTAGTGATTCCAAGCAGCAATCTATTAAACTGTGCAGGCACACTTCCTTCTGAAATAAGTTTTTTATTAATATTTACTACTTCAGAGTATTCAACTTGATCGCCAATAATGAAATCAGAGTCTCCAGCTTCAGTTATTTCTGCTTTTCTTAACATCTGCCTCAAAATACATTCGATATGTTTATCGCTAATTTCAACTCCTTGAAGCCTATATACATCTTGAATTTCATTAACCACATAATCGGTTAGTTCAGTTACTCCTTTGAGTGACAAAATGTCGTGTGGGCTTAAAGAACCTTCGCTTATGACATCTCCCTTATTAATTGTTTCACCTTCGAAAACGTTAATACTTCTTGTTTTAGGAATTAATGTTTCACTAACTATCTCTTCACCTGATTCTTTACCAGTAATAATCAATCTTCTTTTGCCTTTCGTTTCTTTACCCCATGATACAACACCGCTGAGCTCAGCTAATATCGCTACCTCCTTTGGTTTTCTTGCTTCAAATAAATCAGCGACTCTTGGCAATCCTCCTGTTATGTCCTTAGTTTTTGAAGATTCTTTAGGAATTCTTGCTAAAACATCGCCAACATTAATAGCTTGAGCATCTGAGACATTTACTAGGGATTTTTGCTCTAAGACATAATTAGCTGGTCTCTTTCCATTAGGAAGAATTACTTCTTTTCCTTTTCCATCAACTACGGAAATAGTTGGGGTGAGGTCTTTTCCGGCAGATGTCCTCTCAGCAGCGTCTAAAACTTCCATGCTGCTTAAACCAGTTAATTCATCTTGAACTACTCTGACTGAGATACCATTTTCCATATCAATAAGTTTGGCTTTTCCTTTCACTTCGGAAATTATCGGATGATTCAAAGGGTCCCATCTAGCTAATATTTCTCCGGCTTTAACTTTTGCTCCATCTTTAATATTTATAGTTGCTCCATAAGGTAATTTGTATCTTTCTTTTTCAAAATCGTTTTCATCCAAAAGAATTATTTCAGCAGATCTTGAAATACAAACCTGATTTTTATCTTTATTTGTCACGGAACTAATATTTTTATATTGAACTACTCCATCAAATTTAACTTCTATTTTGTCATTTTCAGAAGATCTCGAGGCGGCTCCACCTATGTGGAAAGTTCTCATAGTAAGTTGGGTACCAGGCTCTCCAATAGATTGTGCAGCGACAATTCCTACGGCTTCGCCTGGATCGACTAAGTTCCCTCTGCCCAGATCTCTTCCGTAACACATGGAACAAATACCAAAACTAGTTTCACAGGTAATAGCAGATCTCACAAGAGCATAATTGATATTATGATTTTCTATTTTTTCTGCTAACTCCTCATCAATCAAAGTTCCTTTTGAAATTTTTAACTCTCCATCTTTGGATTGAATATCAGCTGCTAAAACTCTTCCTAAAATTCTTTCACTTAAAGATTGAACTACTTCACCTCCATCAATAATAGTCCTTAGTTCAAGTCCTTCTGATGTTCCGCAGTCATGCTCTCTAATAACTAAATCTTGAGCTACATCTACGAGCCTTCTGGTCAAATAACCGGAGTTAGCTGTTTTCAAAGCCGTATCTGCCAAACCTTTTCTAGCGCCGTGAGTAGAAGTAAAGTATTGTAATACTGTCAATCCCTCTCTAAAGTTCGCAGTAATTGGAGTTTCAATTATCGAACCGTCTGGCTTGGCCATTAGCCCTCTCATTCCAGCCAACTGCCTTACTTGTGCGGGTGAGCTCCTTGCACCAGAGTCTAAATACATGAATACCGAATTAAAAGAATCTTCGTCCACTTCCTCTCCTTCTGAATTAACTACCTTGTCCTTAGAAATGGTTTCCATCAAGGAACTAGCAACGGCTTCATTTGCCCTAGACCAAATATCAATTACTTTATTGTACTTCTCTCCCTGGGTTACTAGCCCGGAAGAGTATTGAGCTTCAATTTCTTTCACCTCATTTTGAGCTTGGGAAATGATTGACTCTTTATTATCAGGAATTACGCAATCTTCAACACATATAGAAGAACCTGAGATCGTTGAATAGTCATAACCTAAATTTTTTATTTTATCTGAAAAAATTACCGTGGCTTTTAAGCCTGAGTATCTGTAAGAGATATTGATTAAGTCAGATATAGCTTTACTATTGAGGGGTTTATTTATTTTCTCGAAAGGAATTTCTTTTGGAACAACTCCCCAAAGAATTGTCCTTCCCACTGTAGTCTCCACAAGTTCGCTTGAACCGTCATTACTATTAATCCTGCACTTTATAATTGCTTGAAGATCGATTTGTTTCGAATCATATGCACGTTTGACTTCATCAACATCGGCAAATATTGAACCTTCACCAAGTGCATTAAGTTTTGATTTTGTCATGTAATAAATACCAAGAACTACATCCTGAGATGGATCAATAATTGGTCTACCATTGGAAGGGGACAAGATGTTGTTGCTGGCCATCATCAGAGCTCTGCATTCTAGTTGAGCGTCTAAAGTTAAAGGCACATGAACTGCCATTTGATCGCCGTCAAAATCTGCATTGTATGCTTTACAAACTAAAGGATGAAGTTGTATTGCTTTACCCTCAATTAGTATTGGCTCAAAAGCCTGTATACCTAATCTATGAAGCGTTGGAGCTCTATTGAGTAAGATAGGATGTTCTCGTATAACCTCTGCTAATATGTCCCAAACAACCGGCTCTTCTCGCTCAACCATTCTTTTTGCTCCTTTAATAGTTGTTGCAAGTTCCATATTTTGTAATCTTCCAAAAACAAAGGGTTTAAAAAGCTCTAGAGCCATTTTTTTCGGTAATCCACACTGATGAAGTTTTAAAGTAGGGCCTACAACTATTACTGATCTGCCAGAGTAATCTACTCTTTTTCCTAAAAGATTTTGCCTAAATCTTCCTTGTTTGCCTTTAATCATATCTGATAAAGATTTAAGCGGTCTTTTATTAGAACCCGTAATAGCTCGCCCTCTTCTTCCATTATCTAACAAAGCATCTACAGACTCTTGAAGCATTCTCTTCTCATTTCTTACAATGATTTCAGGAGCGCTTAGTTCTAGTAATCTTTTAAGCCTGTTATTTCGGTTAATTACCCTTCGGTAAAGATCATTTAAGTCCGAAGTAGCAAATCTTCCGCCCTCCAAAGGAACTAAAGGTCTTAAATCAGGCGGCAAGACGGGAAGAACATCTAGAATCATCCATTCGGGTTTATTATTAGAAGAGAGAAAGCCTTTTAAAATTTTTAAGCGTTTTGATAACTTTTTAATTTTTGCTTCACTGTTTGTTCCCTCAATTTGAGATAAAACCTCAGCTATCTCCTCCTCTAAATTCATTTCTGAAAGAAGGATTTTTACAGATTCAGCTCCCATTCCGGCAGAGAACTCTTCTCCATAGTTTTCCAAAGCTTCAAAGTATTCTTCTTCATCTAAAATTTGGCCTTTTTCTAATTCTGTCATGCCCGGATCTGTTACAACAAATGACTCAAAATATAAAATTCTCTCTATTTCCCTTAATGTCATATCTAAAAGGAGTGAAATCCTTGAAGGCAAGGATTTTAAGAACCATATGTGAGCCACAGGAGCGGCTAATTCTATGTGGCCCATTCTTTCTCTTCTAACCTTAGCTAGCGTGACTTCTACACCACATTTTTCACAAACTACACCTCTATGCTTCATACGTTTATATTTTCCACAAATACATTCGTAATCTTTTACGGGTCCAAAAATTTTTGCACAAAATAGACCATCTCTTTCAGGTTTAAAAGTCCTATAATTAATTGTCTCTGGTTTTTTTACTTCTCCAAAAGACCACGACCTAATTTGTTGAGAAGAGGCCAAACCGGCTTTGATTGAATTAAAACTCTCTGCTTGATCTTGATTAAATAATTTCAATAAGTCTTTCATAAATTATTCTACCTCTTCAAAATCAATGTCTATCCCTAAAGATCTAATTTCTTTAGTTAGCACGTTATAAGACTCAGGAATGCCTGCTTCCATTTCGTGATTACCATCAACTATATTTTTATAAACTTTTGTTCTTCCAGATACATCATCGGATTTTACAGTCAACATTTCTTGCAGAGTATGAGCTGCTCCATAAGCTTCTAGCGCCCAGACTTCCATTTCTCCCAGTCTTTGCCCACCAAATTGAGCTTTACCGCCCAAAGGTTGTTGAGTTACTAAACTATATGAACCTGTAGAACGAGCATGCATTTTATCTTCGATTAAATGATTTAATTTAAGCATGTACATATAACCAATCGTAACTGGCCTTTCAAAAGCATCGCCTGTTCTTCCGTCATATAAAGTTGTTTGCCCTGAAGTAGGCAATCCTGCTAGTTCTAACATAGCTTTAATCTCAGTCTCAGAAGCTCCATCAAAAACAGGGGTAGCCATTGGAACACCTGACTTCAAATTAGAGCATAGCTCTTTGAACTCTTTTTCGTTTAACTTGCTTATATCTTCTTTTTTTCCAGCTGATGAATATACCTTGCTAACCAAATCTCTAGCTTCTATATTGTTTGCAGAGTCTATTAATTCACCTATTTTTCTTCCTAGCTCTTTTGATGCCCAGCCCAAATGCGTTTCCATTAATTGACCCACATTCATCCTAGAAGGGACTCCAAGCGGATTCAACACAATGTCCACTGGCTCACCATTTTCGTCATAAGGCATATCTTCAACAGGCATAATAACGGATATAACCCCCTTGTTACCGTGTCTTCCTGCTAATTTATCTCCTGGTTGAATTCTTCTTTTAACCGCTAAGTAAACTTTAATAACTTGTTGCACTCCTGGAGGCAAATCGTCTCCTGAAACAATTTTCTTTTTCTTGTCATCAAATTTTTTCTTTAAATCTTCTTCATAGTTTTTAAGTTTGTCTTTTGCCTCTTTAATATCGTCATTAATTGATTCATCTTTCATTCGCAATTTAAACCATTCGGAAGGCGAAAGGTCGCTTAAAAATTCTTCACTAACTTTATCTCCTTTTTTCAGCCCTTTTGCACTAATGATTTCTTTTCCAAGAATCGTGGATTTAAGAGAATTCAAAGTAGCAAAAGTAACAATTGATAATTCTTGATCAATATCTTTTTGGATTTCTGCTAAAGAGATTGATTCAATTACCTGTGCTCTAGAATTTTTTTCTAGACCTTCTCTAGTAAAAACTTTTACGTCAATAACTGTTCCATCTTGCCCTGATTTAACTCTCAAAGAAGTATCCTTAACATCAGAAGCTTTTTCTCCAAAAATTGCTCTTAATAATTTTTCTTCAGGCGACAATTGTGTTTCGCCTTTTGGCGTAACTTTTCCAACTAAAATGTCTCCAGCATTTACTTCCGCTCCAATATGAACTATTCCGCATTCATCTAATTTAGATAAAGCAGAATCCCCAACATTCGGAATATCGGCGGTAATTTCATCTGGACCTAATTTTGTATCTCTTGCTGTGCAGGTTTCTTCAACAATATGAACACTAGTTAGTTTGTCTTCTTGAACAAGTCTATCAGAAATTAAAATAGAATCTTCATAGTTGTAGCCATGCCATGGCATAAAAGCTATTTTAATGTTTTGACCTAAGGCAAGTTCCCCTAAATCGATGGAAGAACCATCAGCTAAAATATCTCCTTTCGAAATTTTATCCCCTTCAGAAACAATGGGCTTTTGATTTATACACGTATTTTGGTTAGATCTTGTATATTTTACTAAGTTATAAATATCTACAGCTGAACCTGTACCAGAGATATCTTTGAGGTTTTTTCTCACAACAATTCGACCAGAATCTACCTTTTCAATGATGCCAGCATTTTTGGCAATTACACAGTCGCCTGAATTTCTTGCAACTATTCGCTCCATTCCTGTTCCTACTAGAGGGGTTTCAGTAGATAAAGTGGGTACCGCTTGACGCATCATGTTTGAACCCATTAGAGCTCTGTTTGCATCATCGTGTTCTAAAAATGGAATCAAAGCTGCTGCAATAGATACTACTTGCTGAGGTGAAACATCCATAAGATCTACACGATCAGGAGTAACTAATTCAAATTCATTTCTGTACCTAACCGGGACTAATTCTTCTGTGAACTTATTACTTTTATCAAGTTTTGCACTTGCTTGAGCTATTACGAATTCACCTTCTTCGATTGCAGAAACGTACCTAATATTCTCGGTGACCTTGCCATTAAGGATTTCTCTATAAGGAGTCTCAATAAAACCGTAATCATTAACTCTTGCATAAACGGAAAGAGAATTAATTAGGCCGATGTTTGGACCTTCTGGAGTTTCAATAGGACAAACTCTTCCGTAATGTGTCGGGTGAACGTCTCTAACTTCAAAACCAGCTCTTTCTCTGGTAAGTCCACCTGGACCTAAAGCCGAAACCCTTCTTTTATGAGTTACTTCAGAAAGAGGATTGTTTTGATCCATAAATTGAGATAACTGACTGGAGCCAAAAAATTCATTAATCGCAGCAGTGACAGGCTTTGCATTAATAAGATCCGCGGGACCAAATCCTTCAGCCTCAGCCACATTTAGTCTCTCTCTAACAGCTCTTTCAACTCTTAACAAACCAACCCTCACCTGATTTGAAACCATTTCACCAACCGACCTTATTCTCCTATTACCCAGGTGATCAATATCATCGCAGGATTGTTTACCATTTCTGATATCAACTAAAGTTTTCATAACATCTAGAATATCTTCTTTGGAAAGAATTCCTTCGCCCAAAAGATCGTCTTTGCCAAGCCTCTTATTGAATTTCATTCGACCTACATCTGATAAATCGTATTTATCTGGATTAAAGAATAAGTTTTCAAATAAAAGTGTTGCCGCTTCTTTAGTTGGAGGCTCACCGGGACGCATCATTCTATATATTTCCGCTAATGCTTCGAGATTCGTCGCAGAAGTATCTGCGCGCAAAGTTTCAGAGACATAAGGACCTGATTCAAGCTCATTAATATATAAAGTATTTAATTGTTTTATTTTTTGTTCTTCGAGTTTTTCTAAAACATCATTATCGACTAGCGTATTACATGGGAACAAAATTTCTCCCGTTGCTTCATCTACAATGTCTTCTGCTAAGGTTAAACCAATCAAAGCCTCTTTAGGTAAATCAAGAGTTTTAATTTTACTAGACTCTATTAATCTAATATGTCTTGCAGTTATCCTTTTGCCAGCTTCAATAATTACACTTTTGTCTTTCGCAAGGATGTCAACTGGAGCGAGTCTTCCAACTAATTTTTGAGAATTTAAGTTTAAACTATAAAAGCCTTTTTTATTGAGCGTATAAATTTCTTGTTCATAAAAAATGTCCAGGATTTCCTTAGGACTCATGCCCAGACTCTTCAAAAGTATTGATGCATAAAGTTTTCTTCTTCTGTCAATTCTGATGTATATCAAATCCTTGTGATCGAATTCAAAGTCTAACCAGGATCCTCTATAAGGAATTACCCTAGATGAATATAGAAGTTTCCCTGAAGAATGTGTCTTACCTTTGTCATGGTCAAATATTAAACCAGGCGACCTATGTAGTTGAGATACAACCACCCTTTCAGTTCCGTTTATGACAAAAGTTCCATGCTCTGTCATCAGCGGCATAGTGCCCATGTAAACTTTTTCATCTCTTGCGCTTTTAAGATTTTCTTCTCCTGTAGTCTTATCGATAAAAGTTATTCTGCACCAAATATGTAAAGGCGCCTCATAGGTTCTACCCCTTGGTAGGCATTCAAAGACATCAAATTCTGGCTCGCCTAATTCATATCTCAGATAATCGATCTTTGCATTTCCTGACACACTGACTATAGGGAAAATTGACCTAAAAACATGTTCTAAGCCCTGATCTTTTCGCTTGTCTGCAAGAGTTTCTCCTTGTAGAAAATGTTTATATGAATCAGTTTGTATTTCAAGAATGTCGGGTAAGGACATTACACTCGAAATTTTTTCAAAACTTTTTCTTATTCTTTTCTTTTCTGCAAATGAGTAATTTTCTGTCATAAAAAATGTAGTTATTTAAGTTCTACTGTAGCGCCAGCTTCTTCTAATTGAGATTTAGCAGTTTCTGCTTCTTCTTTATTAGCTCCTTCCTTAACGGATGCTGGTGCTCCATCAACAATTGCTTTGGCTTCTTTTAAGCCTAACCCGGTAATTGTTCTAACCGCTTTAATAACATCTATCTTTTTGTCGCCCACATCTGCTAAGAAAATTTCAAACTCACTTTTTTCTTCAGCTGTCTCTGCTCCAGAATCAGCGGCTGCCGGTGCAGCGGCTGCTACAGGTGCCGCAGCCGAAACACCAAATTTGTCTTCCATCATCTTGACAAGATCAACGACGTCCATGACGCTCATTTCAGAAATCGCGTCTAAAATTTCTTCTTTAGATAAAGCCATTATTAACTCCTATATAATAAATCAAACTCAATTTTTAGAATCCCCATAAGCACTCAAAGTTCTTACCATAGAAGAAGGAATTTCTTTTGAAATTAAAGCTAAATTAGTTATTGGCGCTTTCATTAAACCAAGCAACATTGATATTGCCTCTTCTTTCGTTGGTAAAGAAGCAATACTGTTAAGTTGATCAGCTGTAAGTAAACCCTCGCCAATTGACAAACCTTTAACTTCAAAAGACTCTTCTATCTTTGCAAAATCTTGTATCAACTTTGCTGCGCTTTGAAAGTCATCTTTAGAGAAAGCAATTAAAGTAGGTCCAGTTAAGACATCTTTTAATGAATCGAATTTGGTATCCTCAAGAGCCCTTTTAGCAAGTGTATTTTTAATTATTTTAATAAACACTGACTTTTCTTTAGCATCTTTTCGAAAGTTAGTTAACTTTGGAACATCTGTTCCACGGTAATCAACAACTACCGCTGAAAGAGATTCTTCAGCAACTTGTTTCAATTCATCAACTTGAACTTTTTTTGCATCTAAATTTGACATTAAAAATTCCTCAAAATTGAGTATTTAAAAAAACCTCAATATTTTAAAAAAATATTGAGAACCATCTGCGTAGGAAAAATTAAGCCTCTGATAAATCTTTGGCTCCTACGGTCTTTGACAATTGCAACAGAGTTGCAATGGCACAAAAAATCTTTATAGATATTAAAAAACTTAAACACCTTATTAAAAATTCAAAGTTGTTAAATCTATATCAAAACCTTTACCCATCGTTGATGAGATAGAAACTTTAGAAATAAAAACGCCCTTTGAAGAAGGAGGTTTAGCTTTTTTCAAATCTGAAAGAAAAGCTTCTAGATTATCTCTAACTTGTTCTTCTGAATATCCTACCTGACCAATTCGGGTGTGGATTATACCCTGCTTATCTGATTTATACCTAATTTGTCCTGATTTAGCATTTTTAACCGCAGTTTTAACATCTTTAGTTACAGTTTCAGATTTAGGGTTTGGCATTAATCCCTTTGGTCCAAGAATTTGACCTAAAGGACTTACAACTTTCATAGTTGCTGGCGTCGCTATAATAACATCGAAGTCTAATTCTCCTTTTTTCATGTCTTCAGCTAAATCTTCCATGCCAACTTTATCAGCTCCATTATCTAATGCGTCTTTAGCTTCCTCTCCTTCAGCAAAAACAGCGACTTTATAAGTTTTTCCATTTCCATGAGGTAAATTTGTAGCTCCTCTTACAGCTTGGTCTGTTTTTTTAGGATCTATACCTAAATTGACAGCAATATCTAACGCTTCTTTAAAGTTTTTCGAGCAGTTATGATTTATCTCTGTAAGAGCGGTTTCTAAATTTACTTTGTCCATTTTAATTTTCTACCTCTATGCCCATGCTTCTTGCACTGCCTTCGATAATTTTTACGGCAGCGTCCATATCAGAAGCATTTAAATCAGACATTTTAGCTTGAGCAATTTCCTCTAATTGAGCTCTATTTACTTTTCCAACTTTATCTGAATTAGGGGTGCTACTGCCCTTAGTTAGTCCAGCTGCTTTTTTTAATAAAATACTTGCTGGAGTAGTTTTTATAATAAAGTCAAAACTTCTGTCTTCATAAACAGATATGACTACAGGAACTGGTACATTTTTTTCTAATTCATTTGTTTTAGAATTAAACGCGTTACAAAAATCCATAAGATTCACTCCATGCTGTCCTAAGGCGGGGCCTACAGGTGGGCTGGGGCTTGCAGCGCCAGCAGGAACTTGAAGCTTAATATAAGTTATAATTTTTTTATCTTTTGCCATTAGCTTCTCTCTATTTGCGTGAAATCCAGCTCTACAGGAGTTGATCTTCCGAAGATCATAACCGCAACCTTTACTTTACTCTTTTCACTGTCCACTTCTTCAACTACTCCACTGAAATCATTGAATGGTCCATCAATTACTCTAATCATTTCTCCAGGTTCAAAAGCCACTGATTGAGAAGATTCATCAATTCCGTGTTCTATTTGATTTAAAATTCTACTAGCTTCAGCATCAGTAATGCTTTTAGGGTTATTTTTAGTTCCTCCAATAAAGCCTAAAACTCTAGGAGTCTCTTTAACCAAATGCCAAGTTTCATCATTCATTTCCATCTCAACCAAAATATATCCTGGGAAAAATTTTTTTTGTACTATCTTTTCTTTTCCCCCTTTAATTTCAGTGATCTCTTGCGTAGGAACCTCAATGCGACCAAAGAAATCTTCTTGGCC
This sequence comes from uncultured SAR86 cluster bacterium, assembly GCA_902536295.1. Taxonomy (GTDB): domain Bacteria; phylum Pseudomonadota; class Gammaproteobacteria; order Magnimaribacterales; family AG-339-G14; genus AG-339-G14. Next base: position 70,658 of record CACAWS010000002.1, on the reverse strand, counting down.
CTCTGATGTAATTCTTTCCATAAGTTGCTCTTTCGCTTTATTTTCATAGCCAGAGTAAGAGTTAATTACATACCAAGATTTTGACATTTTTATCCTAAAATTAGTTTTACTAGAAAAGAAAATAAAGAGTCGAGCCCCCAAAGTATTAAAGAAGCAACTAAAACTGCAGCTGTGACAATTAGAGTAGTCTGTGTTGTTTCAGTCCTGTTAGGCCAAATTACTTTTCTTATTTCTGTTGTCGATTGAATTAATAAGTTATAAGTTTGGCTTCCGAAAATTGTAAATTTTAAGACAAACATTGATAGCAAAAGGACAGTTATTACTCCTAAAACTCTGTAAAGCAAACCAACCTGGGAAAAATAGGAGTTTCCCCAAACAGCTAAAGAAATTAAAGATAAGCCAAGCACCCATAAGGCTTTGCTTTGTATATTTGTGTTGTTTCCTTCTTGTGACATCAATCTTACTTCAAATCGTGGCAGGCCAGGAGGGAATCGAACCCCCAACCTGCGGTTTTGGAGACCGCCGCTCTACCAATTGAGCTACTGGCCTACTCGATAATTTTTGTTACTACTCCAGCACCAACTGTTCTTCCACCTTCTCTGATAGCGAATTTCATACCATCTTCCATGGCAATAGGTGAAATTAATTCGACTGAAACAGATATGTCATCTCCAGGCATTACCATTTCAACTCCGTCAGGGAGTTCAACTGCTCCGGTAACGTCAGTGGTTCTAACATAAAACTGAGGTCTGTATCCTTTGAAGAAAGGCGTATGTCTTCCACCTTCTTCCTTGCTTAAAACGTAAACTTGAGCTTCAAATTTAGTATGAGATTTAATTGAACCAGGAGCACATAGAACTTGCCCTCTCTCAACCTCTTCTCTTTTGGTTCCCCTTAATAGAACACCTACATTCTCTCCAGCTCTACCTTGGTCTAATAATTTCCTAAACATTTCTACTCCAGTACAAACTGTGGCTTCGGTGTCCTTAATACCAATTATATCAAGTGGGTCGTTCACATTTACCATCCCTCTTTCAATTCTTCCGGTTACAACTGTACCTCTACCCTGAATAGAAAAAATGTCTTCAATAGGCATCAAGAAAGGTTTGTCAGTTTCTCTTTCTGGTTCTGGAATATATGAATCTAAAGCTTCCACAAGCTTGGTTACAGCAGGTACTCCAATATCTGAAGTATCTCCTTCTAAGGCTTTTAAGGCCGATCCAACTACAATAGGAGTGTCAGCGCCTGGAAAATCATACTCAGTTAAAAGTTCTCTTATTTCTTCTTCCACTAGCATAGTTAATTCTTCATCATCTACCATGTCAGCTTTGTTAAGAAAAACTACAATGAAAGGCACGCCAACCTGTCTTGCCAAAAGAATATGTTCTCTAGTTTGAGGCATAGGGCCGTCAGCAGCATTTACTACTAATATAGCTCCATCCATTTGCGCTGCACCAGTTATCATATTCTTAATGTAGTCGGCGTGACCAGGACAATCGACATGAGCATAGTGCCTATTAGGTGTGTCGTACTCTACGTGAGAAGTAGCAATAGTAATACCTCTTTCTTTTTCTTCTGGAGCGTTATCAATACCATCAAAAGCAACGGCTTCACCTGCTCCATAAGCTTCCGCACAAACCTTAGTAAGGGCAGCTGTAAGTGTTGTTTTTCCATGGTCAACGTGTCCAATAGTTCCAACATTCACATGTGGTTTGGTTCTTTCGAATTTTTCTTTAGCCATTTTTATTCCTCTTTAAAAAAATTTTTTTCTTAATTTCCTGGAGCTCATAACCGGATTTGAACCGGTGACCTCTTCCTTACCAAGGAAGTGCTCTACCGACTGAGCTATATGAGCATCCTTAGAAAGAAAAGGGAACTTAATTTCAAATATCTAATAAGATTAAATAATGAAACCTAGACCCATATCTCCGTTCGCGTTTATACTCAATTATAGGGTTAATTGCAACTAAAATATGGTGGAGGGGGCAGGATTCGAACCTGCGAAGCCGAAGCGGCTGATTTACAGTCAGCTGGGTTTGACCGCTCCCCAACCCCTCCATATTTGTCGCTTATTCTCTTGTTACAAATGAAAGATGTCAATCAAAAGAAATTAAATAAAAAAATTATTAAATCTTTTTTTAAAGATTCAAGCTTTTCAAACACAAAAGTGATAATTTTCAAAGAATTAGACTCTACCAATCAGTATTTAATGGATTTAGAAATACAAAATACTGATCGATTGATTTGCGCAGCTGAAAAACAATACAAAGGCAGAGGAAGAGGTAATAAAACATGGGAAAGTCCTAATGAAGAGAATATATATTTATCAATTTCTTTGTTAACTGAAAAATATACAAACCTTGATGGGTTTAGCTTGATGGTAGGACTAACTATTAGAGACTGTCTGGAAGAGCTATATGGAATAAATTCAAAAATAAAGTGGCCAAATGATATTTATCATGAGAACAAAAAATTTTGTGGAATCCTAATAGAGACAAAACCCCAGAAAGATAAAATTAAACTTGTGACCGGAATAGGATTAAATGTCTTTATGGATAACAACACGAATATTAATCAAGAATGGACTTCTTTAAAATTAATAAACGGCAATAATGTTTATGACAGAAATAAAATAATAGGCATGGCTACTTTAAAATTTTTCGAAAATTTAAAACTCTTTGAAAAACATGGTTTTTCTTTCTTCAAAAAAAGATTTAATGAGCACAATTACCTTAAAAATAAAATTGTTAAAACCGAAAGATACAACAATCAATATTGTAAAGTATTAGAAGTTGACTCAATCGGAAGAATGAAAGTATCAGTCGACAAAGAAATAAAACATATTTCTTCTGGAGAACTTTCTTTAAAAGTTGAAGAATAAATATATAATCGATCCATTTGCTGGCGTAGCTCAGTTGGTAGAGCTCCTGATTTGTAATCAGGCGGTCGTTGGTTCGAATCCAATCGCCAGCTCCATTTTTTAAAATGATAAAAATTTTTTTAGAAACTATTTTTATATTTTTTGCAAAAACCCTTCTCCTTTTTCAAAAGATTTTAATTTTAATGATTTGTGTCTATAGAGAAAGTGGAAAAATATTACATCCTTATGGTGTCAAAATATCTCGTCAGTATGTTTCTATTGAAGGCTTCAAGCATCTTATCTTGAAGTGTGGCAACGACGATGCTTCGGAAGAAAACACAATTGTTATGATGGGAGGGGCTCCTACCGACTCCAGCGAATCTATGTGTTGGATGGCAGCTGAATTATGTAAAAAAGACAGCGCACTTTTAATCTATATTTTTCATTTACCGTTTTATGAAGAGTATTCAGAAATTATAGAAGATCAAAATGCATTTGCTGAGTTCAACGGAAAATTGCTTCCCTTCAATAGAGAAATAAATCTAAAAAAGGTTAATGTTGATCCTAAATTCAGTCATGAAGCCCAAGCTGAAGTAACTTTAAAGATTTTTAAAAAGTTAAATCTTAAAAAAGCACATTTTGTTGCACACGATAGAGGTGTGATAGTTTTTGAAAATCTTTTAATTTCAAATTCTGAAATTTTTATAAGCTTAAGTAGAGGATCTCAAGTTTGGGATTTTTATAAGGAAGAGTGGGCAGAATTGGCGCCAATGATTTGCGTTGGTCCTCCTCATAGCTTTTTTATATTTCCTCATCAAGTGAGAATTATTTTTTCACTTGTAACCTTTTTCAAATTTCCCTTAGCCATCAGCAAAATTTCTGAATATTTAAAAGGCGCAAAGAAAAGAAGTGAAGAATATGATCGACTTACGCACTTAATATATGAAGCTAACAATCCCTCAAAAAAATATCTTCTAAAATTTAGACAGACTATGCTTCAAACTGATGTTAAGAAGGAAGTTCTTAACAGAGAAAAACTCAAAAAATTAGACGCCAAAATAATGCAATTCCAAGGGGAGGACGAATTCAAATTTGGAAGAAATGGAAAATTAATTTCAGATCAACCATATTTTGGAATTTATAACTTATTTAGAAATGAAGTCGAAGATATTTATCCAGGCTGTGTAGGTCAAGATGCCAAAAAAAAAGAAAAGCAATTTATTGAGCTCAAGGATGGTTATTCAAAATTAAAACTTTTGCCCACTGCAAAATTCCATACTTTTGCACTCATACCAAAATCAGCACATTTTAATGTAATAGAAAATCCCAAAGGTTGTGCAAATGCAGTGTATGATTTTATCAATGACATTTAAAAACTTATGAAAGTAATTAGCCCCATGAAGACTTGGCATCATGTTGTAGAAAGTGGTGACATGAATCTACTAGATGAAATTCTGGACGAAGATTGTATTTTTTATTCTCCAGTTGTTTTTTCGCCGCAGGCTGGAAAAGAAATTACAAAAAAATATTTATCTGCCGCAGCTATTGTTTTTGCTGATGAAACCTTCAAATATACTAAAGAAATTGAGTCTGCCAAAATTGCATGTTTAGAATTTGAACTGGTTCTAAATGAGATAAAAATAAATGGAATAGACATTATCTCTTGGAATGACGATGGAAAAATTACCGAATTTAAAGTTATGCTTAGACCGTTGCAGGCAGTCGAGCTTATTCATAAATATATGGGCCAGGAACTTAAGTAAATTTTAATTCAGAATTTTTCTTCTTCTATAATTTCTGCATCAATAATTTTTTCTTTTTCTCCCCTTTTTTCTCTTTTTATTCTTGGAGAAAAAATCATACCCAAAAATAAAAATACATAAGGCCAAAAAAATAGAATGATTGCAAAAAATATGTTCCAGCCCCAAACCAGAGTTGCACCAATTATCCCAAGAATAGGTCCAACTACTGGTGTAAATGTTAAAAAAATTGAAAAGATAAAAATAACACCCTCAAAAAAAGTATTATCTACATTAAATATTAAGATTAGAGAATCAGTAACAGCAGTTATTTGAAAAATTGAAATAATTAAATAAAAACCTAATGATAAAAATATCCAGTTTGAAGAAATTTTCAATTAACCTCCAATTCTACTTTTGATAAAAGCACACCTGTTTCATCAGCATATATCCAACAACCCTTTTCAACTTTGACGCCTCCTATCTCTAGGGATTGTCCAGTAACTCCAAGATCTTGTTTATTGCTTTTAATCGGACATGAGCCGATTGCAAAAACACCTATTGGAAGATTCCTCAAAATTTCTACATCTCTAACACAACCATTAACAATTATTCCTTCCCAAGAATTATCTATAGCTTGCTGAGCTAACATGTCCCCTAACAGAGCAACTTTCGTACTGCCTAAACCATCGACTACTAAGACTTGACCAGATCCATTACGATTTAATATTTCTTTTACTTTGCTATTATCATTAGGGCATTGTGCGGTCATGACTTGACCACAAAAATATTCTTTTTTACCAAAGCTTTTAAATTGGATATCCATAGCAAAGGTTTCAGGATGTAAATCACTTAAATCTGGAGTACTAAATCTTTTAGTCATTTAAAGAATTATAATGCATTACATGTCTAAGAAAAAAAAAGTAAATAAAAATACGTTTATAAAATATGATTTTGCTAATCCTTTTGAATTTGCAACAGAGTTGGCATTAGAGAGATCTGATATTTCAGATACTTGGCCAAAATCTACAGTAAGAGAATTAAATGCTTTAAAAAAAGAAGACATACTAGATTCACAGCTTGGACGATCAGATTTAACAAATAAACCTTTTGTTACGATTGACGGAAAAAGTGCGAAAGATTTCGACGATGCTCTGTACGCGGAAAAGACAGATCTTGGTTATAAGTTGTATGTTTCTATTGCCGATGTTTCCGAATATGTGAAAAAAAATTCTGCTCTAGATATTGAGGCCTTGAATAGAGGCACTTCAATTTATTTTAGAAACAAGGTCATTCCCATGCTGCCTGAACTTTTATCAAATGGTAAATGTTCTCTGAACCCAGACGAAAAAAAACTCACTATCACATGTATTGTAAATCTAACAGAAGACGCCGAGATCATTGGGTATGAATTTTTAGAATCTTTAATTATCTCAAGAGCAAGACTCACCTATGAGAACCTTGGACCCCTTTTTAATAAACCTAAGTCTAAACTCGACCAAAAATTAGAAGAAAGTTTAGAAAATCTTGAGAAAATATTCATTGCTCTGAAAAAAAAGAGAAAAGAAAGAAAAAGTATTGAATTTAATCTATCTGAATCTAAGCCGGTTACGGATAAATCAAACAGAATTGTAAAATTTTCAAAAATCAATAGGAACAATTATCATAGCGTTGTCGAAGAATGTATGATTCTTGCAAATATTTGCGCCGCTAATTTCTTAATCAGCAAGCGTATTCCTTCTATATTTAGATTTCATGAAAAGCCTGACTTATCAAAAATAATTAATCTAAAAGCCTTTCTCACAAGTAGAGGTTTCAAAAAAAATATGCGCTCAAATAATTTTAGAAATTGTATTTTGAGCTGGCTAGAGGAATCAAAAAACACTAGGTTTGAAGAAATAGTTAATATTCAAATTTTAAGAAGCATGAAATTAGCTAAGTACGACTCTCTAAATAGCGAACATTTTGCATTGGGCCTGAATAAATACTGTCACTTTACCTCACCAATAAGAAGGTATGCAGATTTAATTGTCCATCGCAACATAAAGAATCAAATCAGAAAAGAAAATAATCAGAACGACTTGAGTAAAGTAGCCTATAACAAAGACGAAGTTGAAGAAATATCTGAACTTATTTCTTTTAAAGAAAGAAAAGCTGAAAAAATTAATCAAGAAGCTGAAAAGTTTCTTAAATGTAAATGTGCCGAAAACTATATTGGAGAAGAGTTTGAAGGGCTTATTGTTTCTGTGCTTGATATTGGTCTTTTTGTAAGAATTCAAAAGTTAAACCTTGATGGATTCTGTCATGTAAATTCTTTAAGAAGGGGTGGCAAAATTAGGTTCAAATTAGATGAAAATATTCAGGCTCTAAAAGGTAGAAGAGAAAATTTTTTCGTAGGAGATAAAATAAAAGTAAAAATATCTTCGGTGGATGTATTTAGAAAAAGAATTGATTTAAAAAAATGTTAAGTAAAAGAGTTATCACAACGTCTGATTTAAATTTTATAAAAACTCAAATTGAATTGAACCACGAACAGATTGTTGAAATTGTTTTTAACCCAACTATTGAAAGATTGAAGCCAATAGTTGATAAAGCAAAAGAAAAGAACATTCTAATATTAAATTCAAAAGCTAAAGATTTAAGAATGTCTATGACTTTTCATCCACAAGAAATAAGAGATATAAATTTTCTCGAAAAATTTATTTTTAACAAAGAAAATTTGTTTTTTCTAATTCTAGACAGAATTCAAGATCCTCAAAATTTAGGATCTATTTTTAGATCATCTTTAGGAGCCAACGTAGATGCAATTATCATTCCAAATAAAAATTCTTGCCGACTTACTAAAACTGTTAGAGAGGTATCCAAAGGCGCAACGGAATTAATTCCAATGATTTCAGTGCCGAATTTAATGAAAGTAGCTAAATTTCTTAGTCAAAATAATTTCAAAATTTATAGCTGTTCTTCCTTAAGTGACAAAAATTTTTTTGAAGAAAACTTTCAAGGAAATCTTGCGCTAATATTCGGTTCTGAAAATGACGGAGTTTCAAAAAACCTTGAAAATCTTGCTAATCAAAAACTAAGAATACCTATGGATTCGAGATTAGAAAGTCTTAACGTTTCTAACGCTACATCTGTTATCCTATTTGAAGTTTTTCGACAAAGAGAACTGTAAATGCTAGTACAGAGAACATTAACTAATTCAATAAATGCAGTTGGAGTTGGCTTACATTCGGGCAGAAAAATTTCAATTAAACTCTTACCTGCCGAAGAAGATACTGGAATTATATTTAGAAGAGTTGATATCGACCCGCCAGTTGAAATTAAAGCCATTGTTAACAATGTTGGCGCAACTACTCTTGCGACTACTTTGATACAGGGAGAAGTTCAAATTTCTACCATAGAACATATGCTATCTGCTTTTGCTGGTTTGGGTATTGATAATGCAATTATCGAAATTGATGACGTTGAAGTTCCAATTATGGATGGCAGTTCTAGTTCTTTTGTATTTCTTATTCAATCTGCAGGTATTAAAGAACAAACAAAGCCAAAAAAATTCATAAAAATAAAAAAAGAGATTTCTGTTGAAACAGACAACGGGGCTTTTGTAAGGTTATCCCCTTACGATGGTTTTAAAGTTACCTATTCATTGGTTTATGATGACGATAAACACAAACAATACTCCAGCAAATCTACAATAGATTTCAATTCAACTACCTATCTAAAAGAAATTTCGCGTGCAAGAACTTTTGGGTTTATGGAAGAAGTAAATATGTTGAAAGAACAAAACCTTGCGCTTGGCGCTAGCGAGAAGAATGCCATAGCTATAGGGGAAGACGGAATACTTAACGAAGAAGGATTAAGATCTAAAGATGAATTTGTTAAACATAAGATATTAGACGTAGTTGGGGACCTATATTTACTTCAATACAACATTATTGGTGCTTTTGAAGGATACAAATCCGGACATACACAAAACAATTTGCTCTTAAAAAAATTACAAGAATCTCCGGAATCTTGGGAATTAATTTCTTCAGATGGAGATGCGCCAGAAATTAAGTATATTGAGCCCATTATTGATCCTAGCTCTGGTTAATTTTTAAAAGAATGTCCATTCTAAGTAAAATTTTTGGAAACAAGGATGCAAAAAGTTTAAAAGCAGCCAAGCGATATCTAGAAAGAATAAATGATTTAGAAGATAAATTTTCTAAGCTTTCTGAGGAAGAGCTTAAACAGACGACCAAAAATTTAATTAGCGCATACGAGCAAGATAATAATCTTGAAAATTTAATTCCTCATGCATTTGCAGCTGTCAGAGAATCAGGCAAAAGAAATATTGGGCTTCGGCATTATGATTGTCAGATTCTAGGAGGTATTGTTTTACACAACGGTAGTATTGCTGAAATGGCTACTGGAGAAGGTAAAACGCTTGCTGCTACTCTTCCCTGCTATTTGAATGCGCTTACTAAAAAAAGTGTTTTAGTCATTACGGCAAATGAATATCTAGCAGAACGAGATGCTAAATGGATGGGGCCAGTATTTGAAGGTTTAGGAATGTCAGTTGGTTTCATTTCTTCGGGACTAAATTTATCTGAAAGAAAGGCTGTTTACGAAAAAGATGTAGTTTATGTGACAAATAATGAAATTGGCTTTGACTATCTGAGAGACAATATGCTTCTACGAAAAGAAGATAAAACTCTAAGAGGATTAAATTTTGCTGTCATTGATGAAGTAGATTCAATTTTAATTGATGAAGCTAGAACTCCACTAGTTATAAGTGGAGTTGCTGAAGATAATGCAGATTTATATTTAAAATTAAAAAATATCCCTCAGTTTTTGCGAGAAGAAATAATCGATTTAGAAACGAATGAAACAACTACTGAAGGAGATTACGTTATAGATTTACAGTCTAATGCTATTGAATTAACTAATTCAGGTCATGAAAAGGTTGAAGAAAAATTAAGAAGCTTAGGTTTAATATCCACAGATGAGAATTTATATTCAAGTAAAAACCTTAAATTACTTGAAATGGTGTTATGTATTTTAAGAGCAAATTTACTTTTTATAAAAAATACCGATTATATTTTGCAAAATAATAAAATTGTTCTAATCGACACCAATTCTGGTCGTCCGATGCCTGGAAGAAGATTATCTGGAGGTGTGCACCAGGCTTTAGAAATGAAAGAGAATCTTCCAATACAGAAGGAAAGCCAAACATTGGCTTCTATTACTTTTCAAAATTTCTTTAGACTATTCGAAAAAATTTCAGGGATGACCGGAACAGCAAAAACTGAAGCAGCTGAGTTTGATGAAATTTATGGTTTATCTGCTGTTTCAATACCTACAAATATGCCAATGGTTAGAAAAGATATGGAAGATAAAATCTTTTTATCTCTCGATGAGAAATTTGATGCCGTTGTAAATGAAGTATCCACATTCCATAAACAAAAAAGACCTATTTTGATAGGTACTATTTCAGTAGAAACATCAGAGATTATTTCAAAGAAGCTTGAAGCTAAAAATATTAAACATAACGTTTTAAATGCAAAGCAAAATCAGAGTGAAGCAGAAATAATTTCTGAAGCAGGAAAATTAGGCGCTGTAACTATTGCAACAAATATGGCTGGGAGAGGAACAGACATAGTTTTAGGAGGCATAGGCTTTAATGAAGATGAAAGACAAAAAATCGTAAATCTCGGCGGATTGCATGTCATTGGAACCGAAAGACATGAATCGAGAAGAATAGATAATCAATTACGAGGAAGAAGTGGAAGGCAAGGAGATCCCGGTTCGTCTAGGTTCTTTTTATCATTAGAAGACCCTTTGATGAAAATATTTGCTCCTGAAAGAATAAAAAATTTAATGACTTCGATTGGCGGAATGGAAAAAGGTGAAGCTATCGAACACCGAATGCTTACCAATGCGATTGAGAGAGCGCAACGAAGAGTGGAAGGAAGGAACTTCGACATAAGAAAAAGAATTTTAGAATTTGATGACGTATTAAATGAGCAAAGAAAAATCATATATTCTCAAAGAAACGAAATACTTAATAGTCAAAATATAAATGAGTTAACCGATTCGATGTTAGGAGATGTGCTTTCGTTTCAATTTGATCAATTAATTCCAGAATATGCATTGGAATCAGAGTGGAAAACTGATGAATTGAAAACAAATTATAAAAATGAATATGATGTAGAAATAGATTTTTCTAACATCTTCGAAAAAAATGATACTGATCTTATTAAGTCTAAATATGAAATTATTGATACCGTTTTGAAAAAATATGAGTCAAAAAGAAAAAATAAGAGTGAGATCTTTGCCCAAGTAGAAAAACAAATTGTTTTACAAGTGATAGATCAATCATGGAAAAATCATATCAATGAGTTAGACAGTTTGCGACAAAACATCGGTTTTAGAAGTTATGCTGGTAAAGATCCAAGACTAGAATACAAAAGAGAAGCTTTTGAAATGTTTGAGAAACTTTTAGAAACCATTAAATCTGAGTCCGTGAGATTTTTAACAAAAGTCGAAATATCTGAATCGAGATCTGATCAAAGAGAAAATAGTGAGGAGTTAATAAATAAAACTCAATCTCAAAAAGAGTCTTTTGATTCTCTGTTAGAAGACAAATTTGAAACTAAATCAGAACAATCTACTCTAAACAACGAAGGAAATAGAAAACAAAGACGCATGAGAGCTAAGGCTAAAAGGAAACGAAGATAACATGTTAGATGACATCGAAATTGGTTGTGCAACAACTAACTCTAAATATAAAGATCGACTAGATTGCGCCCTTGTTAAAATTCCTGCGACTTCGTCCTTATCTGGGGTATTCACTACCAATCATTTCAAATCAGCACCAGTTAAGAATTGCATAAAAAAGCTCTCAAATGCAACGACTGGTGAAAAATTATTAATGGTTAATGCAGGCAACGCTAACGCTGGAACAGGTCGTGCAGGAGAAAAAGATATCGAGTCAATTCTTGATTCGGTCTCTTTAGAAACTGGAATTGCAAAAAAAAATATATTGCCCTTTTCTACTGGAGTCATCGGCGAGAGACTTGATAAAAAATCTTTGCAGGCAACATTTATCAAATGTGCAAACCTTTTTAAAAAAAATAATTTTAAAAACTTTGCAACATCAATAATGACTACAGACACAAAATTAAAAATTGCAAAGAGAACAATAAAAGTTGGCTCTAAAAAGTATTCTATCGTTGGAGTAGCGAAAGGTGTGGGCATGATTGAACCAAATATGGCCACCACGCTGAGTTTTGTATTCACAGATTTAAAAATTAACTCGGCTCTGTTAAAGAAAATTCATAAAAATACTTGCAATGACACCTTTAATGCAATTTCAATTGATGGAGAACAATCTCCTAGTGATTCCAGTATTCTTGTGGCAACTGGGAGCAATGCTATTAAGCCAGACAAATTTCTTAAAACCTTTGAAAGTTCTTTAACAGACGTTTTTTCAGAGCTCTCAGAAAAGCTTTTGTTGGATGGCGAAGGCGCAACTAAATTAATTGAGATTAAAGTATCAGGATTAAGATCAAAAGCTGCTTGTAAAGAAGTTGCAAAGAAAATAGCAAATTCGCCCTTACTAAAAACAGCGGCTTATGGCGAAGATCCTAATTGGGGTAGAATTTTGTCAGCTGCTGGTAACACAAATAATAAATTTCATGAAAAAGATGTAACAATTAAAATTGGCAACACAAAAGTTTTTCATAAAGGAGAGATTTATAAAAGCTACAAAGAATCTTTAGGAAAAAAAGAATTTAAAAAGAAAAAAATTTCTATTGCCATAAATCTCGGGCTTTCGAAGCATAATTCAAAAGTGAAAACTTCTGATCTTAGTCACGAGTACGTTTCTATTAACAGTGATTACCGAAGCTAGAGTAATCGGCATAACTCCGGGAATAGTCCAAAGCAACGATTTTGAAGCAATAAAGAAATCTTTTGAAACAACATTAGATTTACTTATTCTAAGATTTGCATCTGAAAAGGAATTTAACAAAAATTTTTCAAATTTTGTTACTTTAGGCAAAGACTTGAACAAACAAGTTGTAGTTAATTCGAGACACATTAATTTGATATCTCAAAATTTTAATCTGCATCTAACGTCTAAAGATTTAATGAAATACAACGAGAGACCAATCTCTCAAAACAACATCTTAGGCGCCTCATGTCACAATGAAGAAGAAATTTTGCGCGCAAATAAAATTGAATGTGATTATCTTTTAATTTCACCAATTAATCACAGCAAAGGAAAATCTGGTTTGGGCTGGGATAATTTTAATTCTTTAACGAGTCTAAGCTCTCGTCCATGCTTCGCATTAGGAGGAATGAAAAAAAAAGATTTGCCTAAAGCTTTAGCTCATGGAGGAAATGGGATTGCTGGTATATCTTTTATTAAGGATCAATCGTAATTCTCTTCTGCATTTAGATTGCTTGAAATAACATTTTTTTCACTCAACCAATTTGATAAATCTAAAGATCTGCACCTCTCTGAACAAAAGGGTTTGAACTTAGCTTCCTTACTTTGAATTATTTTTTTTTTACAGTACAAACATTTCATTTTTTTATTTCGTCGAAAATACGTTTATGAATCTTTTCTATATTCTTTTTTAAGTCTTCCAAGGTGTTGTCATTATTGATGACTATATTTGCCAGTTTCAATTTATTTTCTCTGGACATTTGAGTCTGAATTATTTTTTTTACAGAGTCTTCTGTCACTTCATCTCTCTTCGAAGTTCTTGCGATTTGTGAGCTTTCAGAAGTATCAATCAAAATGGTTAGATCACAAAAATCATATTGATCGGTTTCGAACAGTAAAGGGGAAACTAAAATGACATACTCTGATGTTGAACTTTTAAGCTTGGATTGAATAATGTCTCTAATTTCGGGATGCAATAGCTGTTCTAACCAGATCTTTTCCTCAGAGTTATCAAAAATAATTTCTCTTAGCTTGCCTCTATTCAGGGTTTTATCTTCAAGCAAGATATCATCGCCAAATCTTTCATGAATTTTCATTAACGCATTTGACCCAGGCATTACAGCCTCTCTAGAGGCTAAATCTGCATCAACAACATCTATACCCAATTCTTCGAAAATAGAAGTGGCAGCTGATTTGCCTGAACCAATGCCTCCAGTTAAACCAACAACAAACATACTAGAATAATATCAATAATTTCTATTTTGGTGGAGCCAGGCGGGATCGAACCGCCGACCTCCTGAATGCAAATCAGGCGCTCTCCCAGCTGAGCTATGGCCCCAAAAAGTTTTCGGATTATATCTCAAGATTCTTATGAACTATAAATTTTATTTATGTTTATTGAATTCTTGAGTTTGTTAAAATCATGACTGTTTTTTATTTAAAAAAAAATAGAAATTTTAAATCAATTATGTTTAACATCGTATTAAATTATTGGATCAAAAGGAATTTAGAAGGGTTAAATTATGGCTCCTTAGAGATTTATCTTCCGGCCAGAAAACAGCCTATTTTTCTATCAGGGAAAAACCCAGGAAATAAAGCTTTACTAAAAATAAATAACTGGCGAGCATTATGGCTATTATTTTCTCGAGGCAGTCTTGGCTTTACAGAGGGATATTTAAAAAATTATTGGAACACCGATGACATTAATAATTTAATGGACTTAATCTCGAAGAACTATAATTCTTTTGAAAAAGTAAATAGTGGTTATGGTTTCTGGAAAATCATCGACAAAATTAATCATCTCAAAAATGCTAATTCTTTAAGTGGCAGTAAAAAAAATATCCATGCTCATTACGATCTCGGTAACGACTTTTATTCAAAATGGCTAGATGAGACCATGACATATTCGTCGGCTTTTTTTATAGAGAATGAAAATAAGCTGGAGAATGCTCAAACTAGTAAATATCAATTGATCTTAGATTCTTTAGATCTTCCAATTGGCTCGACAATTCTCGAAATAGGCTGTGGTTGGGGAGGTTTCTTGGAACATGCTTCTAGAAAAGGTTACAAAGTAAAAGGGATCACAATTTCGCAAGAGCAATATAAATTTGCTTCTGAAAGAATTCAAAATCTTCCCAACCGACCTGAAATAGAATTAATTGATTATCGAAACCTTGAAGATAAATTTGATGCCGTAGTTTCTATAGAAATGTTTGAAGCAGTGGGTTCAGCCTATTGGGAAACATATTTCAACAAAATAAGAGAGGTGTTAAAACCTAACGGGAAGGCAATAATTCAAACCATAATTATGAAGGAAGATTACTATGAGGGATATCATGATTGGCCTGACTTTATTCAAACTTATATATTCCCTGGCGGCGAGCTTTCTTCAGATAAAGTTTTTAAAAAAATAGCGAGTCAAAGCAATTTAAATGCTTCTGGAGTGACTACAATGGCCAATTCTTACGCTAAGACATTAGAAATTTGGTTTAATAATTTTCAACAAAAATGGTCAGAGATCAATGAAATTGGATTTGACGATAAGTTTAAGAGAACTTGGGAAATGTATTTGGCATACTGTCGTGGTGGATTTTTAAATGGCCAACTAAACGTTGTTCAGTACAAATTAACTCACAAGTCATGATTTTAGGAATTTGGCTCGCAGAAAGAGGCTGGATTCCAGATTTTTTGTTAAGACTTGCAGTAAAGTCGATTAGCAAAGCAAGAATAAAAAACTCTAACGGGTTTTCAGAAAAGCTGTCAGTATTAAATTCGTTGAAAGATGGACCTATAGCTGAATCCACTCCATCTGCAAACAAACAACATTATGAAGTTCCTCCAGCTTTTTTCGAAAAAGTTTTGGGAAGCAAACTCAAATACTCCTGCAGTCTGTTTAATAATAATCAGAAAAGCCTAAATGATGCAGAAACAGAGATGCTGGAGACTTATATTGAAAGAGCTGAAATTAGATCAAAGCAAGAAATTTTAGATCTAGGATGTGGATGGGGAAGTTTTTCTCTTTACGCTGCACAAAAATTTCCAAATTCTAATTTTACTGCGGTCAGTAACTCTGATGATCAAATTAATTTCATTAAATCAAAAGCAAAAGAACTAGGAATAACAAATCTTCTCGCTTTAAAACAAGATATGAATCAATTAAATTTAAAAAATAATTTTGATCGTATTGTTTCCATAGAGATGTTTGAGCATATGAGAAATTATAAAAATTTATTAAAACGGCTTTCTAACCTTATGGTTGAAGATGGCAAATTATTTGTTCACGTATTTTGCCATAAGCAATCTGCATATCTTTACGAAATTAAAAATGAAAGGGATTGGATGACCAAGTACTTCTTTACTGGCGGCATAATGCCTTCAAAAGATATTTTTAATTTTTTTGATGAAGATTTAACAGTTGTTAATTCATGGGAAATTAATGGGAAACATTATTCTCAAACTTCAAAAGCATGGTTAAAAAATATGGATAAAGACTCTAAAATTATTAAAGAAATTTTAAATACCCACTATGATGAAAAAAATATATGGTTTTACAGATGGAGAATATTTTTCTTAACTTGCGAAGAATTTTTTAAAATAAATAATGGGAAAGAATGGTTCGTGTCCCATTATTTATTTGAGAAAAAAATTTAAGCTTGAGGAAGGTAAGTGCCGTGCTGATTTAAAGCCTCAAGGATTCTTTCAACTATTAATTTCTGAGAGTATTGTTTAGTTTTCTCGTAATGCGGATGAGGCAAAGTTGCTAGATCATTAGCTCTCTCCAAAGCTGTTTCCATCAATTTATCAGCTGGAACGACTTCATCTAAAAGGCCTGCAGTTACTGCTTCTGTTGGTGTATAAGTATCAGAGTGATAAAGCGCTTTATAGTAATGTTTTTTATCTAATCTATCTTTAATAATTTCCAAAATTTGTACTGGAATATCCATATTATTGCGAACCTCGTTGGCTTGAAGAACAAACTTTCCTTCTACTCCAATTCTTATGTCAGCACAACAAACTGTAAACAAGCCTAATGCAACCGCGTGCCCAGATACCGCAGCAACAATTGGACGTGGAAAAGAATACAAATCAAGAAGAGTTTTGAACCCTAAACTAGTCATTTTCATTGCCGCCTCAGCATCTCCAGATGCAAGAGTTTTTAGATCAAACCCACCTGAAAACAAACCTGTTCTTCCAGTTATAACCACAGCTCCTGAATCTTTAGGTATCTCATTTAGAAACCCTTGAACGGTCGATAACATATCAAAAGAAAAGGCGTTGGCTTTTCCGTCGTCCAATTTAATTATTGAGATGTCCCCTTCTTTAGATAATTTAGCTATATCAGTCATTCATTTCTCCATAAAAGTTTTAAGCAAAAAAACTTTAACGTAAAATCATTGCCTAAACAATAAGTAAAACATAGAATTTTCTCATGGAAAGCATAGCTTTTGACTCATCGATAATCATAAATTTGGCGGTGCCAACATTTTTTTTGCTAATCTTTATTGAGATTCTCTATGGCTATTTCACTGACAAAAATAATTACAGATTTAATGACACATTTACCAGTATATCGCTAGGGTTAATAAGTAGATTTATTCCTTTATTAGGCATTGGTCTTCAAGGGGCTGCATTCGCTTATGTAGCAGTTTATTTTAACTTAGCATTATTCTCAGCTAGTAACCTTTGGGTGTGGATCTTAGCCTTCTTTTTATACGATTTTAGTTATTACTGGATGCACAGACTACATCATGAAGTAAAAATTCTTTGGGCTACGCATGTGGTGCATCATCATGGGGAAGAATTTAATCTTTCGACGGCGCTTAGACAAACCAGTACCGGTTTTCTTTGGAAGTGGATTTTCTACTTGCCAATGTTTCTAATTGGGATACCGCCAGAGGTTTTCGTCACAGTAGCGGGAATAAATTTAGTGTATCAATTCTGGGTTCATACCGAACACGTTGGCAAATTAGGTTGGCTAGAGTATGTTTTCATTACTCCGTCGAATCATAGGGTTCACCACGCTCAAAATAAAGACTATATCGATGCAAATTATGGCGGTGTGTTCATTCTGTGGGACAGGATGTTTGGTTCTTATAAACCTGAAAAAGACGAAGTGAAACCGATCTATGGCACAACTAAACCGCTACGAAGTTGGAATCCTCTCAAAGCAAATTTTGAAGTGTTCGCCGAGATTATTAAAGATTTCAGCCGCACAAAAAAATGGTCTGATAAATTTAAAGTAATTTTCTCCCCGCCAAAATGGCGCCCCAATGATGTAGAGAAAAATTACCCCATCTTCAGGAATGACTTAGCAAATTTTGAAGTCTACGATCCGAAAAACTCAATCTATTTGAAAATTTATGGCTGGATACAGCTATCTTTCATTATTTTGACATCGGCATTTATTGCCTCGTCCATTGGCAGTCTTGGTCTACTGGAAAGTTATGCTTACGCTTTAATTCTGATTGCTTCAGTAATTGTGACTTTAAAAGGGTTTGAGAGTTATCAACTAAATTATATTAATGAAACTATCAAAATTTTTCTTTTGATCTCTATTTTATTTTTCTCAGGTTTATTCAATTCAAATCTAATGATCTTTCAAGTATTTGTACTTCACCAGTCAATCAGTCTTTTAAGTTTACTGGTTTTGTATGCTATGCAGAGTTTTAAGCTTTTTTCATACGAAATCGATTCAGATCCAAATGTCTAGATTTTCATTAAATTTTTTTAGTGTCTCTAAAACTAAAAAAACCCTCTAAGTGATGATTTAAAAGGGTTTTTGGTGGGTCTGGCAGAACTCGAATCTGCGACCTCACCCTTATCAGGGGTGCGCTCTAACCAGCTGAGCTACAGACCCAATTGAATGGGATAGTCATACTACAAGAAATAATTTAATTTGGTAAGAAATTAATTTGAAATATTTCTTAACTTTTCTGTCATCGGCTTGATGAAGTCAGGGCCAATGCCACAGCAACCACCAAAAATTGAGGCCCCAATTTTCTTCCACTCCAAGCAGTATTCAACGAAAGCATCTTTACTCAAATCTCTTACTTGATTTTTTATGTCATTATCTAATGTCCATCCTAAAGGCACAGAAAAAACATTTGGATAGGCTCCTATCTTTTTGTCTGTGAATTTTTGAAGTTCGATCAATCCTTTTGAAATTGAATCCGGGTCGGTGCAATTAAATAAGTATGCCTCAGGATTGTATTGCTCCGCTTCTAAAAAAGCAGCTTTAATACCCTCGCCGCTTCTAAGCTTATTGGAATTAAAATCTTCTAAGGACCATGAAAGCCACACTGGTTTGTCAGAGTTAAATCGCTTTAAAGACTCCAGAACATTTTTTGTTTCTTCAACTGAAGAAATTGTTTCACACAAATAAATATCTACAAATGGATCTAATTCTTTAATCAAAACCTCATATACTTCGAGGGACTGCTCTAAGTTATGAACTAAATCAGGTCGATAACTTTCATCTAGTGGGGGGATAGACCCAGCTACTTTAATTTTACCTTCATATTTTAAAGCAGAGTTTTTTGCCAGCTCTCCGGCCTTCCTAATGAGATTAACCATTTCGCCTTCTAACCCTTCTTTGGATAAATAGCTTGGAATCGTCGAATAAGTATTTGTAGTTATCATGTCTGAACCTGCTTCAATGTATTCATCATAGATTTCAGAAATTAAATGACTATCTTGTAAAAGAAACTGCGCCGACCATGTGCCGGCAGACTTTTTTTTGGATCTTTCTATAAGAACGTGGCCTAAACTGCCGTCAAGAAAAATCATGAAGCATTGTTATTAGTTTTTTGATTTATCTACTAACTTATTTTCTGAAATCCAAGGCATCATGCCACGCAGTTGCTCTCCAATCTCTTCAATAGGATGTTCCTGCGATTCTTTTCTGTATTTTTCCATCATCGGTCCTCCTGCTTGACTATTGCTTTGTCTAGCATCGGACACAAATTCGTCAGCGAAGTCTCCTGACTGAACTCTTTCAAGAATTTTTTTCATAGCTTCTTTTGCAGTTTCAGTGATAACTTTTGGTCCAGAAGTGTAATCTCCATACTCTGCGGTATTTGAAATACTGTAACGCATGTTAGCAAGACCGCCTTCATAAATTAGATCCACGATAAGTTTAACTTCATGTACGCATTCAAAATATGCTAGCTCAGGAGGATATCCAGCTTCGGTAAGCGTTTCATATCCGGCCTTGATTAAAGAAGTTAAGCCACCACACAATACTGCTTGTTCGCCAAATAGATCAGTTTCAGTTTCATCTTTAAATGAAGTTTTTATGATGCCGGCCCTGCCGCCGCCAATTGCACTTGCGTAAGCAATAGAATTCTCCAAAGCAAAGCCAGAAGCATCTTGTTGTATGGCAATTAAGCAAGGCACGCCTGCGCCACTTTTATATTGTCCTCTCACAGTATGACCAGGGCCTTTTGGAGCAATCATAACTACATC
Source organism: uncultured SAR86 cluster bacterium (assembly GCA_902536295.1). GTDB lineage: Bacteria > Pseudomonadota > Gammaproteobacteria > Magnimaribacterales > AG-339-G14 > AG-339-G14. The sequence continues at coordinate 50,662 of CACAWS010000002.1, read as the reverse complement.
AAGATCTGATCTTGGAGAGATTTGCTTGTAATGAATATTAAAGCCATGCGCGAAGGCTATAGTTGCACCCTGCTTTAAATTAGGCTCTATTTCTTCAATATATGTTTTACCTTGAAATTCATCAGGAATCAAAAACATAACTAAGTCGGCTTTTTGAGCTGCATCGGCATTGCTCAAAACTTCAAATCCAGCTTCTTCAGCTTTGAGGACAGAAGACGAACCTTCCCGCAATCCAATAATTACCTCAAAACCTGAGTCTTTCAAATTGTTTGCATGGGCATGTCCCTGTGAACCATACCCGATAACTGCAATCACTTTGTTTTGTAAAATTTCAAGATTTGCATCTTTATCGTAATAAACTTCCATTATTTCTCCTCTTTCAATATATAACTTTTGTTTCTTCTTCGGTTTCCAGGGATATATTCCCCAACGTCATTCCAAGAGCGCCTGTTCTAGTTACCTCTACTAAGTCGGCTTTCAATTCGACTAAAAGGCTCTCTATGATATCGGTTTCTCCTATCAACCTTAAGATTGTTTTCTCGTCTGTATTATCAAGTTCATTTAATTCTAAACTTGAATAATTTTTTTCTATTTTACTTATTACTTCAGCTTTATTTGAAACTTTAATTAAAGCCATTTCTAAAGATAGAGACTCACTTGCTTTCAAATCTTGCACCATAACAACATCGATTAGCTTAAAAAGTTGTTTAAGAATTTGCTGTATTATCTCCTCAGATTCTGAAGTAGTCATGGTAAGTCTTGATAAGGTCGGATCTTGAGTTGGCGCTACGGACAAAGAGTCAATGTTATAACCTCTTTGAGAAAAAAGACCTATCACTCTTGATAATGCCCCGGGTTGGTTTTCCATTAGTAAAGAAATTTGACTAGCCATCTTAAAAAGTTTTTTTATCTTTGCTTAAACGCATTTCAGACATTGATCCTCCGGCTTCAAGCATTGGATAAACATGCTCATCGGGGTCCACTAAAACGTCTAAAAATACCAATTTATCTTTCATTGCAAAACTTTCTTCCATAGCTTGGTTTAATTCCGATAGCTTTTCTACTTTGATACCAACATGGCCGAAAGATTCAGCAAGCTTTACAAAATCTGGAAGAGAGTCTTCATAAGAGATACTAGAATATCTTCCTCCGTATTGCATATCTTGCCACTGCTTAACCATCCCTAAAGCCCTGTTATTTAAATTAATAATCTTGATCGGTAAACCATATTGACCGCAAGTAGATAATTCTTGGATACACATTTGAATACTTCCTTCCCCGGTCACGCAAGCTACATCAGCCTCAGGAAAAGCAAATTTTACTCCCATAGCTGATGGGAGCCCAAAACCCATGGTTCCTAAACCACCAGAGTTGATCCATTTTCTAGGATCTTTAAATTTATAATATTGAGCTGCAAACATCTGATGCTGGCCTACATCAGAAGTAACATAAGCATCACCCTTGGTAGTTTGATATAAGGACTGAATAACTTGTTGAGGGAGAATTATATCCCTCTCATTTTTAAGGTTAAGCATGTCATGATTTAAACCATGGGCCTCTCTCCAGTCCTCAACTTGAGCCCACCAATCCTTATAAATAGTTTGATCGAAGCCTGTGGATTTAACCTGCTCTATTAATTGTTGCATCACTAACTTCGCATCTCCTTCAATTGCGAGATCAACCCCAATGATTTTATCAATTGAAGATGGATCTGAGTCAATGTGAATTTTTTTAGCTTCTAAGCCAAATTTACTTGGGTTGTTTGTTATACGATCGTCAAATCTTGCACCGACATTAAAAATTAGATCTGCTTCAGACATCACCATATTTGCTTCATAAGTTCCATGCATTCCTAACATACCAACAAATTGGTCATCATCGCCAGGAAATGCGCCAAGCCCCATGAGCGTATTTGTCACTGGACAACCAATCAATTTTGAAAATTCGGTCAATTCTTTGGAGGCATCTGCTTGAATAGTTCCACCTCCAGAGTAAATTACTGGTTTTTTTGCAGATCTAAATAATTCTATCGCATCTACAATTTTTTCATCTTGCCCCTTTCCTAAAATCGGAAACGATCTCATAACCAATTCTTTAGGATACTTATACTCAAACTTATAATTTGGATCCGTCATGTTTTTAGGCACGTCAATAACCACCGGTCCTGGCCTTCCGGAAGTAGCTATATGAAATGCTTTTTTTATAACCACAGGGATTTCTTCAGCGGATTGCACGAGAAAACTATGTTTTACAATGGGTCTAGAAATTCCCATCATATCGGTTTCTTGAAAAGCATCAGAACCAATCAAATGACTTGCAACCTGACCAGAAATAACAACCACAGGAATAGAATCCATGTAAGCGGTTGCGATACCCGTGATAGCATTTGTTGCTCCTGGCCCTGAAGTTACTAGTGCAACTCCCGGTTTACCCGTGGCTCTAGCAAATCCGTCTGCAGCATGCACTGCTGCCTGTTCGTGCCTAACTAAAATATGTTGAACTTTATTTTGTTTATAAATCGCATCATAAATATGTAGGGCCGCTCCTCCGGGATAGCCAAAGATTAAATCTATATTTTCGTCAGCTAAAGCTCTTATAAGAGCATCGCCTCCATTAATTTCTTCTCTACTCATTATAAATATTTAGGTTTTATACCTGAGGGAGCGAATTTTGACACCCATCAGATACAAGTCAAGTCTAATGAGTCAGTTGCTTGAGTTTGTCTAACAAGGTCTTCATATCTTCTGGAAGATCTGAGGAAAATTCAATTTTTTTCCCTGTGCCTGGATGTTGAAAGGCCAAAGATGATGCATGCAAAGCTTGTCTTGGAAAATGCTCAATAAATTCTCTCAACTCGCTTTCAGTTGATTTTGCAAACCTTCTTTTTCTTCCGTATAAAGGGTCGCCAATTATTGGGTAGCCCATATGGCTAAGATGGACTCTAATTTGATGAGTTCTTCCAGTATCTAGTTTTAAAAATAAGTGAGAATAATTTCCAAAAGTTTTATCAAGAGAATAATGCGTTAACGCTTCTTTACCAGATTCAATCACAGCCTGCTTTTGTCTATTTGCGGGATGTCTTCCAATGGGTTCGTTGATTTTCCCAGATTTTGTAATTTTTCCGACTACAAAAGCTTGATAAATTCTTGTTACAGATCTATTGGATATTTGATTGGATAAATTTAAAAAAGATTTTTCGTTCTTCGCGATCATCATTAATCCAGTAGTATCCTTGTCTAACCTATGAACGATGCCGCCTCTAGGTAATTTTTTTAATTCGGGAAATCTGAATATAAGCCCATTCAAAAGCGTGTTAGTTTTATTTCCTGCTCCGGGATGAACAACTACATTAGAAGCTTTATCAACAACTATGAACTCGTTGTTTTCCTCTATGACCTTTAATTCAATTTCTTCTGGAACTATTTCTAATGCTTCTTCTTCAACGAAAGTAATGTCAAGCAAATCACCAAGCGAAACTTTAATGCTCAATTTAATTACTACTTCTTCATTCAACAAAACTCGTCCCTTGAGAATGCAATTCTTAATTTTTGTTCTTGATACATCCGAAATCAATTCAGACAAAGCGATATCAATTCTTTTACCGGACAAGTGTTCAGGAACTTTTAAAACCTTATTAGTTTCAATACTCATATTTTCTGATGATAGAATAGTCGAAAGTATGGTTATTATTAAGAAAAAAATTCTTCATGTGCTCTTAATTACAATTGCATCGATATTTTTTATTGGATGTAATTCAAGTCCTGAAGAGGAGATAACCATCGAGATGATCGAAAAAGACATTTACGATCAAGCTCAGAGTAGGCTTAAAGCTGGAAATTATGCTTTGGCAATTGTTAGCTTAGAAACACTAGAAAGACAGTTCCCTTTTGGAAGGTATGCTGAACAGGCTCAATCAGAGCTCATCTATGCTTACTATAAAAATTCTTCTTATGATGCAGCGATCTCTGCTGCAGAAAGATTCATCAGCTTGCACCCAAGGCATCCAAATACGCCTTATGCTTTTTACTTAAAAGGATTGGCAAAATTTACAGATGACAAAAATTTTTTTGGCGAACTTCCGTTCCTTGGAGATATGACTTTCAAGAGAGACCTTAGCAAGGCAAAAGAATCTTTTGATGACTTAAGTGAATTTCTAACAAGATATCCTGAAAGTGACTACGCAGGAAATGCAAAACAAAGAATGATTTTTCTAAGGAATCTGATTGCTAAACAAGAAATTTATATCGCAGAATATTATATTGAAAGAAAAGCATATGTAGCAGCAGTGAACAGAGCAAACTACATCATTCGACATATGTCTAAATCTCCAGAGGTTGTTAAAGCTTTAGAGATTTCTATCCTGGCTTATAAAGAACTTGGCAAAGATGATTTAGCAAAAGAAGCTCAAGAAATACTTAGATCCTACAAAGAGAAAGCTTAAGAAAGAAGTAAGTAATTAAAGTTATTTAACAAAGATTGTAATCTTTTCTGAAAATATTGGCTCTTTGTGAGGAACGTGCATCCAATCTCCAAACAAGAGCTGCAAGGTATGTTCGCCTGGATCAAGAGTAAGGAGTGTTTGAGTTTGTCCTTTACCAAAATGAATATGATTTCCGTCTGCAGGAATACTTTTATCCAAATTAGGTAAAGCTTCAAGATCAACCAAAAGGTGATGGTGTCCTGTGTTAGGAAAATTTATCCCGGCTGGCGCAACTCCGATACCCTTTAGTCCAAAAACTATTTCAACAGGGCTAGATACTTCATCTCCATCTGAAGGACTTACAAAGTAAACTTCTGCTGAGAAAGCTGAAATCGAAAAAAATAAAAAGGTAAAGAAAATTTTATTCATAGTCACCATCCTGATAAATTAACGGATCTTTTGCTCCCGAATGTTTTAATTCATAAATTTTTCCAACTACCAAAGAATGACTATTAAAAGTATATATTTCATCCATAGTACAGAAAATATTTGACTGCGCGTCGCTCAAATAAGAAGGGTCGTATTCTAGCCACTGACCCTTAGAAAATCTGTTCTCTCCATCCTCTTCACTACTACATAAATTAGCAAGATCTTTTTGAGTGCTGTTTAGTAAATTCAAACAAAACTTATTGTCTTTTTTTAAAAGTTTGTGCATTGAAGCATTTTTATTTATACAAACGATAATAAGTGGTGGTTCCAAGGATAGTGATGTCACCGATGATACGGTCACAGCACATCTGTTGTTTTCTTTCCCAGAAGTCATGATAAAAACATTTTGTTTTAAAGTTCTTAAGATTTTTAAAAATTCTTCTTGCATAAGCTTTTTATAAAAAATAATCTTAGTCGCTATCATAATTCATTTGGAACTAAGATGGAAAAAGGGAACATCAGAGTAATTGGAGGAAAATGGAAAGGAAAAAAAATTTCTTTTCATTTAGATTCTAACTTGCGCCCCACACCAGACAGGGCCAAAGAAACTGTATTTAACTGGTTGGGTAATGATTTATCCGGATATAGTTGTTTAGATCTTTTCGCGGGCACCGGAGCTATGGGCATTGAGGCATTATCTCGTGGAGCTTCTAGAGTAGACTTTTTAGAAAAGGAAAAAATTTTTGCGAAAAATCTTGATAAAACATTGAAAGATTTGAAAGGGGAAGTTAACTCGATAATCTACAACGAAGACTTCAGAGATTGGTTCAAACTAAATGCTTTAAATAATCTTTACGATTTAATTTTTATTGACCCTCCTTTTAACCAAAACTTAATCAAAGAAGTGTTTGATTGTTTAGCCAAAGCGAAAATTCATTTTGAAGAAACAATTTTTTATTTGGAATCCGAGTCAAATTTGGACCTAAGCCCTATAGAAAAAGAATTTGAAGTCATAAGGAAAAAAACGATGGGAAGAAAATGTTATAGACTTCTAAAGGTCAAAACTATTTAGCTTTTTTCATTGAGTCAAAAAACTCATTATTAGTTTTATGCTTTCTGAGTTTATCTATTAACCATTCTGTGGCTGTAATATCTTCCATTTCATGAAGTAACTTTCGAAGGATATTAATTCTTGCTAAATCTATTTCTTCAGTAATCAACTCCTCCCTCCTAGTTCCAGATCTTCTAATATTGATAGCCGGGAAGATTCTTTTTTCTGCTATAGACCTATCAAGGTGAATTTCCTGATTACCCGTTCCTTTGAATTCTTCATAAATTACCTCGTCCATTCTAGAGCCTGTATCAACTAATGCAGTTGCAATGATTGTTAGACTGCCACCATTTTCTATATTTCTAGCTGCCCCAAAAAATCTTTTGGGCTTTTCTAATGCATTTGCATCTACACCACCGGTTAGAATTTTTCCAGAAGATGCTTGTGTTGAGTTGTAGGCTCTTCCTAATCTTGTGATTGAATCTAGAAGAATAATGACATCATTTCCTGACTCGACCAAACGTCTTGCTTTTGCAATAGCCATTTCAGCTACTTGAACATGGCGGGAAGGAGGTTCATCAAAAGTACTTGCAATTACCTCCCCTTTCACAGATCTGGTCATATCAGTAACCTCTTCTGGTCTTTCATCTATTAATAAGACCATTAAGATACTATCTGGACTATTTTTTTCTATAGAGTGAGCTATGCTTTGCAAAAGCAAAGTTTTTCCTGCTTTTGGCGGCGAAACAATGAGTCCTCTTTGGCCTTTTCCTGTCGGAGAAATTAAGTCAATAATTCTTGCCGATAAATCTTCAGTGGTTCCGTTTCCAGACTCCATAACCAATCTCTCTTCAGGAAATAAAGGGGTTAAGTTTTCAAAAGCTAATTTTGATTTTGTTTTATCCGTTCCTTCGTAATTAATTAGATCAATTTTCAATAGAGCAAAATATCTTTCTCCATCTTTAGGTGGTCTTATTTTCCCTGAAATAGAATCTCCAGTTTTTAACCCAAACCTTCTAATTTGACTAGGAGAAACATAAATATCGTCTGGCCCTGCTAAATATGAAGAAGTTGGAGATCTTAGAAAGCCAAATCCATCGTTTAAAATTTCTAATACGCCCTCGCCTTCAATGTCTTCTCCACTTTTTGAATGAGATTTTAAAATATTGAATATTACGTCTTGCTTTTTTGACCTAGCAATATTTTCGATACCCATATTTTCGGCTATACCGATTAGTTCTTCTATGGGTTTGGCTTTAAGTTCGCCTAAATGCATATGATTTTTTTATTCTAAATGAAAAAAATTAACTGGAATTTAATTCGTAACTGAAAGTTACTGGGCAAATCTAGCACTTAAAATTAAATACGTCTAGTAAATATTTAAATATGTTGATTTAAAAAATCCATCAACTGATTTTTAGTCAAAGCACCAATTCTTTGATCTATTGCCTCTCCGTTTTTAAATAGAATTAACGTGGGAATGCTCATTACCTTTTGTTTTATAGCAGAATCTTTATTGTTATCGACGTCTAACTTACCTATGACTAATTTATCTTCTAATTCACTAGATAATTCCTCCAATATAGGAGCTACCATTTTGCAAGGACCGCACCATTCAGCCCAATAATCAACTAAAACAGGTTTATCCGCTGCAGATAACTGTTCTTCAAAGTTTTCATCATTTAATTCAATAATTACACTCATATAAAGATTATGATGGAAAAAAAAATTTTTTAAAGTTTTTTAATCTGTAATCGCTCCTAATGAAGCAGAACTTACAACTTTTGCATATTTTGAAAGAACGCCTCTTTTTGTATAAGGTTTTGGATTAACCCAAGATTCTTTTCTTTTCTCAATCTCTTTATCAGATAGGTTTGCATCGATTCTTCCTTTGATAGCATCGATAGTAATTTCGTCTCCGTCCTCCAATAATCCAATGAGACCGCCCTTGGCTGCTTCGGGAGTAATGTGGCCAACTACAAATCCGTGCGACCCACCAGAAAATCTTCCATCAGTTATAAATGCGACTTTATCCCCCATATCCTTTCCCATAATTGCTGAAGTCGGTTTAAGCATCTCTCTCATACCCGGACCGCCAACAGGGCCTTCATACCTTACTACGATCACATCTCCAGCATTAATTTTTGAATTATAAATAGCTTCTAAAGTCTCTTCCTCAGAATTAAAAACTCTAGCTTTGCCTGTAAAACTGGTCCCTTCTTTGCCTGTAATTTTTGCAACTGCTCCTTCTTCTGCGAGATTACCTTTTAAAATTTTTAAATGACTATCTTTCTTTAAAGGAGAAGAAACAGGTGAAATAATTTTTTGATTTTTAGGGTATGCTTTTACATCCTCTAAATTTTCTTCGAGTGTTTTGCCAGTTACTGTTAAACATCCGGTATTTAGTAACCCTTCCTCCATGAGCATTTTCATAAGCGGCTGAACCCCTCCAATTTCATTCAGTTCAGACATTAGATAGTGTCCAGAAGGCCTGAGATCAGCCAGGACTGGGCTGGACTTGCCTATTTCTTCGAAATCCTCAATGTTTAAAGTAACGCCAACCGTATGAGCCATAGCTAATAAATGTAGTACTGCATTTGTCGAGCCGCCTAGAGCTATAATTACTCTAATAGAATTTTCAAAAGCCTTTCTAGTCATAATATCTGAGGGCTTTATATCTTTATCTAAAAGATTATTAATTGCAGCACCAATGTTTTTACAATCTATTTTTTTTTCTTCAGAAACAGCATCTTGAGAACTACTTCCAGGTAAACTCATACCCAAAGCTTCAATTGCCGAAGCCATAGTATTTGCCGTATACATCCCTCCACAAGAACCAGGGCCAGGTAAAGCTGTTTTTTCAATAGCTATTAACTCATCTTCTGAAATCTTATTACTTGTATAGCTTCCTATACCCTCCATTACAGTAACTAAATCAGAATGATTTGCGCCGGGCCTAATTGATCCACCGTAAACAAAAATTGAGGGTCTATTCAGTCTACCAAGGCCTATTAGACATCCAGGCATATTTTTATCGCAACCACCAATTGCAACAACACCATCAAACGATTGACAACCTACAACGGTTTCAATTGAGTCTGCAATTACTTCTCTTGAAACTAAAGAATACCTCATACCCAAGGTTCCCATAGATATTCCATCAGATATGGTAATTGTATTAAATAAAACGGACTTTAAATTATTCGCATCAATCGAATCACAAACTAACCCTGCTAAGTCATTAATATGCATATTACATGGAGTCACCATAGACCAAGTAGAAGCAACTCCAACTTGAGGTCTTTTAAAGTCGTCATCTTCGAATCCAGCTGCTCTTAACATAGATCTTGAAGCTGCTTGCTCTGGCCCATCTACTAAAGAAGAAGAAAATTTTCTTTTTTTATCCATTATTTTTTTTTAAAAGTTGGCAAATTTTTATATAATTTTTTAAGTTTCTGCTTATTTTATTAGAATTTCCTTTAATGTACCTAATTAAAAAATTTTTAATCTTATTTATGACGTTTTCTATTCATTTAAGTTCAACCGAATTATTAAGCAAACTACCCCCATCTGCAGATGAAGCTATAAAACTTTTTATAGAAAATGAAGAAGGTCAAGTAACAATAAATTTCCAACTTTTTGAGGGTGTTTATGTCTACAAGAATAAAATTAAAATATACGAAGGAACAATTAATTACTTTTTTGAGCTTAATGGATCAATTATTAATATTGAGGACGATTTTTTCGGTTATCAACAAGTTTTGAATAAAGATTTCAATATAAGCTTCAAACTTCAAAATACTATTCCAAGCGAAAATATTTTCATAGAATATCAAGGCTGTTTTAATGAAAGATATTGTTATAAAAAGGAAGAAAAAAAATTAAATTTATAATATTTCTTCTTTTAATTTCTTTGAAATACTGATTAAAATCTCTTAAAATCCTTGATTATGACTAAAATACTTCTTTTGAATGGTCCAAATTTAAACCTTCTTGGTTCAAGAGAGAGAGATATTTATGGGAATAGCACTTTGGAAGAAATTGAAGATAAACTCTCTGCTCGAGCAGCTGAAAATAATTTAAATCTTACATGCTTTCAAAGCAACGCTGAACATGAGCTTGTGGATAAAATCCAAGAAGCTAAAAAAAGTAACGTAAAAATAATTCTTTTCAATCCAGGTGCATTCACTCATACCAGTGTTGCGTTAAGAGATGCGATTTTAGGAGTAAACATACCAATGATAGAGATTCATATAAGTAATATTTTTGGAAGAGAAAGTTTTAGAGAAAAATCTTTTTTTTCAGACATTTCGCTAGGAGTCATTTCCGGATTAGGCGAAGAAAGTTACACTTGCGCTCTAGATTTTGCAATTAAAAAAATTGGAGATTTATAAATGGATATAAGAAAAGTAAAAAAATTGATTGAGATGTTAGAAAGCTCAAACCTTAACGAAATCGAAATAAAGGAAGGAGAAGAATCAGTTAAATTAGTTAAAGCCGGAAGTGTATCTCAAGCGTTAATGGCCGCTCCTGCAATTCAAGTTCCAGAAAAAAGTAGTCCTGTTGTGGAAGAATCAAAGGTTCAAGATGTTGTGACAAATAATGAAGAAACGAAGAAGGTTACCGGTAAAGAAATAAAATCACCAATGGTAGGAACCTTTTATGGAGCTCCAAATCCAGGCGCCGATACTTTTGTTAAGATCGGTGATAGCGTTAATGAAGGAGATGTTCTTTGCATTATCGAAGCGATGAAAATGATGAATGAAGTAAAAGCTGATTTTGGTGGGACAATTGTGGAAATAATTCCTGAAGATGCAGAGCCTGTCGAATTTGGACAAACTCTATTCATCATAGAATAAAAATGTTTGAGAAAATATTAATTGCCAATAGAGGTGAGATAGCTCTTCGTGTTCTTAAAGCTTGTAAGGAAATGGGGATAAAATCTGTTGCAGTTTACTCAGAACCGGACAAAGAACTTAAACACGTTAAAATGGCAGATGAAGCTATTTGCATTGGCCCAGCGCAATCAAACAAAAGCTATTTAAATATTCCTGCGTTAATAAGCGCATGTGAAGTATCTGGCGTGGATGCAATACATCCTGGAGTGGGTTTCTTAGCTGAAAATGATCACTTTGCAGAACAAGTGATAGCTAGTGGATATACGTTTATAGGTCCAGACCCGGAGTCTATCAGAACCATGGGAAATAAAATTTCAGCTAAAGAAATGGCAACTTCCGCTGGTTTGCAGTGCGTTCCTGGAAGTGGAAGAGTTTCTGCAACCAACAGAGAAACTATCGACATAGCCAATTCTATTGGGTATCCGTTGTTAATTAAAGCTGCTGCTGGAGGCGGAGGTAAAGGAATAAAAATTGTCAGGGAAGAATCTGAACTACTAGCAAGTATGCGAATAACACAACAAGAAGCCTTAAATAGTTTTGGAAGCGATGAAATTTACCTTGAAAAATTTATTGAAAATCCAAGACACATTGAAGTTCAAGTAATTGCAGACAATTATGGAAATGCTCTTCATTTTTTTGAAAGAGATTGTTCAATTCAAAGAAAAAATCAAAAAATAATTGAGGAAGCTCCAGCATGGAATCTAGATGAGTCGAAAAAAGAAGAATTATTCGAACTTTGCTTAGATTGTTTAAAGAAAATGAAATACAAAGGCGTTGGAACATTCGAATTTTTATATAAAGATTCTGAATTTTATTTCATAGAAATGAATACTAGGCTTCAAGTAGAACATACTGTGACTGAAATGATCACAAATACAGATTTAGTAAAACTGCAAATAGAAACTGCTGCAGGAGAAAAGCTTTCAATTAAACAGAAGGATATAAAAAAATATGGTCATGCAATTGAATGCAGGATCAATGCTGAAGATCCAGAAACTTTTATCCCATCTCCAGGAAAAGTAACGGAATATGATCCTCCTGGTGGAATTGGAGTAAGGGTTGATTCACACTTATATGCAGGCTATACGGTTTCTCCATATTATGATGCACTGATTGCAAAAATTTGTGCCTTTTCACATGATAGAAAATCAGCTATTAAAAGAATGTCTTTTGCATTAGAAGAGTTTTTTGTTGATGGCATTTTGACCAACAAAGATCTTCAAGAAATAATCATGAAAGAGCCTAAATTTTATGAAGGTGATATTTCTATTAATTATTTAAAGGACGTTCTAGATATTAGCTAATGAACAAATTAGGAATTTATAACCCAACGAAAGTTGAAAAAAAAGTTCAAGAATTTTGGGAAAAAAATAAAAGCTTTGAAGTAGAAGCAAACAAAGATAAAGAAAAATTTTATTGTTTAAGTATGTTTCCGTATCCTTCGGGTGAACTGCATATGGGACACGTGAGAAACTATACGATTGGTGACGTAATCTCAAGATACCAAAGAATGATGGGTAAAAATGTTTTGCAGCCTATGGGTTGGGATGCGTTTGGTCTCCCAGCAGAAAATGCAGCAATAGAAAATAATGTATCTCCCAAAGACTGGACTGATCAAAATATCAAAAACATGAAAAAGCAACTTAAATCTCTTGGTTTTAGTTACGACTGGCGAAGAGAATTTAAAACATGTGATGAAGATTATTACAAGTGGGAGCAATGGTTATTTTGTGAACTTTATAAAAAAGGCTTAGTTATAAGAGAGGAAGCCGAAGTAAATTGGGATCCCGTAGATAAAACTGTTCTAGCTAACGAACAGGTTATTGACGGAAAGGGATGGAGATCTGGTGCAGAAGTTGTAAAGAAAACTATTAGTCAATGGGCATTAAAAATCGAAGATTATGCAGAAGAGCTATTAAAAGAACTTGATAATCTTCAAGGATGGCCAGAACAAGTAAAACAAATGCAAAGAAATTGGATTGGAAAGTCTGAAGGCATGGAATTCTCTTTTGAAACTAGCATCTCTGATCGAATAAAGGTGTTCACCACGCGTCCTGACACGATTATGGGAGTAACTTTTATAGCTTTATCTATAAATCATCCTATAACAAAAAAATTAATCAAAGCAAACAAAGAACTTGAAGAATGGACTTTAGAAAACTCTAAAGGATCTACTTCAGAAATAAGTTCTAGTCTCGCAGAAAAGAAAGGTTTCAAATTAGAAGCCACTGCATTTCATCCCATAACGAATGAAAAAATAGAAATTTGGATTGGAAATTATGTACTTCCATACGGTTTTGGAGCATTAATGGGAGTGCCAGCACATGATCAAAGGGATTATGATTTTGCAAAAAAATACAACATCAAGGTAAAACAAGTTATTGACAATCAGGATGAAAAAGTAGATATCTCTAATGAAGCATTTGTTAATAAAGGAGTAATAATAAATTCAGATTTCTTAAATGGATTAGCATCTGAAGAAGCGCCCAATAAGTTAAAAAAGTATGGCAATAAGTCTACAAATTTTAGACTTAGAAATTGGGGGGTTTCTAGGCAAAGAAGCTGGGGAGCGCCAATCCCGATGATGATAAATAAAAAAAATCCAAATGATGTTTTGCCATTTTCTGACTTAAATGAAATTTCTTCCAACCAAGAAGAGATTAGTATTGATGATAAAATTTATATTAAAGATAAGGATACTTTTGATACTTTTGTCGAATCGTCATGGTATTTTGCAAGATTTGCATCCTATAAATCTAAAGACAAAATATTTGATGACGAAGCAGACTACTGGTTGCCAGTGGACCAATATATAGGAGGTATAGAACATGCAATTTTACACCTCTTATATTCAAGATTCTTTTGCAAGGCAATGAATGATTTAAATCTTTTGAAAACTAGAGAACCTTTTACAAATTTGTTATGTCAAGGAATGGTCCTTAAAGATGGCTCCAAAATGTCAAAATCAAAGGGTAATGTTGTTAATCCGAAAGAACTGATTAAAGAATTTGGTTCTGATGCGGTTAGGATGTTTTCCATGTTTGCTGCACCACCAAATCAATCCCTTGAATGGTCTAATGACGGATTGAAAGGATCGTTTAAATTCTTGAATAAACTTTGGAATTTAACTTATTCAGTAAAAAATCAAGAAATATTAGATACAAAGGATGAGGAAATTTTCGAAGAATTAACTGTGAAGCTTAATCAAACAATAAAAAAAGTCACTGATGACTTTGAAAGAAGGCAGTCTTTTAATACAGCAATTTCTTCGGTAATGGAATTAATAAATTTCATACCAGAAAATTTCTTAGAAACAAAAGTGTCAATAAAAAAAAATAAAATTTTACGAAATATTATTAATAAAAGTTTGTTAATGCTTTATCCCATTTCACCACATATCTGTCATGAGCTGTGGGATCAATTGAATGATAATAAAATTGAAGATAATCCATGGCCAGAATTTGACGAATTAAAACTTGAGTCAAATGAAATAGAATTTGTAGTACAAGTTAATGGAAAGCTAAGAGGATTATTAAAAGTAAATTTGGGTGAAAGTAGGGAAATTATTATCGATAAAGCAAAAAAAATAGAAAATGTAGAAAAATTTTTATCAAGTAATGAGGTCCTTAAGGTAATATTTGTAGAGAAAAAATTGATTAATTTTGTCGTTAAATGAAGTTTTACCAATTCATAATTTTATTTATTTTACTAGGTTGTGGATATTCGCCAGTGAATAATCTTGAGAAAGAGCCTTTAAACGTTTTTGTTTCTTTTAAAAATAACCCACTTAACCAATCGTTACTTTCTGAAATCAGAAAAAGTAGCTCGTTTTTAAACCTCAGATTGTCATCCCAAGAAAATGCTGATGTAGAAATTGAAATTACTAATCATAGAATCGGAAAGTTCTTAAATACTACCGATGAGAATTTCTTTCCTGCAGTTGGAACTTTAGATTATCAATTAGATTTTTATTTAAAAAATAATTCAAATAAAGAGTTTATAGAATTCTTTACGAATGAAAATTTTGCATACGATACCGACAGTATTTTATCTAATGAACAGAAAATAGAAGAAATAAAAATAAATTTCTTTAAACAAGCTTTAAATGAAATAACTTTCAGACTTTCAAATTTTTCTGCTCTGTAATGCAAATAACCAATATATATACAATTCATGGAGCTGAACCTTTTTTAATAGAACTAAAAAGAGATGAATTAATAAAGCATCTAAAAAATAAAGATTTTCTTATAAGAGAAATTTTTTTCAGTAACGATTCCTCTTTTAAATTAGAACATTTATTTAAAGAAAATGAATCTTCTTTGTTTAGTGAAAAAAAAATTTTGGATTTAAGGCTGAATTCATCTATTACTAAAGATAACACAGAAAAATTTTTAGACTTTTGCAAGCAAATAAATTCTGATAAAACTCTAATTATTTCAATAAATAAAGTAGAGAGATTGACTACAAAAAAATGGTTCAAAGAATTAAGTAATTTTACAGAAATCATTGAAGTCAAAAAAATATATCCAAATCAATTCAAGGGCTGGGTTGCTCAACAAGCTAAAGTAAACTTAGTTAATTTACCGCAAGAGACTTTAAATTTAATAGTGGAAAAAACTCAAGGTAATTGTCTTGCTGCTATGCAAGAAATTAAATTTTTGAAAGCTTTAAATTCTTCCAAAGAAACTTCAATTATTGAAAGTTCAGACTACGAAATATTTAATTTATCTGATTCGATTTTAAACGATGACTTAGATACAAGTTTAAAAATATTTAAAAGTCTTAAAATAAAGAAAGTAGCTGAACCGGTAGTTTTGTGGTTTCTTTTTAGAGAATTAGAGAGGTTGCTTTTGATAAAAGAAAATCCTGAAACTTATTTTCCTGGCCCCAGAAGTTACTTAACCAACTTAAAGAAGAAAACTAGTAAATTAGAATTAAATTCAATAATTCATCTTAAAAAAGAATTAGCAAAACTTGACAGAGACTTTAAAATGGGAAGAACTGATTTTTGGAATTCAAGTGAAGAAATTGTAGTTAAATTATGCTCTCCTCAATTTTCTTTAGAAAGGCTTTCATAATTGAACGATAAATTTCTCCTTTAGTTCCATCTCCAATTTTTTTCTTGTTTAGTTCAATTACTGGAAGTATTCCCTTCGTAGTATTAGTTATCCAGAGCTCATCAGAATCAAATAAAAACTCTTCATCTATCTTTGCTTCTTCATAAGACAGATTTAACTCTCTTATTATTTCGATAATAATTTTTCTTGTGACTCCGGGAAGGATATTTGACTCTAGAGGAGGAGTAAAAACTTTATTTTTCTTTACGCAAAAAACATTGCTGACTGCACCTTCAGTTAAAAATCCATTATCACTCATTAATAGCTCATCGTAGCCTGCATCATTTGCTTGCATCTTGTAGAGTACATTAGCAAGTAAAGAGTTAGATTTTATCGAGCTTTTTTTCCAACGTATATCAGGATTTAAAACTGCCTTTATTGAATCATTATTTTCGCTTGGGAGATTCTTCAGCTCAAATGAACAGATAAAAATTGTTGGCTCAGTGTCTTCTCTCGGAATGTGATTTCTGATGGCTTCTACTCCTCTAGAGATTTGGAGATAAATTATTTGATTTTCTTCTGAGTTCTTTTCACAAACTTTCCTTACAATAGACTCAATTTCAAGATTATCTAAATCAATATTTATAGATAAAGATTTTAAGTTCTTTTCTAACCTATCTAAATGATCATCTATCTTAAAAAGATTTTTCTTGTAAGCCGCTATAACTTCATAAACAGAATCGCCAAAGAGGAAACCCCTATCTAAAGGAGAAATTGAAGCTTTATCTAGCTCCAAAAAAGCGCCATTCAAGTAACAAATAGACATTAGTTAACTTCATCTTGCATAAAAAAACTATAGATATAAAAACCCACAGCTTCAAATGTAGATGATAAAAAACCTTTTGAATCAACTTTTTTTACTGCAACCAAATCGACACTTTTTAGTTTTTTTCCATCAACAAAAAGGTCCAAAGAATCTAAAACATCATTTTTTTTGATAGGAGCTTTTACACCTAAATTTTTCGAAACAATTAATTCCAAAGAGTTGAATTCCGGCTTTGTCAGAGTCAAATAAATATCTTCCGCTGGACCCAGATTTAAATTATCTTGGTTCCCCGCCCAGACTTCAACTGATGAGACTGTTTCGTACTTAGAGAGAATCTTCTTTGTTGAATAATATCTAAATCCATAATCCAATAATCTTCTACTGTCTCGTAACCTTGCCTTTTCAGAGGAGCTGTTTAAGGTAACAGCAATTAATCTCATATCGCCTCTTTTTGCTGAAGAGACCATACAATAACCTGAGCTTGAAGTATGGCCTGTTTTTATTCCATCTATAGAATCGTCTTGCCAAAGCAAACTATTTCTATTTAATTGTCTTATATCATTGTAAGTGAATTCTTTTTGACTAAAAATTTTATAAGTTTCAGGGTAGTCTTCCACTAGTCTAATGCTAAGCTTAGCAATATCTTTTGCTGTGGAGTAATGATTAACATCTGGCAATCCAGTAGGATTCATGAAGTTGGTTTCTTCTAATTTCATATCTTTTGCATATTCGTTCATCAAAAGTGAAAAATCATATTCTGATCCAGCAATATGCTCAGCTATGGCACAACTAGCATCGTTTCCGGATTGAACTATAATTCCCAACATGAGATCCTCAACTGAAACTTCCGTTCCCTCTTTTACGAACATTCTTGAACCTTCTGTACGCCAGCATTTTTCGCTAATCTTTACGAGCGCATCATTTTTTAAAAAACCTTTGCTAATTTGATCGGCTACTACATAAGCCGTCATTATTTTAGTAATACTCGCTAGACCAGTTGATTGATTAGAATTATCTTCTGAGATAATTTTCAAAGTTTTGGCATCTAATAAAAGATAACTGGTAGCAGATAGTTGTGGCGCATTAGGAATCAAAGCTTGAGTAAAAGAAAACAAACTAAGAAAAAGTAAACTTATAAAATAGATTAGTTTCATAAATACATCTAATTTTTTAATTCCTCGCTTAAAAGGAAAACTGACATTGCATATTTAGAACTAGGATTATACCTTGTAATAGCATAAAGATTTTTATCGCCAATCCAAAATTCGTCTCTTTCTTCATTTTTGGGAAATAATGAAATTTGTATGTATTCCTTTATAAAATCGTAATTATTTCCATCATAAAAAATTTCTAATTCATTATAGGGAACTAATTTAAATGAAGATTTGATAGTTTTCTTTTTTCTTTTGGCTTCAGCTGGAAGCGCTATGAAGCCTTCTCTGTCCCAGCCCCTTTTATTTCCGTCTTCCGAAGATAAAAAATTTGCAACACTTCCTATAGCATCTGCTGCATTATTCATAATATCTCTTTTTCCGTCTCCATCGAAATCTAAAGCTAATTTTCTATAATTGTCTGGCATAAATTGTGCGAATCCCATAGCTCCAGCATACGAGCCTCTTACTGAAGTAATTTCAAAATTCTCCTCTCTAGAAAGTAGAAAAAACTCTTCAAGTTGTTTTTTAAAAAAAGGTCTTCTTCGTGGGTAGTCAAATGCAGCTGTACTGAGCGCATCTATAACTCTGATTTTACCTTTATAACCTCCATAATTTGTTTCTAAACCAATTATTGCTGCTATTATTTCTCTAGGGACTCCAAAATCTTTTTCAGCTTTATCGAACCAACGAGCATAAGTATTCAGAAAAACCTTCCCGCTTTGTATTCTAAAAAAAGAAACTCTACTTTTATATTGATCCCATGAAACTACTTTCTCGGCAGGTTTATTCATAGAGTCAATAATGTTTTGTTGTTTTTCGGCTTTTGAAAAAATTTCTACCAAGTATGATTTGTCAAAATTATGCTCATCTGCCATAAAATCAATAAATTCATGAACTTCGTCTCTATCTAAGTAACTAGAATATAAGTAAGAACAGAAAAAAATACATAAAAAGAAGCTATATTTCATTTAAGTTTCCCTTCTTAAGGATAAAATAATTCCTATTGTAACTAAATTTATAATCAAGGCTGTACCTCCTTGGCTGACAAAAGGTAATGGCATTCCAACCACAGGAAGCAAGCCAATAACCATACATATATTTATCGAAATATAAGCGAGCAATATCATAGAAAGTGTTGCCGATAATATCTTTGCAAATCTATTTTGATGATTTATTGAAATTAAGAACAATCTGTAAATGAGCAATCCATACATAACAAACAAAAACAATACTCCCAGCAATCCAAACTCTTCAGAAATAACTGCAAATATAAAATCTGAATGGCTTTCTGGAATAAAATTTAGTTGGCTCTGAGAACCATTTAAATATCCTTTACCAAAGGTTCCTCCGGAACCTATAGCAATCTTTGATTGTGCAATGTTCCATCCAGACCCATAAATGTCTGCTTCGGGATTAAATAATGTAATTATTCTTTGTTGTTGGTATTCATATAATGAAAACCAAATTACTGGCAAAGAAAGAAAAACTGAAAAAACTCCCAAGCTAATTAATACCCAAGATAAACCTCCTAATAAAATAGGAATTAAACCTGATAAAAGAACAATTAATGAAGTGCCTAGGTCTGGCTGTAGTAAAACAAAATAAGTCGCTAGTATAGTAAAAACAAAAACAGTTAAATAATCAAAATTTGAAACTAAGGGCTTTCTAGATAAAAATGCAGATGCTGAAAGTGGGATCAAAAACCTCATTAACTCTGAGGGTTGGAAAGTGAAAATGCCAAAATCAATCCATCTCTTGGTTTCTGAGTTTTCACTTGGAAATATCAGAACCAAAATTAAAAAAAATAGTCCAGGCCAATAGCAATAAAGGTAGAAAGGTTCCATTTTTCTGTAATTTGAAAATGAAATCAGAATTAGCAAGGAAAAACCTAAAAATAAATATATACTTTGTCTCATTGCCATTTCTATTGATTGGCTTGCACTATAAATCATAGAGACGCCAAATAAGCTCAGGATCAAAACGGATAAAAGAATCCAAATATCCATAGACATCTTTCTTTTTGAAGCTCCTAAGTGCAGGTTTATTGAATAATCTAAGGGTTTTCTACTCATTTTTTTGAAAAAAATCTATTGCTTTTTTTACAATAGGAGCCGCTACAAGGCTCCCACTTTCTCCATTTTCAACAATTGCCACAACCACTAAATTTGGATTTTCAATAGGTCCATAACCAACAAATAATGCATGATCCCTAAGCAAAATGTTTTCTCTTATTTCTTGATATTTTTTATCATCAAGTATGCTTTTTACTTGAGCGGTACCAGTTTTACCTGCAATTCTAAGTTCAGAGTCATAAATATTATTTGCAGTGCCAGTATTTGACTCAACAACAGCTATTAGAGCATCTTGTATATAATCCAAATTTTTCTTATCTTTTAATACTATTTTTTTTGAAGAAGATTTTGTATTTTCTCCGCCAATAGATTCAACGATTCTTGGTGTTAATAATTCTCCTCCGTTTATAAGCGCACAATAAGCCAAAGCTATTTGAAGCGGTGTAGCTAAAATAAAACCCTGACCTATAGCCATATTTATCGTATCTCCTTTGAACCAAAACTCCCCTTGCTGACCAAGTTTCCATTTTTTATTTGGCAGAATGCCATTATTTTCGTTAATAAAAAGCTCAGAGGACTTTCCAAATCCAAATTTTTCTAAAAACGGTGATATTGAAGTGATGGTTAAATCAAATGCTATATTGTAAAAATAAACATCCGATGATTCTGCGATGGCTTTTTCCATATCGACTTCTCCATGACCTCCCTCTTTCCATCCTCGATAAGGCCTATCGTCTCCTTCAACAAAAAATTCTCCTTCATCTAAAATTTTATCTTTCCAAGAAATGATATTTTCCTCTAAAGCTACTAATCCGATAAATGGCTTAAGTGTCGAAGCTGGAGGATATTGACCAGATATTGCCCTATTAAATAAAGGGCTATTTTCATTATTTAAAATTAATTTAATTTCTTCAAAATTTAAATTATTAAAATAATTTGGATCATAAGATGGCGAACTAATCATGGCTCTTATGAGACCTGTATCAGGTTCGATCGCAATCAATGCCCCTTTTCTTCCTTCGAACTCTCTATAAAGACTTTCTTGAAGTTCTATATCGATAGAAAGTTTTATATTTTTGCCCTTCATTGATGGTTCGGTATCTAATACTTCTAAAACATTTCCATTAACATCTTTTTCAGAAAATCTATACCCAGGTATGCCTCTCAATTCTTCATCAAATTCATTCTCTATTCCTGTTAAACCAATTTGCTGATCATTGAAGTTTCTTAATTTTGGATTATTTAATATATTCTGCTTGGAAGCAAAACCTAAGTAACCTATCGTTGAACCGATACTTTCGCCAAATAATATATTTCTTGAAAAACTTGGAATAATTTCAGTTCCAGGCAATTTATTGGAATTCAATTTAAATTTTGCTAATTGTTCGTCATTTAAATTTCTCAATAGTGTGAAGGATTGAAATGGCTTTATTTCGCTCAATTTTTCGTAAAAAATATTCTCTAAAACATTTTTTTCAACATCCAATAATTCTGAAATAAACGATAAGTATTCTGAATGATTATCTATAAAATTAGGAGTAAGAACTAAGTCTTGTCGAATGAAATTATTTACTATAATTTGATCGTTCGTATCATAAATTAATCCTCTAGGAGGGAATACCTTCTCTTTCAAAATTCTATTAGAGTCTGCTTGAGTTATAAATTTTTCTGATTGAAAAATCATTAAATTTACTATTTGAAGAAAAGCTAAAAAAAGGAGTATCCCAAAAGGAATCAGAAGAAAAAATATTCTTTTTAAGATATTTTGGCCAGATAAAAAATCTTTTCCCTTCATGTTAGAGAATCATCCCAAAGACTTTCAAGATCATAGTACTCTCTAGCTGAAATTGACATTACGTTTATAACAATATCTCCAAGATCTAATAAAACCCAATCTGAAGAATTTTTACCTTCTAAATTTATTATCTCAACCTTATTTTTTTTTAGCGCCCTAATTAACTTATTCGATATTGCAGACATATGCGTTGAGGATGTGCCGCTTGTAACAAACAAAATATCTGTAAAAGAATTAATTTTAGTTAGATTCAACTTCTTTGTATCAAGGGCTTTTATTTCCTTGAGGGTATCATCGATAATCTGTAAGGTTTTTTTTGTCATTTATAAATTGACTTATCATTAATAAATTTTGTAACTTTTTTATCAAGATATTCTTCATAAGATTTATTATTTTTAATTGCTTTTTTTATTTCTGAGGACGAAATATCGAGTTGTGATAAAGTAAAAAAAATTATTTTGCCTGTAGAATTAAGAAAAGTTTCAAGATCATCTGTAATCTCTTGTTCAAACTGAGTAAGATATTTTCTATCTAACTCATAATTAGGCCTTTTTAATATTAAAATTGAAGAAAGTTCTAATATTCTCTCGTATTTTTTCCAACTAGTTAAATTCAAAAATGCATCCAATCCCATAATCAAAGTAAGATGCTGGCCATTTTTATTTTTTTTGGTTATGGCTTCTAATGTATCAACAGTGTAAGAAATTCCACTTTTATCAAGTTCAAACGAGTCGATATTTATATTATCGTATTTATCAAAGACCAAATTAAGCATGTGCAATCTTTCGTCATTAGACGCAATAGTCTTCTCTTTTTGTGCAGGGATGTTGCATGGAATTATTTTTAACTCAGAAAAATCTATTTTTTCGTTCAATTCAAGAATAGAACTAACATGTCCATTATGCACGGGGTCAAAAGCGCCTCCAAAAATGCCGATGGTGTCACTCATCAATATTCAAGCACGTATTTGGCCATTACCCTCAACAATAAATTTTTCACTCGTTAATCCTTCTAAACCAACAGGTCCTCTGGCATGAAGTTTATCTGTCGATATTCCTACTTCTGCTCCAAGCCCATATTCAAATCCGTCTGCAAAGCAAGTAGGTAAATTATGCATAACAGAACTAGAATCAACTTTTCTTAAGAATAGCTCTTTAGCTTTTTCGTCTTCAGTAACTATACAATCGGTATGTCCTGAACCATAAAAATTTATATGCTCTATGGCTTCGTTAACATTCTTAACTAGTTTAATAGAAAGGATTGGAGCCAAATATTCACTTGTCCAGTCTTTCTCACTTGCCTGCGAAACGTCAAAACTTTTGCAAGTAAGTTCGCATCCCCTAATTTCTACTGATTTTGCTTCAAAAGATTTAATTATATCTGACACCAATGAAGAAGAGATCTTTTCAGAAATTAATAAAGTTTCCATTGCGCCACATATTCCATATCGATAAGTTTTGGCATTTAAAGCAATATCTTTGGCCTTATTAAAGTCTGCTTTTTCATCAATATAGACATGACAAAGTCCATCGTAATGTTTCAAAACTGGAACACTTGAATCTTTTGCAATTACTTGAATTAAATTTTTTCCACCCCTTGGAATGATTAAGTCAATTTCCTTGTCCCTTTTTATCATTTCAGCTACCAAAGCTCTGTCTTGATTTTTTAAAAGTTGTATTGAGTTTTTAGGCATTTTCGCAGCTAATAATCCTTCAATCATACATTTTTCAATTGCCTTATTAGAATTTATAGCTTCAGATCCTCCCCTCAAAACGCTTACATTTCCTGATTTAAGACACAGGGCCGATGCATCAGCTGTAACATTTGGTCTAGATTCGTAAATAATTCCAATCACTCCCAGTGGAACCCTCATTTTTGAGACAAGGAATCCAGAAGGCGAAGTAGTTTTATCACTCATCTGTCCAACAGGATCTTTCAAATCGATAACTTTGTGAATTCCAGAAATCATCGAGTCAATCCTTTGTTCATTTAATTTTAATCGATCAATAAAGCTCTCTAATAAATCTTTTTTTGACGCATCTTCCATATCTAAGTCATTTGCAGATTTAAGAGTTTCTCTAGAATCGTTCAATGACTGGGCTGCTTCCTTCAAAGCTCTATTTTTTTGCTCAAAGGTTGAAGAGCTGACCTCGTCTTTTACTTCGTTTGCTTTTTTTAGTAATTCATCTAAATCTGATAAGTTTTTATCATTCATGTATTGTATTATTGCAATAAATTAATTGTCTGCATATTAACTTAATTAATTAATGTTCGATTTTAGTAATATCCTTGAATTTCTCACAAATAATACTGAATGGATCAACTGGGCCGCTTTCACTTTAGTATTTTTAGAGTCTTTAATAATTGTAGGTTTATTTACTCCAGCAACCTTAATTGTGCCTGGAATAGGTGCATTAGCAGCAAGTGTAGGAATCGGTCCTGTAGAAATTTTTATCTATGCAACTTTAGGAATGATTGTTGGTGATTCTATAAGTTACTTATTGGGGAAGCTTATTGGTAATAAAGTGATCAGCTGGTTTCCGGAAGAACAAAAACCCTATGTTGAAAGGGCAAGGGTTTTTATAAAAAAATATGGAATCTTAAGCGTTGCTTTAGGAAGATTTGTTGGCCCATTAAGGTGTTTAGTTCCTTTGACAGCAGGAACACTGGGGATGAAGTCAAAACTTTTTTTTCCAGTAGAATTTTTATCCGCTCCTGCATGGACTGCTGTATATGTTTTAACTGGATATTTTCTAGGAGCGGTATTTGTAGAGTACTTTACTTATTTTTTATTAGCTTTCGTGTTTGTAGTATCTTTTTACGTCTACTTTAAAGACCCTATGAATTTAAGAAAGTAATACGTTATCCGCCAACCTTTCTTTCAATGCCTTCCCAAAAAGGCTCTCTCAGCTCCCTTCTTAAAACTTTTCCTGACGGATTTCTTGGTAGCATGTCTATAAAATTTATACTTTTTGGACATTTATATCCAGCAATTTGTGTTTTTGTGTAAGAAATAATATCTACCTCATTTAATTTTGCTCCATCTTTGAGCACAACAAAACCCTTAACACTTTCCCCCCATTTTTCATCTGGAATTCCAATCACTGCAGCATCAATGATATCTGGATTACTCATAAGAGCATTTTCAACTTCAGCTGGATAAATATTTTCTCCTCCTGAAACAATCATATCTTTGACTCTGTCATGAATATAAAGATAACCTTCATCATCAAAGAACCCAGCATCTCCTGAAAAAAACCATTCATTTTGAATTGCTTCTTTAGTAGCATCAGATTTGTTCCAATAACCTTTCATATTTAAAGCACTTTTTGTAATAACCTCTCCAATTTCTCCGGTAGATAGTTCTTGTCCCTCATCTCCAATAATTTTAATTTCAACTCCATTCAAAGGTTTGCCACAGGATCTTAGTTTGTTTCTTTCCTTATCATGATCTTCTGGCATCATAATTGTTATTGCTCCCGTAGTTTCTGTCAGCCCATAGACTTGATATAAATCACAATTCATTATCTCTTGTGCTTTAATAATTGTATCGTCTGCAATTGGAGAAGCTCCATATAAAACAAAATCCAAAGAACTGAAATCCGTCTCCTGAGCTTTAGGATTTGATATTAAAAATAAAATCACTGCAGGAACGAATAAAGAGTGTCTTACCTTTTCAGTTTCTATCAAATCTAGAATTAGATTTGGATCGACATCTGCAATTATTATATTTCTGCAACCGTGCAATAATCCCCATATTCCCCAATTTGTTCCAGCGATATGATAGCCTGGCATGCAAACTAAGTTAGTTTCATTTTCAGCAAAAGGAACGCTATCTTGAACTGAATCATTTGCTGCTGAAAAATTTCCATTAGTTATTTGTACTCCTTTGGGATGCCCAGTTGTTCCAGATGTATAAAGTTGAATCACATCATCGTCCATATTTGTTTCAATGATGATTTCTGATTCCGGTTTAGAGTCTCTCCATGATAAATAGCCTTCATGTTCTGAATGTTTGTCATCTACAGCAATTATTTTTTTGACCGTTTCTAAATCGTCTTTTATTTGATCTATAACAGGATAAAAATCTTCACTTACGAAAACTATTTCACTTTTAGAATCGTTTATAACATACAAAACTTCAGGAGGAGCTAATCTCCAATTTACCCCTACCGCCACTGTTGCGGATTTAATAGTTCCCAATAAAACTTCGAAAAAATAATCTGAATTTTTTCCCAAATAGGCTACTCTAGCGTCTTTCTTACAACCTTCCGCCACAATACCGTTTGCCACTTTATTAGATAGTAAGTCAAGCTCCTTAAATGTTGTCTCTCTGTCTAAAAATTTATGAGCTGTATTGTTCGGAGTTAATTCCACTCGCCATTTGAAATTTTCCTGAAGAGTTTTATTTACTGGAATTGTCATAACATTTAAATCTTACCAGAAGAGCCAAATCCTTCAATTCCTCTTTCAGATTTATCAAAATTTTTTACTAATTTAAAGTCGGGGGTAAAAACGCTAAAAAAAAGCATCTGGGCTATTCTATCACCTGGTTCAACTGTAAATTCCTTTTGAGATCTATTCCACAAGGAAATCATTATCTCGCCTTGATAATCTGAATCAATTAAACCTGAAAGATTTCCTAAGACTATTCCATCTTTATGTCCTAAACCTGATCTAGGTAAAATAAGAGCAGCAAATCTCTCATCTTTAATATGTATTGCGAAACCAGTAGAAAATAATTTCGTTTCATTGGCTCCTAATTTACAAGTTTCTTTAATGTTAGTTCTTAGATCAATGGCTGCAGATCCACTAGTATGAAATTTAGGCAGTGGTATTTCATTACCTAATCGGTTGTCTAATATTTTGAATTCAACTTCAATTTTTCCAGCTTCTCCTTTAGTACTGTTCTGAAAAAAACTTGAAAGCAAAGAAGGAAGAAAAAATCCAAGCAATCTTGTGAAAATCCATCTAATCATTGATTACCTTTTGTGCAATGAACTCAATAATCTTTTTTGATACATTTTTCTTGGAAGTTTTTTTTATTTTCTTCTTTTCTAATTTGGTAATTAGAGTTACTTCATTTTCATCTGAATCAAATCCAATTGACTGGTCTGACACATCATTTGCGACGATAAGATCTAAATTTTTTTCAACCAGTTTTTTTTCAGCATTGTTTATTAAATCTTCAGTTTCAGCTGCAAAACCTACAGTTTTCAAGTTTAATTTTTTATCAGTAACTGTCTTTAAAATATCAAAATTCTTATCTAACTCTATTTTCATTTGGTGGACTTCAGAACCTTTTTTAATTTTTTTCTGTTCATATTTTTTTGGTTTGAAATCTGCTACTGCTGCAGCTGAAATAAAAATATCACAATCTTCTATTAACTCTTCTACTTTTGATTGCATTTCTTTTGCAGATTGAACGTCAAATCTTTTTACTTTATCGGGCGTGTCCAAATTAACTGGCCCGGATATCAAAGTAACAATTGCGCCTTGATTTTTAATCTCTTCTGCAAGTGAAAAGCCCATTTTTCCTGAACTTTTATTAGAAATGAATCTTACAGGATCAATCATTTCCTGAGTTGGGCCAGCTGTTATCAAAACTTTTCTTCCAGCTAGCAAGCCACACTCAATTTCATTTTCAATTTCTGAAAAAATTTCTTTTGGCTCAGTCATTCTCCCCTCACCAATGTCGCCGCAAGCTTGTTCTCCAGATGCGGGCCCAATGATTTTTGCTCCGAATTTAATTATTCTTTTCAAATTTTTTTGAGTTCTCATATCTTTCCACATTGCCTGGTTCATTGCTGGCGCCACAAATAAATCACTTTCCGAAGCCAAACAGACTGCAGAAAATAAGTCATCTCCTCTTCCTTCAGCTAATTTTGATAACGAATTAGCTGAACAAGGAGCAACAACAATTAGATCACTCCATTTTGCAAGTTCTATGTGTCCCATTGCTGCCTCGGCTTCTGTGTTGAGAAGATCTGTGTGTACCTTATCACCTGATAGAGCTTGCATTGTAAGTGGAGTTATAAATTCTTGAGCTCCTTGAGTCATTAGAACTCTCACAAATGCATTAGCGGTTTTAAAAAGCCTTACTAATTCCGCTGCCTTATAGGCAGCAATACCTCCAGTGACACAAAGAAGGATATTTTTGTTGGCCAAATTACTCATTTGAACAGAATTATAACCTGATTTAGGTTTCCTAAAGACTAAGATTCTGGTATAAATCACTCCTCAGAGAGGCTATGTATGAGTAAAATTTGTCAAGTTACGGGCAAAACCCCCATGTCAGGTAATAATGTTTCTAAAGCTATTAATAAAACAAGAAGAAGATTCATGCCT
The DNA here is from genome assembly GCA_902536295.1 of uncultured SAR86 cluster bacterium. Lineage (GTDB taxonomy): Bacteria > Pseudomonadota > Gammaproteobacteria > Magnimaribacterales > AG-339-G14 > AG-339-G14. Next base: position 22,612 of record CACAWS010000002.1, on the reverse strand, counting down.
AACCTTCATAAGCACAAATTCTGGGTTGAATCTGAAAATAAATTCGTTTCTTTAAATGTATCTGCGAAAGGATTACGAATAATTGATAAGAAAGGGATCGACACTGTTCTTAGTGAAATCAGAGCTAGAGGGGAAAAAATATGAGAGAAAAAATCAAACTAGTTTCTTCAGCAGGAACCGGCCATTATTACACTACAGATAAAAATAAAACTAACACTCCAGACAAAATAGAAATTAAAAAATTTGATCCTGTAGTAAGAAAACACGTCATTTATAAAGAAGATAAAATTAAATAGTGTCGAGTATTTATCTCGCCTCTCAGTCTCCTAGACGTAAAGAAATTCTAGATTTATTAGGTGTAAATTTTGAAATTTTAAAATGTAATTTTAAAGAAGAAATACTTCCGAATGAGTCCGCTTTAGAATTTGTAGAGAGAAATACCAAAGAAAAAGCTCTTAATTCACTAGCAATAATTCAAGAAAAAAGAGAAAAAATTATTCCTGTCATTACTGCAGATACAGTGGTGTCCTTAGATAACCAAATTTTCGGAAAACCTGTAGACCAAGACCATTGTATTTCAATGCTATTGGAGCTGTCTGGAAGGTCTCATCAAGTATTTACCTGCGTAGCCATTGCAGATCTTTTAAATGCTAGCTCAGAAGATGCAAATATTAGCTTTGAAATAGTTGAAAGCGAGGTTCATTTTAGACAACTCAACGGTGATGAGTGTTTGAGGTATTGGAAAACTGGAGAGCCAATTGACAAGGCTGGCGGCTATGCAATCCAAGGTCTTGGAGCTACTTTTATAGAAAAAATTGTTGGAAGTTATTCAAACGTTGTAGGGCTTCCAATTTTCGAAACTTGCAGACTTTTAGAAAATAAAAAAATAAGTTTTTGGCTGAAGTAGAACTCATTTTTTTTTGTTAAGCTGATGTTTAAATGATTTTAAAAACGGTATTTTCTTTCTTTTTAGGTACCCTTTTAATTCTAGCTTTCGAACCTTTTAATTTCTGGGTGCTGGCTCACATAATTCCTTTACTAATATTAGTCATTCTTAATAAAAACGGATCAAAAGATTCTTTCATAATAGGATATTTTTTTGGATTAGGGTTTTGGTTTTTTGGAATATTTTGGATAGAAAATAGCATTAGTGTTTATGGAGGTGCTAGCCCAATAGTCTCTTATGTCCTAACAATATTACTAGCTGCCTTTTTATCAATTTTTCAAGCTATGTCTTTTTTTCTATACAACTTTCTAAGACAAGAAAATTTTTTTAGCAGATTGATGTTGTTTCCTTCGATATGGGTTATTTTTGAATGGCTCAGGGAATTTTTACTTTCAGGTTTTCCTTGGTTGTACCTTGGTTATTCAGCTTTAGACAATTTCTTGATAAACGGATTCATTCCTATAGCCGGAATTTTTGGAACATCCTTCTTAATTGTCTTTTTATCAACCCTTATTTTGGAGTTTTCCAATAGTTTAAAAAAACTCAATTCTGCCTATATTATTGCAAGCAGCTTCTTGATCGCATTTGTCTTTTTAATAAACGCAAATCTAAAAGATATTGGCTGGACAAAATCTACATCAGAGGTGGATGTTGTAGTCGTTCAACCAAATATAGGTATTAAAGAAAAATGGACTCCCTCAGGAAGAAGAGAGTCTACTGACATCATGGGAGGCTTATTACTTAAAGAATCATCTAGACTAATTGATGAGCCTGAAACACCCAAACTATTTTTTTTCCCAGAGGTATTTTTGCCTGGCAAGTTTTCCAATTTTCAATTTTATATAAAACCTTTCTTAGCATTAACTGAAAAAGCAAATATTGGTGTAATTGCGGGAACATTATCTGAAAATGAAGACAAAATTTATAATTCTTTGATAAGTTTTGGTAACTTGGAGGGAAAATACGATAAAGAAGTTCTTGTGCCGTTTGGAGAATATGTTCCTTATGATTTCTTTAATTATTTTTTTAATTTCTTCAATTTTTCTAGACCAGAAGTTAACGCAGCAAAAAATAATAGTCTTATTCATGGAGAAAATTTTTCTATTTTTGCTTCTATATGTTACGAAGTTGCATATCAAGATTTATTCTTTAAGTACGCTTCAGAGAGCAACTTATTATTCACAGCTAGTAATGACGCTTGGTTTGGAAAAACCATTGGGCCTCATCAACATCTTCAAATTGCTAGATTCAGGGCTTCAGAAAGCAGAAAGCCCTTGATCAGGAGCACCACTAGCGGCATAAGTGCAATTATTGATGAAAAAGGAAAGGTCATCTCTTTCATTAAATTAGATAATGAGTTAGATAAAAAAAATAATTTTGAAAATCTTAATCAGACTATCCAATTTTTTTCAGGCTCAACTCCCATAAATAATTACGGTAAAATACCTTTTATTACAGTTTTATTATTAATCCTTCTGGGGTTTTGTTTTTTAAAATTTAAAAACAAATAAGTGAAAATTTATAAAATTTTTTTTCTTTCATTTCTTTTTATTGGATGTGCTACTACTATGAGTGACAAAAATTTAAACAATGATTTTGTCCAAGACTTTATAAATCAAAATAAAAATGACTCTTACATTTTAATAAATATTGATAAACAAGAGTTAATTTATAAATCAAGATTTAGAACTTACACCTACCCTATATCATCATCAGTAAATGGATTAGGGAATGAAAAAAATAGTTATAAAACTCCATTTGGTGAACACATTGTCGCAGAAAAGATTGGTGAAAATTTACCCTTTGGGGCTGTGTTGAAAGGTAGAAAATGGACTCAAGAAGTAATTGAACCTATTAGAGAACAAATTGATATTCCCGAAGATGTGATCACATCAAGAATACTATGGTTAGACGGGCTTGAGGAGGGAATAAATAAGGGCGGAGAGGTGGATTCAAAAGAAAGATTTATTTATATCCACGGCACTGCCGAAGAGGGACTTATCGGCAAGCCTGCCTCAATTGGTTGTATAAGAATGAAGAATAAGGATGTAATTAAATTGTTTAACAGGGTTAAAGAGAATACAAAAGTATTGATTTATAGTAAAAAGACACAATATTTTTAATTATGAAATACTTTTACTTATTTTTTTTAATTTTCTCCGCTTATAGCTTTGCAATAGGTTCGGAAAAAGTTAATGATAATTGCCCGTCGTTCTTAGATCATGAGATTAGAATCTTAGATTCTCAAAATTATGAAAACCTCTGTAAATACAAGAACAAAGTCATAATGGTGGTTAACGTTGCTAGTAGATGCGGCTTTACTTACCAATATGAAAACCTTCAAAAACTTTATTCAAAATATAATAAAGAAGATTTTGTAATTTTAGGATTTCCTTCCAGAGATTTCATGTTTCAAGAATACAGTTCCGAAGAAAAAGTAAAAGATTTCTGTGAATCAAGTTACGGAGTTACCTTTCCATTATTTGCTACTTCAAGCGTAAAAGGTAACAAAGCTAATACTTTTTACAAAAGCTTAAACGAAAAGACAGGTCAGCCACCTTCTTGGAACTTTACGAAAATCTTGATTTCAAAAAATGGTTCGGAAACACATGTGTTTTCCAGTAATATAGAACCTAACGATCAAAGTATACTTAGCAAAATAGAGAAATTACTCTAACTCGTAGGTTCTCTCTCCATCAGACACAATAACTACATCGGCTTTTCTTGCCGAAAAAATACCGTTTTCTACGACGCCTGGAATTTTATTCAGTTTCATTTCTGTTTCGTATGGAACATCAAAGTTTAAATTAAGCACATCAATTATTTGATTACCATTATCTGTTACGAATCCTATTCTATAAGTTGGTCTGCATCCCATGGCAACTATTTGCCTAGAAACATAACTCCTTGCCATTGGAATTACCTCAACTGCCACTGGAAAATTACCAAACTTTTTTACTATTTTTGAATCATCAACAATGCAAATGAATTTTTTTGAAGCTGACGCTATTATTTTTTCTCTAGTTAATGCGCCACCACCGCCTTTAATTGCCTCAAATTTAGTATTGACTTCGTCTGCACCGTCAACATATACATCTGGGCCGCCAACATCATTTAATTCTGCATCGTCATACCCAGCATCCTTTAATAAATTTGAACTTGCTATCGAACTTGAAACAAAGCATTTCATTTCAGGATTTTCTTCTTTTAAGATTTTTATAAAATAATTTGTGGTAGACCCAGTTCCGATACCTAATATGAAATCTTTATGAAACTTACTTTCAATTTTTTCATATGCAGATCTTGCAGCTTTCTCTTTTGAATTCATTGAAAAGTTTTCTTAAGTTGTGGCACTTACCTATTCTAAAAGTATAATGCTCAGCTTAAAAGATAGCCATGTTAAAAAATAGTAAAAAATACGTAAAAAAAATTGATTCGACTAAAATTTATGACGTAGTTATTAAATCTCCTATTACCTTTGCAGAAAACATATCCTTAAGCACTAAAAATAAAATTTATTTAAAAAGAGAAGATTTACAACCAACCCATTCTTTTAAAATTAGAGGCGCTTATAACAAGATTAAGACTTTAGTTTCTAAACAGTCTGTAAAGCATGTTGTAACTGCTTCGGCAGGAAATCATGCTCAAGGAGTTGCATATTCAGCAAGGACCTTAAAAATTAAAGCGACGATATTTATGCCAAGAACTACACCTACAATAAAAATTGATGAAGTAAAAAAAATGAAGTCAAAAGTTATGCTGGTCGGAGATAATTTTGATGAAGCATTAGATGCAGCTTTAAAATTTTGTGAAAAAAATAAGTTACCTTTTATTCATCCTTTTGACGATCCGGAGGTCATATCAGGTCAAGGCACCATCGGAAAAGAAATTCTTGAGGACTTTGAAAATAAATTAGATGCCATTTTTGTTGCAGTAGGTGGAGGAGGTCTGATATCTGGAGTTGGCGCCTATATAAAAAATAAACAACCAAATATAAAGATTATTGCAGTTGAAGCTGAGGATGCGGCTGGACTAAATAAGTCTCTTAAGCTTGGCAAAAGAATAAAACTTGAAAAAGTTGGCTTGTTTGCGGATGGAGCAGCAGCAAAACAAATAGGTTTAAATAACTTTAAAGTCATTGAAGAATGGATAGACGATTCAATTACTGTTACAACAGATGAAATTTGTGCAGCTGTAAAAGATACTTTCATTGACACGCGAACCGTTCCTGAACCCACAGGGGCTCTGGCATTAGCGGGTTTGAAAAAATACGTAGCTAAGAAAAAAATTATTGATAAAAATTTGATTGCAACTTATTGCGGTTCAAATCTAAATTTTGAATCACTCTCACATATAGTAGAAAGATCAAAGATGGGAGAGGGAAAAGAATTAATTTTTAGTGTTGAAGTTCCAGAGATAAAGGGAAGTTTTAGAAAACTTTGTAAAGCCGTGGGGAAAAAAAATATAACAGAATTTAGTTATAGAGTAGATGATACTGAGATCGGTAAAATTCTTTTAGGAGTTGAATTACCTCTGAATTCAAAAACAAAGAGAAGTTTTGTAAACGAATTGGAGAAAAAGAAATTTAAACTAATAGATTTAACTGAAGATGAGATTTCAAAAGTACACCTGAGATATATGACAGGAGGCAGAGCAGGCAACTTACCTTTTGGAAACATTGAAGAAGTTTTCAAAGTTGATTTTCCTGAAAGACCTGGAGCACTTATGGAATTTTTGAATTTACTTCAAGATAAATGGAACATAAGTATGTTTCATTATAAAAATCAAGGATCAATATATGGTGGAGCTTTAGTTGGATTTTCGATAGATAAATCGCAAAAAGAAAAACTTGAATTAGATTTATTAGCTACAGAATACCCTTTTACCAGAGTTACTGAAAACAAAGGTTATCAAGCTTTTCTAAAGTAACCATTAGGATAAATAATTGTTGATATTTCAATATCATGTTTTTGACTTCTAAAAGATAAATTTTTTTGAAATTCAAAACATATTGTAAGGAATTTAAGTTTTTTTTCTTTAGCCAAACTTCTATCATAATACCCTCCCCCATAACCTAAACGTTTATTATTTTTATTTATGCCCCTAACAGGAATAATAATCAAATCTAAATACTTAGGTTTTAACGATTTTCCTAATCCTAACGGTTCTAATACTCCAAATTTATTTTGTTCTAACGAATCGTCTTCATTGAATTGATAAAACTTTAGTTTTTTTGAATGTTTAGAATTAAAAATTTTAGGTAAGTAAAGCGAGCTTCCTTGATCTAGTATAAATTTATTTATTTTGTCCGTAGACACTTCGTTTTCTTTTGAAATGTACGAACCAATTTTAAGAGGATTATTAAAATCAAATAATTTTTTAAAATTAATAAAAATACTTTCGTTAAATTTCTTTAAATCTGCTGACGAGACAGCATCCATTTTATTTTTAACGAAATCTCTTGCTTCTCGTTTTTGCATTTTTTTTAGGGGCTTTCCAAGTTATCGCTGCGAAATTTACCCGAACCGAAAAGTTCAGGTCGGGAAAAATCACTATTTTTTCAGGCAATCCTATTGGGTGCTCAACAAAAATATGTATCAAGTTCCCTTATTTTTTTGTATCGGCTCGAAGTGTTATTTGGCTGGCAAATAACCCAGAAAGCAAAATAGATTATAACAATTTTATAATTTTGATAACTCAGAAATTTCAGAAACTAACTTAATACTTAAATCATCAGAATTTTCTTCTTTTTGCTTAGGTGTCTCAGTTTTAGTTGATTCAATTTTTTTAGTTAATTCAGTAGATTCAGTTGATTCAACATTCTCAGTATCAGAATTATTAAATGGTTCTTTTATTTCAACCTTATCTGAATTCAAAAGCTCATTGGCTACTTCCAAACCTGCTAAAACTGAAGCCTTTTCCATGCTCAAAAACTTTGCTTGTCTTTTAATTTTTCTTACTTTTTTATTTAGATAATCAGCAGCGTTCAAAAGACCTCTTTGTTCGTCTTTTGGACAATACAGTTGATATTCAGTCCCTGCTACTTTGACTGAAATTATTTCATCATTTTCTTTACTCATACAGACTCCAGTTTATCTATTAAATTTTCGATTTTATTGGCGATTAATTCAAGCTTTTCTTTTAGTTTTAAATTTTCGTCTTTAAGTTTTTGATTTTTATTTCTTAAATCTAAATTAGCTTCTCTTAATTTTTTAGAAAGCGTCAATAACTCTTCTACATTACTCTCTAAAGTATTATTCATATCTTATTCTAATCTTACTCTTTAACGCATTCCACAATGAGCTAAAATATATATATGGATATTTTTAGTAAAAGACGTCAATTTCTTTCAGAGCTTTTAGAAGAAAACTCTGTAGCCATTCTATTTGGCTCTGAAGAAATTATAAGAAATGGTGATGTAAATTATCCTTTTAGACAAAATAGCAATTTTAGCTATTTAACGAATTTTCCCGAATCTGAATCCATTGCTGTTTTAGATGAAAAAAATTTCATTATTTTTTGTAAAGAAAAAAATAAGTTAAAAGAACAATGGGATGGCGAAATTCTAGGCCCAGAAAATACAGAAAAATATGGAGCTACCAGGGGAATATCTATAAGTGAATGCAGAGATATTCTGCCTGAATTAGTTAAAGATTTTGCGAACATTTACTGTTTCGAATCATCAATTAAAAAATTAAAAAAACTTCTGCCTAACACTGAATCAATAATAAAACCTTTAGATTTTGAAGTTTCTAAGATGAGAGCAATTAAATCTGAAGAAGAATTAAAAATTATAAAAGAAGCCTGTCGTATATCCTCATTAGCTCATATACGTGCTATGAAATCTGTAAAACCTGGAATGTACGAATACCAATTAGAAGCAGAGTACATTCATGAATTTATGTCTCATGGAGCTAGAGCCTGTGCTTATCCCTCTATTGTTGGGGGAGGAAAAAATTCTTGTGTGCTTCACTACAATGATAATAAAGACGTCTTAAATGATGGAGATCTTGTTCTGGTTGACGCTGGATGTGAGTTAAATCATTATGCTAGCGACATTACGAGAACTTTTCCTGTCAACGGAAAATTTTCAAAAGAACAAAGGGAAATTTATGAAATAGTTCTAGAAGCTAGTAAAAAATCAATTGAAGCAGTCATTTCAGGCTCTAATCCTCTTAAGGCGCATGAGACTTCTGTAAAAATAATCAGCCAGGGGTTATTGGATTTAAAATTATTAGAAGGTGATTTAAATGAGGTTATTGAAACAAACAAATATTTCGACTTCTATATGCATCGCGTAGGTCATTATTTAGGTTTAGACGTTCATGATGTAGGTGGAAAAAATGAAAAAGGAGATTGGGTAGACTATTCTCCAGGAATGATTACTACAATAGAGCCAGGTATTTATATAAATGAAAATTTAAATGTTCCTAATCAATATAAAAACATTGGCATTAGAATTGAGGACAACGTTTTAGTAACTGACAAAGGTTTTGAAGTTCTAACTGATTTAGTGCCAAAAGAAATTAAAGATATAGAAGTCTTAATGAGTACATGATTCATCATGATATTCTAATTGTTGGTTCTGGAGTCATGGGAGTAGCGCTAGCTGACTCTTTAAATCCTAAAGATTTTTCGATAGGTATTGTTGAGTCAAATTCTCACGCATCTTTTAGCAAAAGACATTTATCCATCAATAAAAAAAGTTTAAGTTTTTTAAAGAAGCTAGGTGTTTGGGAAGAAATATCTCCGAATGCATTTCCTTACGAAAAAATAAAAGTTTGGGAGCAAGAGGGTTCTGGGTATATAGAATTTGATGCGAATGAAGCTCGATTAAATCCCTTAGGTCATATTGTTTCAGAAGGCAATATTCAAAAAAACTTATTGGAAAGTTTAGAAAAAAAAGAAATATCATTTTATTGGGATAACAAACTCGAAGAGATTAATAGAAATGATGAAAAAATTACCTGCAAAACAAGTAATAATGAACTAAGCTGCAACATACTAATCGGCTGCGATGGAATTAATTCTGCTGTAAGGGGTTTGGGAAAATTTAAGTCAAGATCATGGAGTTATAACCAAACCGCTTTAGTAGCTAACTTAAAATCTTCTTCTACTGATTCTACTATTAGACAAACTTTTACAAAAATTGGCCCTCTCGCCCTTTTACCAATTAATGATAGTGAACTAACAATGATTTGGTCGATAGACGATAAGTCAGCTTACATTTTTTTACAAAAAGAAAAAAAAGAATTTATCGCTGAGATAAATAATCATTTTGGGGAAACTTTTAATGATTTAGTTTTTTCAACTGAAATTCAGCATTTTCCTCTAAATCACCTTTCGGCAAAAACATTTGCTAAAAATGGAATTTTTTTAATTGGTGATGCAGCTCATCAGATCCATCCACTTGCAGGTTTAGGTCTTAACGCAGGACTAGGAGATGTCAAATGTTTATCAGAAGCTATAAATGAATTTGGTAAATTAGAATTAAAAAAAATAACTGAAGTTTATAACAGGAAAAGAATTCCAGTTAATTTGGCGCTTGCAGCAAGCATGGAAGCTTTTAAAAGAGGCTTTGAAGCCGAGAATATTTGGATAAGATTTTTAAGAAATTCCGCATTTAATATTACAAATAATTCAGATTTCTTGAAAAAAAAGTTTATGGAAATAGCCACAGAACTCTAAGATTCAAAATCATCGAGAGCATTATTCTCATTCATTAATATTGGCCGTCCATCATGCGCAGAGTTTAAAGGAATAATTTTTCCTTGATACCTTGCACACAAAGTAGGAGCGCTTCTTTTCTCAGTGCCCATGTTAACTTCCAAGTCAACTAAAATTAATTCGACATCGTCGAATACTTTTAAAATTTTCATAATTATTAATTAGGTTTAAAAACTACTAAGCCTACAATTATTATAACTAAAAGCGTAGGCACTTCATTGATGATTCTAAAAAACCTCTCTGAAAAATTATTCAAATCGTCTTCAAATTTCTTTAAAGAGAAAAATAAGAAAAAATGATAAATAGTCATCAGAAAAACGAAAAATATTTTTAAATTAAGCCAAAATTGATTTCCTTGTACGTAAACCAAATATATTCCAGTAAACCAAACTGCAACCATAGCTGGAGTTGCAATAACACTATATAACCTTGATTCCATAACTTTAAACACACTGCTTATTAATTCCTCTTCGTTATGTTTAGCGTGGTAAACGAAAAGCCTTGGCAAATAAAATAAAGCTGCCATCCAAGCAATTACGGCAACAATATGAATGGTTTTAATTGTTAGATAAATCATGTTAATCCCATTTTGCCTCAGGTGGCATTGACATTAAAATTGCTTCAGTCGATCCCCCAGTCTTTAATCCAAAAAGTGTTCCTCTATCCCAGATTAGGTTAAATTCAACATATCTTCCTCTCTTTAAGAGTTGTTTTTCTTTTTCTTCTCTTGTCCAAGAAAGATCTTTTTTAGCAGTCACAATTTCTGTAATTATATTTAAAGTTTCCAGACCCACTTCCTTTACAAAATTAAAATCTTCATCCCATTTTCCAGAGTTTAAGTGATCAAAAAAAATTCCTCCTACTCCTCTTGGTTCTTCTCGATGCGGCAAATAAAAATATTCATCACAATTTTTTTTAAATTCTTTGTAATAGTTAGCATCGTGCTTATTACATGCAATATTTAATCTGTCATGAAAATAACTTTTATCCTTTCCATCTTCAAGTGTAGGGGTCATATCAGCACCTCCACCAAACCAAGAATCTTGTGTTACAAGAAAACGAGTATTGAAATGAAAAGCCGGAATCTTTGGGGATTGCATATGTGCTACTAAACTAATTCCTGAAGCCCAATAATTTGGCGAACCTTCAGTCCCTTTTACTTGAGTTCGATAATCTTCAGAAAATTCTCCAGAGACTGTTGAGATATTAACTCCAACTTTTTCAAAAACATCGCCTCGCATGATGCTCATCTCGCCACCGCCTTCTCCTTTATGCTCCCAAAGCTTTCTAGAAAATTTTTTTGAATCCAAACTTTCAAAAGTTTTACAAAATTTATCACGAAGAGTCCGAAACCATTCACTAGCCTTTTTTTTCTGATCTTCTAAGTCTTTTATTTCCATACAGAAACTTTCTTTTCTATAAATTCCTTTAAAAAATCTACGTGAAGATCAGTGTCGTTTAAACACTCAACATAAGTGAATTTTGCTCCTCCAGAATTTAAAAAATATTCCTTATTTTCTTCATCTATTTCTTCTATTGTTTCTAGACAATCGACACTAAAACCTGGAGCGATGACCATAATATTTTTACAGCCTTCTTTAGGCAAACTTTTCATAACCTCGCTTGTGTATGGTTTTAACCATTCAGCATTTCCCAGTCTTGATTGAAATGTTGTGATACTTTTTTTTTCTTCAAGGTTTAAATTCTCACAAACCAACCTTGTTGTTTTTTGGCAAAGGCAGTGATAAGGATCGCCCTGGTCAAAATAATTTTTAGGAATTCCATGATAACTAAAAACTACCTTGTCAGGTTTTTCAGACTCGAGTTTTGGTCTTAACGAGTTTGATATAGCGGAAATAAAATTTTCATCATCATGATAAGAATTGATAAAAATTAAACTAGGCACCCATCTCCAATTTCTAATCTCTTCTGAGACTTTGTCAAAAATACTTCCAGAAGTTGTAGCAGAGTACTGAGGGAATAATGGTAAAACTAAGATTTTTCTACAGTTGCTATCTTTGAGTTTTTTTAATGCAGTTTTAATACTTGGGTTACCGTACCTCATGCCCAGTGCAATTTCGTATTTTTCAGGAAGCTTTTCATCTAATCTATCAATTAATTTTTTTGAATAGACCATTAAAGGAGACCCTTCATCAGTCCAAACAGATTTGTACAACTTAGATGAGCTAAAAGGTCTGAAGGTTAAAATAAACAAATTTAGAATAAACCACCAAACAATTTTAGGTATTTCTATTACTCTACTATCCGATAAAAACTCTCTCAAAAAAGCCCTGACGTCTTTGACAGAATAACTGTCTGGAGTACCTAAATTACATATAAGTATCCCTATATTTTCTTGATCTTCATGAGAAAAATTTTTTTCGCCGAGAAAACTCATTTAAAAGACTCCCTTATCATTCTTACAAAAGTTTGCACATTTTCTTCTGGAGTTTCTTTTAAAATTCCATGACCTAAACCGCAGATCCATCCTGCTCTCTCTTTTTCACTAAAATTCTCAATAGACTTGATAAATTTTTCTAATTCTAATTTCATAGAAGTATTTGATAAAAGCATTAATTTTTCGTCAAAATTTCCCTGAATAAAATAATCTCTTGATTGCTTAAAATATTTAGACAAAGATTCATTTGAGTCGATACCTAGCCCAGCGAGAGATGTCTGTTTTAATTTGTTAACTGAAATTATTGAATCGTAATCGATCCCCTCTCTTGCATAATATCCAATCCTTTTTTCAAATTTTGAAAAAATTTGCTCATGCATCATGTCTAAGTATTTTAAAAAGCTTGTTTTTTGTAAAAAGTGAGCAGAAGAATCGAAAATCATCACAATTTCTGCTCCAGCTTCAAGTTGCATAGTTATATTTTCAGAAATTACTGGAAAAAGAAAATCCTTAAGTATTTCAATTTGAAAATCTGTTAAATTTAAAGTTTTCTCACTTTTATTAAGTCCCATCGAGTAAACAAGTAAAGTAAAAGGCCCGCCGACAAACCCGATAAATGATTTATCCTTTGGTAAAACTTCAAGAGTTCTTTCTATAGCTTCGCCCTGGAAAGACAAAGAGTTGATATCAAAATTATTTTTAAATACTTCTTTAAAATTTACTTCGGTCAATAATTTTCCAAATTTCGGCCCAGGAGAATAAGTTAAATCCATTCCTAAACTTTCTAAAGGAAACAAAATATCACTAAAAAGGATAGCAACATCAAAATCAAAAGAATTTATGGGTCCCATAGCTGTTTCTGCAGCCAAAGTTGGTGATTTACAAAGTTCCTCAAAAGAATTTTTGGTTTTTAAATTTTGATAATGACTGTGGTATCTTCCAGCTTGCCTCATAAACCAAATCGGAGGGGTAGATTGAGGAACGTTTGCTAGCGCATTGAGAAACTTTTGATTGGGCATTTTTTATAATTCTTTCGCTACTTCTAGTGCAGCATAGGTCAAAATACAATCAGCTCCAGCTCTTTTAAAAGATAAAATGGATTCTTTCATCACTTCTTCTGAAAGCCAACCGTTGTCAATAGCTCCTTTAAGCATAGAATATTCTCCACTGACCTGATAAACAAAAGTAGGAACTTTAAAAGTTTCTTTCACCGAAGAAACAATATCGAGGTATGGCATGCCTGGTTTGACCATTACTATATCTGCGCCTTCATTTATATCCATAGCAACTTCTTGTAGAGCCTCATTTTTATTTGCAGGAGACATTTGATAAGTGTCTTTATTTTTATTTCCAAAGAATTTTGCAGATTCTACTGCGTCTTTAAATGGTCCATAAAATTTTGAACTGTATTTTGCTGCATAGGAAAGAATTACCGTTTCTTTGAAGTTATTTTCCTCTAGAGCATCTCTGATAACTTTAATTCGTCCATCCATCATATCTGAGGGAGCAATTACATCGGCTCCTGCTTTTGCAAGAGATAAAGCCTGATTCTTTAGAACATCAAGACTTAGATCATTATCAACATCTCCAACTTTGTTTAAAACTCCATCGTGACCGTGATCTGTATAGGGGTCTAAAGCAACGTCGGCAATGATTATTAATTCAGGAAAGAGATCTTTAATTTTTGATATTTCAACATTTAAAAAATTATCTTGATTAAGTGCTTCTGTTCCTACTGAATCCTTTTTTGCTTCGTCGATCACTGGAAACAAAGCAACTGCTTTAATACCAGTATCGACAATATTTCTTAATTCTGCTTCTAAAACATTAGCTCCCAACCTGTTGATATTTGGCATAGATTGGATTGGCTCATAGCCAGATAAATTTTCTTTGATAAAAATAGGCTGAATCAAATCGTCAACAGTAATTTTTGATTCGGCCAAAATCGATCTCAAGCTATTTTTTGACCTATTTCTTCTCAGTCTAGTACTGGGAAATTTTCTTAATAAACTCTTCATAACTTAAATTGGAACGCAATGTTACTTTGCTCTTTTAATTTTATCTAGCCAATCTTTATAATTCTGATAAGGATAAACTTTTCCTGGAATAAGTTGGTTGATCTCGTCAAACGTTTTACCCAACCCACAGGAATGATTAGCGCTTTCTATTGAAGGAAATTTTTCAAAAATAAATTTGAAAGAACTTGAGCTCATCCAATAATAATGGCTATTTTTTTCAATATCTTTCGGCAATTCATTTGATACTAATTTATAAGTAGATATCAATTCCAGTTTTTCTTCATGAGCATCTAAATGTGATAATTTATACCACTTAGTATCTTCATAAAGCCCTAAAGGCGGACTTTCGTTTTCTCCCAAACTATCAGAAGTTCCATTAACCCAAATTCCCTTTGACGCTAGTTTTAACCAAGTCTCAACGCCACTGGTCCATATCAAATTTGTATTTGAAATTGAATTAATATTCTCAATAACATTTCCTCTACTGACATAAATTCCTGAATTTTTAATTCCAGAAACTTTTTGTTCTGCTTCTGAAATGGGCACTCTATTAAAAATTTGTGACGACTCTTTACTAGTAGGGAAATAATTTTTAACTTCTTTCAGATTATTTTTATATGATTCTAGTGGTTCAAATGATGATTTAGAAATTTTCTCGCCTTCTTCTGTTTCGCCTTTTATATGTAAAATTTGACCTTTCGTTGAGTTTATTATGCTCACTCCAATTTTTTGGTGGCAGCCACCACCGTATTTTTTTAAAATTTCCCTTTCTTTAATTACTAAATTAAAAGTTTCTTCATCTCCTATATTCTTTAAAAGATTTTTTAAGTCATGATTTTTTGACGATATTTCTAATGCTAGCGCGCCTTGAGCTGGTGCTGCTGGATTTTCTGACAAAGGCAGTAACATCCATTTTGATTCTTTCAATAGCTCTAAAAGATTAGATTCTTCTTTTAAAAATTTAGAAGAGGCCAAAAGTCTTTTCATTGCAGCAAATGCAATGACTAAACCATCTTTTTCAGACTCAAAAAGTTTTGAAAGCCTCGTCTGAATATTCCCCCTAACATCGACAAATTCTATATCTGAAGGAATCCAAGGAAGTGCGTTGGGTAAAAAATTAGATAAGTTTTCTTTTCTTCTAGGAGAAGAAGTTAAAAGTTTTATAGTTTGCTTTCCCAAAGATTTATTTTTAAAAATTAGAAGGTCTCGTGAATCAGCTCTTTTTAAAGTGGTTATAATTTCTGTTCCTTCTAAAAGTTCTACGGGCAAGTCTTTCCAAGAATGAACTGCCAAATCTGCATTATTACTTAAAAGTTCTTGTCTTATGTCATTTGTAAAAACACCTGCATCAGGCATTTGATGTAAAGGTGTAGTTAAGTCAATATCTCCAGATGTTTCTTTTGTGACAAATTCTATCTGGATGTCTTCAAATTCGCCTTTAATCTTATCAGCGACAATTTGTGCCTGAACTTGTGCTAACAGACTTTTTCTTGAAATGATTCTT
Source organism: uncultured SAR86 cluster bacterium (assembly GCA_902536295.1). Classification (GTDB taxonomy): domain Bacteria; phylum Pseudomonadota; class Gammaproteobacteria; order Magnimaribacterales; family AG-339-G14; genus AG-339-G14. Next base: position 7,019 of record CACAWS010000002.1, on the reverse strand, counting down.
AATGTTTTCAATATAACTTTAAAATATATAGAGAATGTAATTATAAAATTTATATCTATTAAATAGTACTTTCATTTATACTTCGTTTCGTAAGTAAATCTATTATTAATGAATTATAAAAAATACTTTGCTGACGAGTTAACCTCACTTAAATCCCAAGGTCTTTATAGAAAATTTAGAGAGATCAATAGGAACCAAGTTAACTTCCCTAAAGCCACCGAACGTTTTGAAGGCAAGGAGAGGGCTGTTGAAGTTTGGTGCAGCAATGACTATTTGAATCTAAGTCAACATCCCGTTGTGATCTTAGAATCAATAAAGGTAATCAAGGAATTAGGAACGGGATCTGGAGGAACAAGAAATATTTCAGGTACATCCTCTTATCATGCTGATCTTGAGAATGATCTTGCTGAATTGCACAATAAAGAAGCCAGCTTATTATTTCCCTCTGCTTACACTGCGAACCAATCAACTCTTTGGACATTATGCAAGAAGCTTGAAGGTTGCGAAGTTTATTCTGACGAACTTAATCATGCTTCCATGATTCAAGGAATAAAAAATGCGAATGTAAAAACTCACGTCTTCAAGCACAATGATGTTGAGCATCTTGAAGAACTGCTTAAAACATCCAATGCCAATACGCCAAAGTTAATAGTTTTCGAATCCCTCTATTCGATGGAAGGTCTTCGTTCACCTATAAAGAAAATTGTTCAGCTTGCAAAAAAATATAACGCTTTAACATATTTGGATGAAGTCCATTCAGTTGGTTTATATGGCCCAGAAGGAAGAGGAATTGCGGCAGAATTAAATGTTTCTGATGAGATTGATATCATTAATGGAACCCTTTCAAAAGCTTTTGGGCAAATGGGTGGTTACGTTGCAGCAAACAAGGACATTATTGATTTTATAAGAAGTTTTGCTCCAGGTTTTATATTTACTTCTTCAGCAAACCCAAGTATTGCGGCCGCATCCATACAAGCTATTCAAATTGCAAAAAGAGCTGACATTTTAAGAGAAAATATAAAAGTTAATTCAGATTTAATCAGAGAAGGTTTAACGGATTACAACATACCTTTTTTAAAAAACGACAGTCACATAATCCCCATCCATCTTTATGAACCGGAGCTTTGTAAAAAAGCAGCTAACACTTTGATAGAAGATCACGGAATTTATATTCAGCCAATATTTTACCCAACTGTTCCAAAAGGTGATGAAAGGTTCAGAGTGACCATTACTCCTAAACACTCGTCTACTGATGTTAAAAGCTTTGTCGAATCTCTTGATAAAGTTTGGAAAGATTTAGGTTTAAAGAGAGCTGAAAAAGCCACTCATAAAGAGATTAAGAAAGTTTCTAAAATTTATTAATTATTTAAAAGGAAGAACCCAGAATCTCTGCCAACCTGGGTTCTAAATTGATTTGTGTAGTTTATGGTGAGTTTATAAAAATAATAAATGTAAGTTCTATTATTTAATTGAGGGTACACAAACCAAAATCCTTAGAAAGTCCTCCTAATTGAGAAATTAGCATTAACTTCTTCTCCAACTGACGCTTGGTGCGTTGAGTGTGAGTGAGGGAAATACGTTTCATCTGTTAAGTTTTCTATATTCATTTGCAACATTAAATCATCAGCGATTTGATAATAAGCTGCAACGTCAACTCTAGTGAAACTCGGTAAGTAAGGAGTAGCTGAGCTTCCAATTTGCTGATCGCCTTGAGAAGTTAGGCCAAATCCAATACCGAATTTATCATTAACCTGATAATTGGCAAATGCAGAAAATTGATAATCCGGAATTTCTTTATTCTGAGCAACATTATCTCCTTCATAATCAGCGTAACTCATTGTAAGTTCAAGTTGATCTGAAATTCTTCCTGCTAGCTCAATTTCTATACCATCCACGTTTTGATTAACAACTTCTTGTTGTTCTGCAACATTGTTAACTGTAACAGCCTGCATAGCAGTTCTTTCTGCATCAAAATATGCTGCAGTCAAAAATAGCTCATCAGAAATAGCCCATTTCAGTCCTATCTCAGTATTTTCAGTTTCACTGGCATCTAAGACCGCGTTCAATGAGCCTACAGGTCCAAGTGAATTTGACATAGCTTTATATTGCTCTCCAGCTACAGGTGCAAAGGTATTGCTATAACTAGCATAAATTGAAATATTGTCTTGTGGTTTAAAGATAATACCTGCTCTAGGTGATGTTAAGTTCTCTCCTTTAGTAACAGTAGCTTCTGAACCGGGCTTTAGATTAACTACAGTGATTTCGTAATCGTCGAATCTTGCACCAAGAAGAAGCTTCAAATTGTCAGAAACATCTATTTGATCTTGGATAAAGAAAGAAGTAACTTCAAATTCAGTAGTTGTACTATTATTTAGATTTGAAGTGAAGTCCAATGTAACAGCTGCACCAGCCTCATCTCTATTAAAAATACCAGCTCTCATGTCAGCGATTGAAAAAGTTTCTCTATCAGTTTTCGTCGCCTGAGAATTACCAGTAGGATAAATACCAGCAGCATCATTGGTTAAAGGATTTGCATCTGCAGCACCCGCAATGCCTGGGTTTTGAAAATAACTATTGTAGCGGTAATTCTTATTGTCAGTATCTACCACTTCAACACCAAATAAAATGGTATGAGTAGCAGAGCCTAATTCTAATTCGTTCACAAAATTAGCTGAAATAATCAAGTTATCTCTTGAAGTAGGATCTAAGTAACCGTCTAAGGCTACTTCATCAAGAGTAGCACTGTAACCAGCAACATAAAGATTTTGATACATTTTTTCAAATTCATTTTTAGTAACACTAAAAATAGCTTTTGATGTATCTGAGAAATCTCTGGTAAGAGAAGCTCTGAAAATATCAGCAGTTAAGGTTTGAGTATTAAGGTCTGGATGTCCGAAGACGATATCGGCTAAAGCCTCAACTGGCTCTCCATTTGAGCCTGTAGGAATACCTCGATCAATAAATCTTTCATGGTCTGCATATTCATATGAAACATCCATGATAGTATTTTCGTTTAACCTTAGTTTTATAGTCGGATTAAAACCTGCTCTATCTCCATCATAGTAATCTCTGTGATTATCCAAATAATCTCTGTGAGCCATGATTCTTAAAGATCTGTCTTCATTAATTGAAATATTGTAATCTGCAACAAAATCGTAAGCGCCAAAAGTGTTCGATCCGATTGAAAAAGAACCAAAGGTTTCTCCTAAGATTCCTTTTTTGGAAACTCTGTTAATTACACCGCCAGTTCCTCCTCGTCCAAATAATAAAGCATTAGGGCCTCTTAAAATCTCTACCTGCTCTACATTATATAAAGAACGATAATATTGAACGTCATCTCTGACGCCATCTTGAAAAAAGTCAGCAGTTGATCTATTACCTCTAAAAACTATTGCGTCTCTATGACCTTCTCCTTGAGAAGTACTAACACCTGGCGTGTATCTAACTACGTCTCCTAATTGCTGAAATCCTTGTCTGGCAATTTCATCGTCAGTAATAATAGACACAGAGACTGGCACATTAATTACCGGCACTGGAGTTTTAAGTGCATTTACCTGATCAGAATAAAGAACGTTGCCTTTAACAACTAGCTCTTCTTCTTGAGCAAACAACCCACTTGAAAAGAAAATTCCACTTGTAACAAGCAAGCTAGCAAAAAATATTTTTTTCATAAATTATTCCCCTGTTTAAATAGTCCTTAAATGATAATGATTCTCATTATTAATACAAATGATAATGAGAATGATTATCATTTTTTTATATATAAGTAACTTAAGGTTATAAAGGTACAGTATTTAAAAAAGGTACTTTTTTATAAAAATAAAAGATTAGTTTAGTGGTGGGCCCGGGAGGACTCGAACCTCCGACCAACGGATTATGAGTCCGCTGCTCTAACCAACTGAGCTACAGGCCCAAATTATTCGTCTAAAAAGCCCTTCAAATGGCCAGACCTAGATGGATGTCTTAACTTTCTTAGTGCTTTTGCTTCAATTTGCCTAATTCTTTCTCTAGTTACATCAAATTGTTTACCTACTTCTTCTAAAGTGTGATCTGTATTCATACCAATCCCGAAACGCATTCTCAAAACCTTAGCTTCTCTTGCAGTCAAACTTCCTAAAACTCCACCAGTAGCTTCAATTAAATTTGATTCGGTAGCAGAATCTATAGGTGAATCTAGAAGCGGATCTTCGATGAAATCACCCAATGTAGTGTCGTCTTCATCTCCAATTGGAGTTTCTGTAGAAATTGGCTCTTTAGCAATCTTTAAAACTTTTCTGATTTTATCTTCAGGCATGTCCATTTTTTCACTTAGTTCTTCTGGTGTAGGCTCTCTTCCATTTTCTTGAAGCATTTGTCTCGAAATTCTGTTCAACTTGTTAATTGTCTCAATCATATGAACTGGAATTCTAATCGTTCTTGCTTGATCAGCTATAGATCTTGTGATTGCTTGTCTGATCCACCAAGTTGCATAAGTTGAAAATTTATAACCTCTTCTATACTCAAACTTATCCACAGCCTTCATTAAACCAATATTACCTTCCTGAATTAAATCTAAAAATTGTAATCCCCTATTGGTATATTTTTTTGCTATTGAAATTACTAGTCTTAAGTTTGCTTCAATCATGTCTTTCTTAGCTCTTCTAATTTTTGTTTCACCCTTAGTCATTTGAGAAGCAAGCAATTTAATCTCAGCAACCGATAAACCAATTTCTTCTTCAATACCTTTTATTCTGTTTTGAAGCGTTTTTATGTCATCTTTATAATCTGTTAACTCTCCAACGTAATTTTTCTTACTTTTAAATATAGGATCTAAAAATTTTAGATTAGTCTCATTGTCTTTAAATATGTCCAAAAATTCCTTTCTTGGCATTTTGCTTTGTTGGACACATAGATTATAGATTTCTTTCTCTATTCCTCTTATTCTTCTCGCTAAAAGTCTGGGTCTTAAAGATATGACCTCGAATTTTTTTGGAGACAATTTTAAAAACTTAAATATATTTCCTAATTTTTCTAATTGTTTGACTGCTTCTTCACTAGTCCTGCCTTTTTGATCAATAACCTTTTCAGTCTTATTAAATTGTCTTTTTAAAGATGCTAATCTCTTTTCAAGCTCTTGCATATCAATACCAGCGCCATCATCATCTTCATCAGCACTTTCATCAATTTCGACATTTTCTCCAGCTTGAGGCCCAGGAAGCACTTCTTCTTCCTCATCCATAAAGCCAACAACAATATCAGAAATTCTTTTGTCTTCTTTTCTAATAAGAGCATATTCAAGAAGAAACTCTTCAATAATTCCAGGAAATTTTGCACAGGAATTAAGTAAATCCCTTGCACCTTCTTCAATACTTTTAGCAATAACAATCTCTCCTTCTCTTGTGAGAAGATCTACAGATCCCATTTCTCTCATATAAAGCCTAACTGGATCAGTCGTTCTTCCAACTTCCGACTCTATCGCACCCATTTCATTTTCAGTAGGCTCTGGAGCCACTGGCTGATTGATAGCTTCCATGGCGTCAGACCCTTCTTCTGGTGCATTTTCAAGAACCTGAAGACCTAAGTCATTAATGGTCTGAATGACTTCATCTAATTGATCTGGGTCAGATACATCTTCGGGAAGAAAATCGTTAATGTCTGCAAATGTAATAAATCCTTGTTCTCTGCCCTTCTCTATTAATTCTCTCAGCCCATTATTTTCAATATCTTCGTCGTACATAGAAAGTTGTCCCTCAAAAAAAGTATCAAATTATATCTTAAAATTTATGTAAATTTCCGAAAATTACTTATATTTCCTTCAAGATGTTAATTTCAGTTTCATTAAGATTTTCGAAATTCTCTAAAAAAATCTTTTTAAGCTCAATTTTTTCTTTTTCCGTCAAAGAGCCTTCAAAATATTTAGACTTAAGCTTATCTTGAAAGTTTGTTTTATCGTTTTTTTTCAAAAAATTAACTGCTTGTATAATATACTCTTCTGCAGCATCTGAAGAAATTAGATTTTTATCTTCGATTAAACCGATTAAAAAGCTTTTCTGTTCCTCAAAAGCGTGAAGGATCATAGGGAAAGTAAGACCCTCTTTACTTCTCAGAAAGTTAATGAAATTTGAGATGAATTCGTCATTAAGATTCACCAAATAATCTACTTCTTCTAAATGCGATAATTCAGGGCGCTCTATGAGAGTTTTTATAATACTTTTAGTCACTTTATCTAATTCAAAACTAATTTCCTTTTCCTCTGCCTTTTGAATTTTTTTTCTTTCAGGATTTTTTTTATTTTCTGCTTCAAGTTTAATATCAACTTTTTTAGAAAACTCCTGCATTAAAATATTTTTATAATTGCTTGATGGCATTGGAGAAATTAAACTCATAAATTCTTTAGATGCGGCAGCTTTTTCTTCAATTGAATTGCCATGTTTATTAAGAATCAAATTGAATATATAGTCAGAAAGAACCATTGCTTTATCAAGCCTTTCTTCAAATTCATCTCTCCCTTCATCTTCTAGCAAACTTGAAGGGTCATGTGCGTCTGGAAGAAATAGGAATTTTAGGATCTTACCGTCTTTGATTGTTGGTAAAGAAATTTTCATAGCAGATTCTGCTGCCTTCATACCCGCCTCATCACCATCAAAGCAAAATACTACTTCATCAACACAACCAAAAAGCTTTTCTAGATGGATTTTGCTTGTAGCTATACCAAGGGTAGCAACAGCATAAGAAATTTTATTTGAAAATAAAGACAAAACGTCTGTGTAACCTTCGACAACTAATATTTTTTTTAAATTTCTATTATTTTTTAATACTTCATGAAACCCATAAAGCTCTTTACCTTTTTTAAAAACTTCATTCTCTGAAGAATTTAGATATTTTGGCATTTCCTTGTCTATAACTCTTCCTCCAAAGCCAATTACATGTCCTTTCTTTGATTTTATAGGGAAAATAATTCTATTCCTGAAAACATCATATACATTATTTTTTTCGTTTTTCTTAAAAAGTCCTGTCTCATTTTTAATAAAATCATGCTT
>CACAWS010000001.1 GCA_902536295.1 uncultured SAR86 cluster bacterium | reverse complement strand
GTAATTCCCATAGCTTTTGCAGGTTTCAAATTAATGCCCAGGTCATCTAAAAATATTATTTTATTTGGTGAAATATTTACTTCTTTGATGACATGATCGTAAAAAGCTTGATCAGGTTTTCTTAACCCAATTTCTTTAGATTCGAAAACAAAATCAAAGAGATCAAAAACTTCAGTTTTTTTATCTAAATCAATCATGTCGGGTTGATTCTCATCACTGGGAATAAAATTATTAGTTAGGCAAGCTTGAGTGAAACCTAATTTATTGAGTTTTCTAATAACACTTACCATTCCCATTCTCAGATCTCCTTCAAGTAAATTTAAAACTTTTAAACCAGCTACACCATGACCTAGTTGAGAGCTTTCTTGAAAAAAAAGCTTATCAAATTCTTCTTGGTTAATCTTTGATTGTTCTAATAAAGCCCATGCGTTATTTTCAGGATTTGTTGAGTTTACTTTTCTTAAAAAATTTTCTGGTAATTTGTTTTCCTTTTCAAAATTATTGAAGGCTTCAAACGGACTTGAAGTAATAACTCCACCAAAATCCCAAAAAATTGAACTATATTGATTAAATTCCATCTACTTAAGTATATTCCTTATAAAAGCGTATAATTTGTGTAGTTTATAGAGAAATGTCTGGAAATAGTATTGGAAAAAGCTTTGTTGTCACAACCTTTGGCGAGAGTCATGGCCCCGCTATGGGCTGTATCATTGATGGCTGTCCGCCTGGGATAGAAATTGATGAATCGATTATTCAATGTGACTTAGATCGAAGAAAGCCAGGCTCAAATGAATATACAACAAAAAGGAAAGAAGACGACAAAGTAGAAATTTTATCTGGAGTTTTCGAAGGCAAGACCACAGGCACTCCCATCGGTCTTTTAATAAAAAATAAGGATCAAAGAAGTTCCGATTACGATAAATTGAAAGATGTTTACAGACCTTCTCATGCTGATTATGGGTATATTCAAAAATATGGAATAAGAGATCATCGTGGAGGGGGAAGATCATCTGCGAGAGAAACTGCCATGCGAGTTGCGGCAGGAGCTATTGCAAAAAAATTTTTAAAAGATAAATTGAATGTTGACGTTTTTGGGTATATCAACCAAATTGGCATTCACAAGATCAATAGCTTTGATAAAGACGTTATTAATCATAATTCCTTTTTTTGTCCTGACAAATCTCTTATTGCAACCCTGGAAAATTATATTGATGAGCTGAGAGAAGAGGGCGACTCTATTGGAGCGTCTATTTCTGTTGAAGCCTCAAATATGCCACTCGGTTTAGGTGAGCCGGTATTTGACAAATTAGATGCTGACATTGCTCATGCATTGATGAGTATTAATGCAGTCAAAGCAGTTGAAATAGGTAATGGAATTGAAGTTGTCGGCCTCAAAGGATCAGTTAATAGAGATGAAATTTCTCCAGACGGATTTGAGTCTAATAATTCTGGAGGAATTTCCGGAGGCATATCAACAGGCCAAAACTTATTAGCAAAAGTTGCACTTAAGCCAACTTCGAGCATATTAGTGAAAGGAAAATCAGTTAATAAGGAAGGAGAATCAGTCGAAGTTGTCTCTAAGGGAAGGCATGATCCATGCGTTGGCATTAGAGCAGTACCAATTGTTGAAGCTATGACTGCAATCGTTTTAATTGATCATTATTTAAGAAATAGAGCTCAGAACCAGGACAAACCTGAAGAGTTCAATAAAATCCCCTCTGAAAAAGATTAAGTATCATGTCTCAGAGAACTCTTTACGATAAAATTTGGGACGATCATTTCGTAGCTCAAAGAGAGGATGGCAGCACTTTGATGTATATTGATCGTCATTTAATACACGAAGTAACGTCTCCACAAGCTTTTGATGGTCTTCGTCAAAATAGTTTAATTCCAAGACAAGTAAAGACTGTTGTTGCAACTCCAGATCATAATGTACCTACTACTGATCGATCAAAAGACATTGAAGGAATAAAAGATCCCATAAGTAAACTTCAGGTGGTCACTTTAAATGACAACTGCGACGAATTTGGCATCAATCAGTTTAAGTTGAGTGATGAGAGACAGGGTATTGTTCATGTAATTGGTCCTGAGCAAGGAATAACTTTACCGGGGATGACTATTGTCTGTGGAGATTCTCATACCTCTACTCATGGCGCTTTCGGATCTTTAGCTATGGGAATTGGAACCAGTGAAGTAGAGCATGTGTTAGCTACACAATGTTTGATAACTCAAAAGCAAAAAAATATGCTCATAGAAATTAATGGGCAGTTGCAAAAAGGAGTGACTGCAAAAGACTTAACAATGTTCATAATTGGAAAAATTGGAACCGCAGGAGGAACTGAGCATGTAATTGAATACGCAGGCAGCGCTATAGAAAACTTAACCATGGAAGGGAGAATGACTCTATGCAACATGGCTATCGAAGCTGGTGCGAGAGCAGGCATGGTGGCGCCAGATGAAAAAACTTTTGATTACGTGGCTAATAGACCCTTTAGCCCAAAAGGCTCTGATTTTGATAAAGCGGTAAAGTATTGGGCATCTTTAAAAACCGATCCAGACGCAATCTTCAATGCTACTTATTCTTTTGAAGCCAGTGAAATTCTTCCACAAGTTACATGGGGAACTTCTCCTGAAATGGTTGCACATATAGAAGATTGTGTACCAGAAACTAGAAAAGATGACAAAACAATAAAGTCTGCTTTAGATTATATGGGGCTTAAACCTGGCACCAAAATTAAAGATATTGAAGTTGATCAGATATTTATTGGTTCATGTACTAATTCTAGGATTGAAGATTTAAGAGCTGCTTCAAAAATCTTAATTGGAAATAAAATATCGAATAGGATCAAAAGAGCCATTGTTGTTCCTGGCTCTGGTCTTGTTAAAAAACAAGCAGAATCTGAAGGTTTAGACGAAATTTTTAAAAGCGCAGGTTTTGAATGGAGAGATGCAGGATGTTCTATGTGCCTAGGCATGAATCCCGATCAGCTCAATGAGTATGAAAGATGCGCTTCAACCTCTAATAGAAACTTTGAAGGCAGACAAGGTTATAAAGGCCGTACTCATTTAGTAAGTCCTATAATGGCCGCAGCAGCTTCTTTAGAAGGCAAGTTCATGGATGTGAGAGAAATTTAATGAAGAACTCTAATCTATATTCTGGAGAGTTTGCTTGCTTGGAAAAAGCTAATATTGACACTGATCAGATTATTCCAAAGCAGTTTTTAAAATCTATTACAAAAAAAGGTTTAGGACCATATTTGTTTGATGCTTGGAGATATAACGACGAGGGTTATCTTGGTAAAAAGCTTGCCGATAGAGAAATAAATCCAGATTTTGTTTTGAATAAATCAGATTATGAAGGAATAAATGTACTTATTGCAGATGAAAATTTTGGTTGTGGCTCAAGTCGAGAACACGCTGTTTGGGCTTTGAAAGATTTTGGAATTAACGTTGTTATTGCTTCCTCATTTGGAGATATTTTTTTTAATAACTGTTTCAAAAATGGAGTGTTGGCAATTAAAGTTTCCCAAGAATCTTTGAATGAAATATTTAAAGAACAAAAAGAAAATTTTCAAAAACAAATTGAAATAGACTTAATTAACCAAAAAATAAAAATCCCCAATATTAAATCTATAAATTTTGATATAGACGATTTTAGAAAGAATTGTTTATTGGAGGGTTTAGACGATATTGGGTTTAGTTTGAAATATGAATCCGAGATCACTAATTATGAAAATAAAATAAAGAAACTAAGGCCATGGATCTTAAATGACTAAAGCAAAGCAAATCTTATTCCTTCCCGGTGATGGTATTGGTCCAGAGGTTAGTGCGGAAGCTGAAAAAGTATTAGAGCATATTTCTCAACAATATAATTTTGACCTAGAAATTCATAATCGTCTCATAGGAGGGATAGCTATAGATAAAGAAGGAGCGCCAATATCCGACTCTACAATTGATGTGGCAAAAAAAGTAGATGCAATATTCTTAGGAGGTGTCGGAGGTCCAAAGTGGGATAGCTTAGAACCTGCAAATAAACCGGAAAAAGGATTATTAAGAATTAGATCCGAACTTGATTTATTTGCAAATTTAAGACCATCTATGGCTTTTCCTGGTCTTGAAGATTCTTCATCATTGAAAAAGGAAGCGATAGAAGGTTTGAATATACTAATTGTTAGAGAATTGACAGGTGGAATTTACTTTGGAACTCCAAGAGAAATAAAAAATGATATAGCTTTTAACACAATGGTTTATTCAACTAGTGAAGTCGAGAGAATTGCTGAGGTTGCTTTCCAAAGCGCTATGAAAAGAGATAAAAAATTATGTTCTGTAGATAAAGCAAATGTTTTAGAAGTTTCAGAGTTTTGGAGGGGGATTGTAAATAAGATTTCTAAAAAATATCCTGAAGTGAAACTATCTCATATGTTAGTTGATAACGCAGCCATGCAACTGGTTCAAGCTCCAAAGCAATTTGATGTAATTTTGTCTTCAAATCTTTTTGGCGATATTCTTTCAGATATAAGTTCAATTTTATCGGGATCAATTGGAATGCTACCTTCAGCCTCTCTAGATCAAAATTCAAAAGGTTTATATGAGCCTGTTCATGGAACGGCTCCAGATATTGCAGGAAAAGCAATTGCGAACCCTCTAGCTGCAATATTGTCTATTGCTATGATGTTTAAATATTCTTTTTTCGATGAACTAATTTCTACAAAAATTGAGGAAACAGTTAAAAAGGTTCTTTCGGAGGGATTCGCTACACAAGATATAGCAAATGAAAACTCAAAAATTGTTTCAACTTCAGGTATGGGAGATTTGATAATTGAAAATCTTAAGTAAAAAAATTGCTATTGTAGGAGCAACTGGCGCTGTAGGAAGGGTTTTTTTAGATCTTCTAAATGATAATTTTCCCGGTGAAAAAGATCTTTATTTGTTGGCAAGTAAAAAATCAGAAGGAAAAAAAATTTCTTGCGGCAATCAAGAATTTATAGTTGAAGATTTAGCTACTTTTGACTTTAAAAGAGCTGATATAGCTTTTTTTTCTGCAGGAGCAAATATTTCCGGAGAATTTGCTCCGAAAGCAAAAGAACAAGGATGTACAGTTATAGACAACTCTTCTAAATTTAGGAAGGATGAAAACATACCCCTAATCATTCCAGAAGTTAATGGAAATATTTTGGATCAAATAAATCTACCTGCAATAATTTCAAATCCTAATTGCTCCACCGCTCAACTGTTAGTAGCTTTAAAGCCAATTCATGATTTATTTGAAATTTCTAGAGTTGATGTGGTAACTTTTCAGGCCGTGAGTGGATCTGGTCAAAATGCGATCGAAGAATTAATCAATCAAACAAAGAGTTCGTTAAACGGTGAACAAATTTCTAGAGACGTCTATGGAGCCCAAATTGCATTTAATGTTATAGCAGCAGGAAATTTAGAGGAAAATAATTACACTGATGAAGAAATGAAAATTTCATTTGAGACAAAAAAAATTCTTGATAAAAATATAAGTATCTCTGCAACCTCGGTAAGAGTTCCAGTAATTTATGGACATTCGATTGCTGCTCATGTAAAAACTAATAAAAAAGTTGATTTACCTAAACTTAATGAAGTTTTAGATTCTCAACCTGGACTAGATAAATATTCAAATGAGAATTTTTTATCTCCTAACCCTGTTGAACATGCTGAAGGTAAAAATCCTGTTTCCGTAGGTCGAGTTAGAGCTGATTTATGGGAGGAAGATCGAGTAAATATTTGGGTAGTAGCTGATAATCTAAGAAAAGGCGCAGCATTAAATAGCTTACAAATTATGGAAAAAATTTTAGACGAATAAATTATGTTAAGACTTATTGCTTTAATTATTTTTTTTATTCCAAATTTGCTATATGCAAACATATATTATTCCACAAATGTTTTTGATAATCTGTGGTCTATTGCTATTGAGGTAAAAAAAGATAATCCTGAGTTTTCCTTATATCAAATTATGATAGCAATGCAGGATCTTAATCCTGATTCGTTTAAAGAAGAAAATATTAATTTTTTAAAAAAAGATAAATTATTAAGAACTCCTGATTTATATTTATTGAGCATCTATGATAAGCAGCAATCTGTAAGGGACGTTGCAGAACAAAACTCTTCTGCTGGAAATCAGTATACGGACTTTGCACTATTAGAAAATGTTCTTGTATTAACTGAACCAGAAACTTCTTTGGTAGAAATAATTGAAAATGATGACTATTTCTTAGTTGAAAAAGACGCGTCAGAAGCTCTTCCTGAAATATCTAATACAGTCGAAGAGAATTTAACAGAAGCTTCCATAGTTTCTGAAATATCAGAGGAATCAAAGGAAGAAACTTTGCTTATTCCTGAGATAGTAGAGGAATCGGTGGAAGAGACTTCTAGTTTTTCTGCAATGGCTGAAGAATTGGTGGAAGACAACTATATAAATATTGTTTCTAATTCTTCAGAGGCTTTACAAGAGAATTTTCAGGATATTGAACCAGTTTCCTCAATTGATTATCAGCTAACCTTAATAATTGGTTTGTTTATATTTTTAGTTTTCCTAGGAATTTTATACTTTAGAAGTGCTCCGTCTGACATCAAGGAAGTTACACAGAATAAAGAGAATTTAGAAGAGGAATATGAAGAGATTGGAGACCCTTACGAAGCAAGGCTTAATCTGGCGACTATGTACATAGAAATGAAAGATTTCGATCAGGCAAAGCAATTGATTGAAGAAATAATTGAAAACGCTGAAGATGAAGGAGTTATCAATCAAGCTAAAAATTTATTAAAAAGTTTTTAATGAAGCTTAATCGTTATGCTGCCGGAATAGAATATTTTGGAAAAAATTATAAGGGTTGGCAAACTCAAAAATCAACAAGCGAAACTATACAATTTAAGATTGATGGAGCTCTATCGAAAATAGCTGATTCTGAAATTAAGTCAATCTGCGCTGGAAGAACTGATTCAGGTGTAAATGCCTTATCACAAGTAATTCATTTTGAATCCGATAAAAAAAGATCTTTAAAAGCTTGGATGGAGGGATGTAATTCAGTGTTGCCGGACGATATAAGATTTATTTGGATTAAAAAAGTGCCAGAAACCTTTCACGCAAGATTTTCAGCATTTAAGCGAACTTATAAGTACTTTGTTTTAAATGCACAAAATACTTCTGTATTTTATAAAAATAAAACTGTTCATATAAAAGATAAAATAGATATAGAAATTATGAGAGATTCTTCGAAATATTTAATTGGAGAAAAAGATTTTACAAGTTTTAGATCATCAGGGTGCCAATCTAAATCTCCTATGAGAGAGATTTATGAAATTAATATTTCTAAAAGAAAAAATTTAATTTGTTTTGAGATTTCAGCTAACGCTTTTTTATTGAATATGGTGAGAATTATCGTTGGAACTCTTCTAGAATTTGGAATAGAAGAAAAAAGTCCTCTTCTAATGAAAACTATAGTCGATGGACGTGACAGAAATCTTTCTGGAAAAACAATATCTGCATATGGGTTATATTTTATTGGACCTGAATATCCGTCAGAATTCAAAATTAATAAACCCCCACTTAAGTATCAAATACTTCCAACTTGACTAATAAAATGAATATTTTTGTTAAAATCTGCGGGATTACTAGTAGCAATGATGCTAACTTAGCTGCTGAGTTTGGTGCAGACGCAATTGGCTTAAACCAATATGAGCAAAGTCCAAGGTATGTCGATGAGTCAGGTTTAATTGATATTAAAGAAAACTTAGATGACAATATATTGATTGTTCCTGTTTTTGTTGATCCTGATGTTCAAGAGGTTTTCAGGTTTATAGATATATTTCCAAACAGCATACTTCAGTTTCATGGTAATGAATCACTAAAGTTTTGTAAGCAGTTTGACAGGCCATTTATCAAATCTATAAATCAAAAAGAATTTATAAATATCGTGGATACAACTAAAGAGTACATTTCAGCTGATTATTTTCTTTTAGACTCTGGAACAGAAGATTTACATGGTGGCACAGGCAAAATATTTGATTGGAAAAAAATTCCTGTTAATTTGAGTAATTTAATTATTGCAGGAGGATTAAATTCCAATAATATCTTATCGCTATTAGATTATTTTATTCCATTCGGAGTTGATGTATGTAGTGGAGTTGAATCAAAAAAAGGTGTAAAAGACCCTTTAATAATGAAAGAATTTATAGAACTGATAAAAAACTATGAAAGATAAAGAAAATTATAATTTTCCAGATGATGCGGGTAGGTATGGAGAATTTGGCGGCAAATATGTTTCTGAGACACTCATGTCAGCTTTAGAAGAGTTAGAAAATACTTATGAAAATCTAAAAGGCAATGAAGAGTTTAAGAATGAAATAACAGAAGACCTAAATAATTTCGTTGGCCGTCCATCTCCCTTATATTTTGCTAAAAGATGGACAGAAAAGCTTGCGGGCGCACAAATTTATTTAAAAAGGGAAGATTTAAATCATACAGGAGCCCATAAGATCAATAACACTGTTGGACAAGTTTTGTTAGCAAAACACATGGGTAAAAAAAGAATTATTGCCGAAACCGGAGCCGGACAACATGGCGTGGCAACTGCAGCCGTTGCTGCAAGACATGGTCTTGAATGCATCATTTTTATGGGCGAAGAAGATATAGAAAGACAATCTCCCAATGTTTACAGAATGAAATTATTAGGAGCTGAAGTTTATCCTGTGACTTCAGGAACAAAAACATTAAAAGATGCTATGAATGAAGCAATGAGAGATTGGGTGACAAATGTTGATGACACTCATTATATTATAGGAAGCGTGGCAGGGCCTCATCCTTATCCAAAAATTGTTAGAGATTTTAACTCTGTTGTTGGAGTTGAATTAAAAGAACAATCTAGAGCTTTATTTGGAAGATTCCCCGACAAAATAATTGCTTGTGTAGGAGGCGGATCAAATGCGATGGGTATTTTTTATCCATTTTTAAAAGATAATTCAGTGGATTTAATTGGAGTTGAAGCGGGTGGCTCTGGAATTGAAACTGGAAAACATGCTGCTCCACTCAGCGATGGAAGTATAGGAGTTTTACATGGTATGAAAACATACTTAATGCAAGATAAATCCGGTCAAATTCTTTCTACTCAATCGGTATCCGCAGGCTTAGATTATCCTGGAGTTGGTCCTGAGCATTCATATTTAAAAGATTCAGGGAGAGTTGAATACAATTCAGCTACTGATGAAGAAGCTTTAGATAGCTTTCACGATTTAACTAAAACTGAAGGAATTATGCCTGCTTTAGAAACTGCTCATGCACTTGCTTACGCAAAAAAAATTGCTCCTAAACTAGATGAAGAAGAAATTATAGTTGTTAATTTGTCAGGTAGGGGTGATAAAGACATGGCAAATGTAGCAAAAGTCGAAGGCCTCACTTTATGAGTATTATCAATTCTACCTTCAAAAACTTACAAAAAAACAAGTCAAAAGCGCTTGTAACATACACTGTGGCTGGAGATCCAGACTTAGAATCATCCGAAGAAATAATAGAAGAAATTATTAACAGTGGAGCCGATATTATAGAAATTGGAGTCCCTTTTTCTGATCCAATGTCTGAGGGCCCAGTAATACAATTAGCTCATGAACGTTCATTGAAAAATAAAACTTCTCTTCCTGAAATTTTGTCCTTAAGCAAGAGATTAAAAAAGAAATTCAATAATACTCCAATTGTGCTAATGGGTTATTTTAATACATTTATAAATTCCTTAAATTCAGCTGACAACTTCCATGACATTAACGATGAAATTTGTGAAGAATTGAAAAATAGTGGCGTAGACGGCTTGATCATTGTTGACTTACCATTTGAAGAAAGCGAAGCAATTTTTAAAAAATTGTCGGAATATCAAATAGATTTAATACGACTGATATCTCCAACAACTAGTGAATTGAGAATAAATGATATAATAAATAATTCTTCTGGTTTTCTTTATTATGTGTCTTTAAAAGGCATAACTGGGGCAGATATTAGTTCATGCGAAGAACTTGAAAAAAGAGTTCAAAGTATAAAAAAAATAACCAATATTCCGATCGTGGTAGGATTTGGAATAAAAGATCAACAAACTGCAGAAAATATGTCTAATTTTTCAGATGGTGTCGTTATAGGTAGTGCAATAGTTAATATGATTGAACATATTCAAACAAAAAAGACAGAAAATGATTTTGCTAAAATATCTAAGTTTGTTGGAGAAATAAAATCTTCATTACAATAAAAAATGGTTAAGAGCTGGTTTAATAGAATTCTTCCATCTTTTGCTAGAGCTCATAAAAAGGACGAAAAAAAAAGTCCAGTGCCTCAGGGTTTATGGCAAAGCTGCCCGAATTGTAAGGAGATTATCTATGGTCCAGACCTTGAGTCAAACTTATATGTCTGCATGAATTGTGAACATCATATAAGGATAGGAGCCAGGCATAGACTCACGTATTTATTTGATGAAAATAAATATCAAGAAATTTCAGCCGATACAGAAGCTAAAGATTGGCTTTCTTTCAAAGATTCAAAAAAATACAAAGATAGACTTAACGAAGCAAAAGATAAAATTGAAGAAAAGGAAGCCTTGATATGTGCCTATGGAAAATTAAATGATATGCAAGTCGTAGTTGCTGTTTTTGAATTTAGGTTTATGGGTGGTTCAATGGGTTCGGTAGTTGGACAAAAATTTGTTGATGCGGTTAATAAAGCAATCGAACTAAAAGCTCCTTTTATATGCTTCTCAACAAGTGGTGGAGCAAGAATGCAAGAATCTCTTTTTTCTCTTTTTCAAATGGCAAGAACTTCAGCAGTATTAAACAAGCTTAAAGAAAACAAACTGCCTTATATCTCTGTCATGACGGATCCAATCTATGGAGGAGTTTCAGCAAGTCTTGCAATGTTAGGAGATATAAATATTGCTGAACCGAAAGCTCAAGTAGGTTTTGCAGGACCAAGGGTTATTGAAGATACAGTGAGAGTAAAGTTGCCTGAAGGTTTTCAACGAAGCGAATTTTTATTAGAACATGGACTCATTGACATGATTGTTCATAGATCTGAAATGAAAGATAAATTATTTAGTTTATTGTCAAAGCTCTCGACTTTTAAAAAGAATTGACTAAATTAGAAGAATATTTAAACCCGCTTCTATTAAAAAAAAATAACTTTAGAAAAGTCAGCTTCGCTTCTCTAAAAAAAGTTATCTCTGAATTAGAAATAAATATTCCTTCAAAGATTATTTCTGTCACTGGAACAAATGGTAAAGGCTCAACTTTAGAAATTCTCTCTAGAGTACTTTCAAATAATAATTACAGGGTTGGATTATTTACATCCCCTCATTTAATTAGGTTTAATGAAAGAATAAGAATAAATAACGAACCTGTTTTAGACGATGAAATAATCCAATGCTTAAAAAAATTAGAAGTTTTAGACGAGTACAAGGATTTTAATTTCTTTCAATTATTTTCATTAGTTTGTTTTATGATTTTTTCAAAAAAACAATTAGATGTTTGGCTTTTAGAAGTTGGATTAGGAGGGAGATATGATCCAGTAAACTGCTTTGACGCAGATATTTCTGTAATTACAAAAGTAGCTTTAGATCATGAAGATATTTTAGGAAAAGGCATTGAAAACATAGGCAGGGAAAAAGCAGGCATAATTAGAAAAAACAATGTCACGATTTTTGGTGAAGGCAAAATTCCAAAAAGTGTGGATAGGGTCATAAGTAAATTAAAACCCTCTTTTTATAAAGTTGAAGATTCAAATATTCAGTTAAAAAATTTTCATAAAAATTCGGTTGCAATTGCAAAAAAAATTATAGATTTAGAATTCAAACCTCTTAATGCAACTTTAGAACTAAATAAATTAAAAAATCTTTCATTTTTTGGAAGAACTCATCTTTTTAAGGAAAATCTTCTTTTGGATGTTTCGCATAATTTAGACAGCATAAATAACTTACAAAATTATTTAATTCAAAATTTTTATGATATTCCGAAGAGAGCGATTTTCTCTTGTAACAAATCAAAAGAAATTGAAGAATTATGCGAACCTATAATTGATTTATTTGATGAGTGGTTCTTGCCTGTATTAGACAGCAATAGAATGAAGGATAATGTAGTTGTAAAAAAATATTTAAAAAGTAAAGGAAAAAAAATTAAGTTGGGATACGATATTAATCAGATTATAAAATTTCTCAACAAAAATGAAAAAAATAGACTAAACGTAGCTTTTGGATCTTTTATTTTAATTGGAAAAATTTATGAAGCTTATAATCTAAAAATTTGAATGGTTGCTTTAACAATTTTTGACATAGTTTTTTTTATATCTCTTATATTTTTTAGTTTAAGAGGATTTTTAAAAGGATTTTTCAAAGAATTTTTTTCATTGTTGATTTGGCTCTTCTCTTTAGCTCTAGCATGGGGACTGAGACAATTTCCATTAAATTTTTTTGAAATAAATAGTTCTGCGATTTGGGCAGAAACTCTATTTTTTTTAATATTTTTTATTCTTTTTTTTGTTTTGTTTGTAATAATTTTTAAACTTATAACCTTTGCTTTTAATCCAAAAACTTTTATTTTGAATTCAGCAGGACTTCTTATTGGTTTTTTTAAATTTAATATCTTCACTATTATTTTATTTTTAACAGCTGACGAATATATAATTGATAAAAATTGGTGGAGTTCAAGTAAGGTCTCTCCATATATTATTGAGTCAGCAAGTTTGGTTGGAAAAATGATTGGAGAACTTCCAGTTGAAAATTTAGAAAACCTTACAATCGAACCAAGTAAACTAATAGATTAATGTGTGGAATAGTAGGTATCATTTCTGAGGAAGAAGTTTCTTCTTCAATTTATGAATCTTTAACTGTTATTCAACACAGAGGGCAAGATGCTGCAGGCATTGCCACACTTGAGGATGGCAAATTGCATGTTAGAAAACAGATAGGTCTAGTCAGAGATGTATTCAGAGCACAACACATTTCAAGCCTCAAAGGTAAAATAGGAATTGGACATGTTAGATATCCAACTGCAGGAGGAGTGAGTAGAGAATTTTCTCAACCACTTTATGTAAATTCTCCCTATGGAATAAGTATTTGTCACAATGGGAATCTTGTTAATACAAAAGAATTATCAGAAGAACTCTTTAGGAATGATTTAAGACATTTGAATACTGATTCTGATTCGGAAGTAATTTTAAATATTTTTGCCCATGAACTTCAAAAGATTAACTCCATTTCTCCTAAAGCCGATGAGATTTTTTTGGCAGTAGAAAATATGCATAAAAGACTAAAAGGAGCGTATTCAATTGTATTAATGATTAGTGGAGTAGGTTTATTAGCTATAAGAGACCCAAATGGTATTAGACCTCTAATAATGGGAAAAAAAGAAAATGACCTGTTAGGAAAAACAGACTACATGTTTTCCTCAGAAAGTCCTGCTTTAGATGCTTTAGACTTTGAAATTACTGGAGATTTAAAACCAGGTGAAGCAGTGTTTGTTTCTTTAGAAGGTGAAATGAATAGAAAAGTTTGTCACGAATCGCCTAAACATTATCCTTGTATATTTGAATATGTATATTTGGCAAGACCAGATGCTGTTATTGAAGAAATCTCTGTAATGAAGTCTAGATTAAGGATGGGACAAAAGCTGGGTATGAAAATCAAATCATTGTATCCAGATTCTAAAATAGATTCTGTGATACCTATACCTGAAAGTAGTACCTCGTCTGCAATTGAAGTGGCAAAATTTCTCGGGGTAAATTATCGAGAAGGATTTGTAAAAAATAGGTACATTGGCAGAACTTTTATCATGCCAAAACAAGATATTCGGAAAAAGTCTGTGAGAAGAAAATTAAATCCAATCCCATTTGAATTTAAGGATAAAAATATTTTATTAATTGACGATTCTATTGTAAGAGGTACTACTAGTAGGGAAATTGTTGAGATGGCAAGAAACGCAGGAGCTAAAAAAGTTTTTTTTGCGTCTGCAGCTCCACCCATCCGATTTCAAAATGTTTACGGCATCGATATGGCAGCTACAGAAGAATTAATTGCACATCAGAGGGATGACAAACAAATTGCAAATTTCATTGGAGCAGATTGGCTTGTTTACCAAAATTTAGAAGATCTAATCGATTGTGCAAAAGAAGGAAATAAAGACATTAAACATTTTGAGACTTCTATTTTTGATGGAAATTATGTTTGTGGCTCCGTAACCAAAGAATATTTAACTAATCTTGAATTAGAAAGAAAAGACGCTAATAAATCTTTCTAATTATTTTCTATAGTCACACTTGGAAGGGCCGCATTGTCTGCTGCTTTTCTATAGGCTTCGATTTGATCAAAATTCATGTAGCGAAAGATATCAGACGACATCGTATTTATTTCTTTCATATGCGAAAGATACTCATTTAAGTTTGGAAGTTTTCCTAAAATCGCGGAGATTGCAGCTAGTTCTGCAGAAGCTAAATAAACATTTGCTCCGTCACCAAGTCTATTTGGAAAGTTTCTTGTAGAAGTAGACACTACGGTAGAGTTAGCCTCTACACGTGCTTGATTTCCCATACACAATGAGCAACCCGGAACTTCTGTTCTTACCCCAGCATTCTTAAAAATTTTATAAAATCCTTCTTCTTCTAATTGAAATTTATCCATTTTTGTTGGAGGAGATATCCAAAGTCTTGTTGGTAGTGCAGAAGTTTTTTCTAAAAGTTTTCCTGCAGCTCTAAAATGACCAATATTTGTCATGCATGAGCCAATAAAAACTTCATCTATTTTGTCTTCTCCAATTTCAGAGAGAGTTTTAATATCGTCAGGGTCATTGGGACACGCTAATAATGGTTCTTTGATTTCATTCAAGTCAATTTCAATTATCTCAGAATATTTAGCATTACTATCAGGCCTCATAAGAACAGGATTTGCCAACCACTGTTCCATTTTTTGAGCTCTTCTTTCAAGAGTTCTAGCATCTCCGTAACCTTCAGAGATTAACCATCTAAGGAGAATAATATTAGAATTTAAATATTCAATAATAGGTTCTTCGTCTAGTAAGACTGTACAACCTGATGCTGATCTTTCCGCAGAAGCATCTGATAACTCAAAAGCTTGTTCAATTTTTAAATCTGGTAATCCTTCAATTTCCAAACATCTTCCTGAAAAAACGTTTTTCTTACCTTCTTTTTCAACTGTTAATAATCCTCTTTTAATCGCAGCATATGGAATTGCATTCACTAAATCTCTAAGGGTAATACCAGGTTGCATCTTGCCTGAAAATCTAACCAATACTGATTCAGGCATATCCAAAGGAATTACTCCTAACGCTGCACCGAAAGCGACTAGACCTGAGCCAGCAGGGAAGCTTATACCTATTGGAAATCTTGTATGTGAATCTCCGCCAGTTCCTACGGTGTCAGGTAAAAGCATTCTATTTAGCCAAGAATGAATAATTCCATCTCCGGGTTTTAGAGCAATACCACCTCTTGTTTTAATAAATTCAGGAAGGGTATGTTGTGTTTCTATATCTACTGGCTTGGGATAAGCAGCAGTGTGACAAAAAGATTGCATTACTAAATCAGAAGTGAAACCTAGACAAGCAAGCTCTTTTAGCTCATCTCTAGTCATTGGTCCAGTTGTATCTTGAGATCCAACAGTTGTCATAATTGGTTCACAATAAGTGCCAGGTCTTATGCCCTTAACCCCACAGGCTTTACCAACCATTTTTTGAGCCAATGTAAAACCGTCTTCTGAGTCATCATTATCTCCCGGTCTGACAAATACTTCACTCGGCTCTAATTTTAAAAACTCTCTCGTTTTATCAGTTAAACTTCTTCCTATTATTAAAGGAATCCTACCTCCAGCTCTGACTTCATCTAGGAAAGTTTCTGATTTGAATTCAAAATTTGAAATGACTTCATCTTCTTCATTCTTTATAACACCTTCATAAGGGAAGATAGAAATTACGTCACCAGTATTCATTTTTTCAACATTTGCTTCAAAAACTAAAGTGCCTGCATCTTCCATTGTATTGAAGAATATTGGAGCAATTTTTCCACCTATACAAATTCCTCCAGTTTTTTTGTTAGGTATAAAAGGGATATCCTCACCCATATGCCATAAAACTGAATTGGTTGCAGATTTTCTAGAAGAACCTGTGCCTACTACGTCTCCCACTAAAGCAACAGGAAAACCTTTTTCCTTTAATTTATTTATTGTTTCAATTGGATCAGTTATTCCATCTCGAGGCATTTTATACATTGCTAAAGCATGCAAAGGAATGTCAGGTCTTGACCAGGCATCTGGGGCTGGAGAGAGATCATCGGTATTTGTTTCTCCTGGAACTTTAAAAATACTGGCTTTTATTAATTTTGGAGTTTCAGGTTTAGATGTAAACCATTCCGCCTCGGCCCAAGAGACTAAGATTTTTTTAGCGTTAGGAGATTTTTTTGATAATTCAGCAATGTCATTGAAAGCGTCAAAAATAAGTAAAGTATTAGATAATGCTTCAACAGCTATTTCACCACATTCGTCATCATCTATTAGTTCTATTAATGGCTCAACATTGTAGCCACCCAGCATTGTTCCTAAAAAAAACGTTGCTTCTCTAGGAGAAATTAATTTACATTCAATTTTTTTCTTAGCCAAATCAGCTAAAAAAGCAGCTTTTACATAAGCAGCATCATCTACTCCCGCAGGCACTCTATTTACCAAAAGATCTAAGAGCTCTTTATTATCATTAGTTTCTTTTTTAATAAGTTCTACTAACTCAGTTGTTTGCTCCGCATTGAGCGGCAAAGGAGGAATGCCAAGATCAGCTCTTTCCTTGAAAGATTTATAATAATTTTCAAGCATATATTCTCAATTAAAAATTGTTAATATATTAACATGACTAAAGACCCAACTGTACGAACAAGAACACCATGTGTTGGAATTTGCTCAACTACCTATGGTGACGATGTATGTCGAGGGTGTAAAAGGTTTATTCACGAGGTCATAAATTGGAATTCTTTCAAGCCCGAAGAAAAAGAGGCTGTTTGGAAAAGACTTGAAAAACTAAAGTCTTTAATTATGCAATCTAAAGTTGAAATCTTTGATGAAGATTTGATGGAATATAAAATTGATGAATTACAATTAAAAATTAACAAAGATTTAAACTCATTATCTAAAGCTTTTGAAATTGTAAAACTCACTAGTCAAAGTTTTGAAAACCTAAAAGAATTTGGCATAAATTTACATGAAGAAGGAAAGTTGGTTGAATTAAAAGAAGTGATAGAAACTGAATTATATGAACTATCTACTGCACATTTTAAAAGATATTTTGTAGAACCAATCGAAAAATTAAATAAGAACTAAATTTTTTCTTGTAGGAGTTCTATTTCTCCATTTGAACTTTTTATGTACCACAAGTTATCCCCCCAATCTCCTAAAACTATTCTAGGAATGCCATTTTCATCATGAATTTTTGGTCGATGAGTATGACCATGAATTAAAATATCTACGGAATTATTCTTAATAATTTTTTCAACTTCAGTTGTATTGACATCCAAGATCAATTCATTTTTATTTTGGTTTTCTAACGTGCTTATTTCTCTCAAGTTTTTAGCAACCGTTTTTCTTTCAATTAAATCTTTTGATAGAAATTCATCTTGCCATTCTTTATTTCTCACTAATTTTCTAAAATTTTGATAATCTTCGTCATCTGTGCAGAGAGAGTCACCATGCATCAATAGGATTTTTTTGTTATCAATCTCTAACGTGTAAGGATCTTCTATAAGATTTGCTCCTACTTCCTTACAAAACTTTTGGCCTATTAGGAAATCTCTATTTCCATGCATCAAAAATATTTTGGTTCCGGAGTTTGATATTTCTTTTAGAACATCTTTTATACTTTTAATAAAATTATCTTCATAATCATCACCAATCCATTGTTCAAAGAAATCACCGAGAATGAATAATTCATCTTTGGGGCTAAGTTTTGAACTGATAAAGTTTTTAAAAGCTTCAGTTAGATGTGGCTTTTTTTCTTCAAGATGTAAATCTGAGATAAAAAAAATAGACATCAATCATTTTCTTGTAACATTAATCATATAAACGTCTTCGATTGGAACGTCTTGGTGGCCTGAAACAAAGGTTGTTTTTACCTTAGCAATTTCATCTATGACATCCTGACCAGAGATTACTTTTCCAAAAACAGCATAGCCGCCTGAGTTCGGATAATCTAAAAATTCATTATCAGCTAGATTTATAAAAAATTGAGATGTGGCAGAATCTAGATCGCTAGTTCTTGCCATTGAAAGAGTGTATTTTTCATTTTTAAGGCCATTATTTGACTCATTTACAATTGGATCTTTTGTAGCTTTTTGATTCATACCAATTTCAAATCCACCTCCTTGAATTACAAATCCTGGAATAACTCTATGAAATAGAACATTTTCAAAGAAATTTTCGTCAACATACTCTGTAAAATTTTTGACAGTAATTGGAGCTTCATTAGGATAAAGTTCTATATCAAAATTTCCTAAACTGGTTGTGACAGCTAATAATATAATTTCATTCATAAGGAACAAGTATAATACTCTTAACTCGTAATAATAAATGAAAATTTATAATAGTCTTTCTGGTTCTAAACAAGTATTTAAACCAATTACTCAAAAAAAAATTAACATGTATGTTTGTGGTATGACTGTCTATGATGATTGTCACATAGGACATGCAAGAACATTTTTAACTTTTGACTTATTTCTACGTTTCTTTAATTTTCTTGGCTTCGAAGTAAATTATGTAAGAAATATTACTGATATCGAAGATAAGATTATTGAAAAAGCCAAAATTGAAAAAGTAAATTATGACGATATCTCGTCAAGATTTATTGAATCTATGCACGAAGATTTTAAAAAGCTTAATTTACTATCTCCAAATTTAGAACCAAAGGCTTCTGAACATATAGGCGAAATTGTTTCAATGATCGAAAATTTGGAATCAAAACATCATGCCTACTCTGTAGAAGAAGGAGATGTTTATTTTGATATAAATTCTTATAGCGATTATGGAAAACTGTCGAAAAGAAATTTAGAAGAGCTAGACGCTGGAGCCAGAGTAGAAGTTGATAAATTTAAAAAGAGTCCTAATGATTTTGTATTATGGAAAAAAACTCAAACTGAACCAAATTGGAAATCTAGATGGGGTAGGGGAAGACCTGGCTGGCACATCGAATGTTCTGCAATGAGTAAAAAGTATTTAGGAAATACTTTTGACATTCATGGAGGAGGTCTAGATTTAAAATTTCCTCATCATGAAAATGAAATTGCTCAATCAGAGTGTTGTAACGAAAAAGGATTTGCAAATTATTGGATGCATGTAGCCCCGCTGAATGTTGACGGAAAAAAAATGTCAAAATCTTTAGATAATTTTATTACTATTAAGAAAGTACTAAATGAATATCATTCTGAAGTATTAAGAGTATTTTTTTACTTAACTCATTATCGAAAACCTATTAATTTCACTAAGGATTCTATTATCGAGGCGAAAAATATACTTGATAAGATATATGAAAGCTTAAGAAATTTTGAACTTATAGATATCGAAATTGATGAAAACTATAAATCAAAATTCGAGGAAGCATTATCAGATGATTTTAATACACCAAAAGCTTTAAAAATTCTTCAAGATTTAACTCAAAAAATTAATAAAGCTGATTCAGCTGAAAAGAAATACACTCTTCAAACAACCCTTAAAAGTTTAGCAAATGCTATTGGATTGCTATCAGACACGACAGATAGTTACTTTAAATATTCTGGAAAAGAAGAAATTAGTGAAGAAGAAATAGAAGCTTTAATATCAAAAAGAAATGAAGCGAGACAAAACAAAGATTTTGAAACAGCTGATTCAATCAGAGATGATCTTTTAAGCAAGGATATCGTATTAGAAGATAAAAATGATAAGACCTTTTGGAAAAAAAGATAAATCTTAAAAAAGCTGATAAAAATAGTAAAAAGTAAATCCCAAAAGAAATATGCCCATCAAAGGAGCTGTTTTTTTCTTAAATGAGTTTTGAAAATCACCTAAACTTAAATAAGTGATAAAAATCGCAGTTAAAACTGCCATCATAAAATAATCTCTCACCAAAATAGTCGACTCAAAAACTCTGACAATACTTAGCCCAATAATTGGAAAGACTAAAACAATATTTAAGATATTTGACCCAATTATATTTCCTATGACTAAATTTCCTTTTTTTTGTTTTAATGCTGAATATGAAGTTGCTAATTCGGGAAGACTGGTACCTATCGCAACCATTGTCAGACCTACCACTACATCTGATATTCCAATTAAAGAAGCTAATTTTGATCCATAAGCAACAGTTAATTCAGAACCAATAAGTAACAAGATAAGGCTTAGTATAGAAAATAAAACAAGTTGTAAAGTGCTCTTTGAAATTGATGTCACTAAATTTTTTTGTGGTTTTTGACGCATCAAATGAAGTGTGAATAACACAAATAAACCAATCATCAATATGGAATCACTGATTGAAATTTTATAATCAAACAACACGTAACCAGCCAATAGCGAAGTAAGAAACAATAAGAAGATATCTCTAAGATTCAAAGTAATTATTGATTTGGTTATTAAAAAACATGTAAAGCCAAAGACAATGCCTAAATTTGCTATATTTGAACCAATTGAATTACCAATAGCTATCTCTGGCTTTAAATTTATAACAGAAGAAATGCTCACAAAAACCTCAGGAATTGATGTCCCCAAAGCAACTATTGTGATGCCAAGAAACATATCACTTAAACCAATCTTTTTTCCCAAGTCAGATATATTGTCTATGAATAAGTCAGCACCTTTGATCAATAAAATTAATCCAGTAGCTAATAAAGAAGCAAAAATAAAAAAATCCATAATTACAAATTAGCTTTCAGCACATATCTACAATGTTCACAATTTTTATTTGAATCGGGGGTATTGTCTGAATCTAGGCAACTTTTCATTTTTTTGATTGTACCCTCAATCCAAGAATCATCACCTTTATAGCCAATTAATTTAGTTTTAAAATGAAGTTTGTTATCGAAAAGTATATTTTTTTTAATTGCATTGCAGTAGACAAAATAAGCAGTTTCTTGTACATCAAATCCATTTTTTCTCAATAACCATTGATAGATTTCAACTTGCCTTTTGTAAGAGATTTGCCAGGGTGCATCCAGAGAAACTTCTCCGTCTTTCGACGTTGCTTTATAGTCAACTACTATCAATTGATCTGTTTTAGTATTGATCCAAACGTCGTCTAAAAGGCCATAAAGAAAAAAGTTTGTTTCTTCGTCAAAATATCCAATTCCCTTATTTCTAGTCCTCCAGTTTTCTATTTCAGGATGACTAAATGGTTTTGCATCAATTCCTGCACCCTCGATGTATGGATGGCTAGCACTTGAGTTTCTAAAAGAATCAAATTCTTCTTTTAATAATTCATCAACGGCATTGTTAAGATTGAAGGGAAAAGAACTGGGTCTGCTTATGCCCAATTTTTCCTCTAAATAAAAACATTTTGGACAATTACAAAAATTTTCAATTCTAGTTCTACTAAGTTTATATGGATCGGGATTATCTTTATTATATATAGGCATTATAATTTTGGCTCCGCGAGCAGGGCTCGAACCTGCGACCCAGTGATTAACAGTCACTTGCTCTACCAACTGAGCTATCGCGGAAAATGAGGTGTATTATAGGCAAAAAAACGAATAATGACTAAATCATTTAATATTAAATCAGACTTTAAACCTGCGGGCGATCAACCTAACGCGATAAAAACAATCGTAGAAGGTTTGAATTCTGGTCTTTTGAACCAAACATTGAGAGGCGTTACAGGTTCCGGAAAAACTTTTGCCATGGCAAATATTATTCAGGAAGTTCAAAGACCTGCAATCGTTATGGCACATAACAAAACGTTGGCTGCTCAGTTATACGGAGAATTTAAAGAATTTTTTCCAGAAAATGCAGTTGAATATTTCGTTTCTTATTATGACTATTATCAACCAGAAGCTTATGTACCTACCTCAGATACGTTCATTGAAAAGGACGCTTCTATTAATGAGCATATCGAACAGATGCGTTTATCTGCAACAAAAGCAATCATGGAAAGGAGGGATGTAATTATAGTTGCATCAGTATCGGCAATATATGGATTGGGAGATCCAAAATCATATTTAAAGATGGTTTTACACCTTGATAGAGGTGATGAAATTGATTTGAAGGTTTTATTGATGAGATTAGCTGAGCTTCAATACACTAGAAATGACACAGAATTTAAAAGAGCGACATATAGGGTAAAGGGAGATGTAATTGATGTCTTTCCAGCAGAATCAGATTTTGAGGCTTTAAGAATAGAATTATTTGATACTGAAATTGAATCACTCAAGTTTTTCGATCCACTGACAGGAGAAATAATTAGAGACGTTCCTAGAGTTACAATTTTTCCAAAAACTCATTATGTAACTTCCAGAGACGTGATGCTAACGGCTGTTGAAAAAATTAGAAGTGAAATGAAGGAAAGAGTTAAATACTTTAAGAAAAATGAAAAATTAATTGAAGCTCAAAGAATTGAAGAACGAACAAAATATGATATCGAAATGATAAAAGAGTTAGGATTTTGTTCAGGTATCGAAAATTACTCTAGGTACTTATCCGGAAGAAAAAAGGGCGAGGCGCCACCAACTTTGTATGAATATTTGCCAGAGGACGCTTTAGTTTTTGTTGATGAATCTCATGTTTCTTTACCTCAAATAAGAGGAATGTACAGGGGAGATCGATCAAGAAAAGAAACTCTAACTGAATACGGTTTCAGATTGCCGAGCGCTTTAGATAATAGGCCTCTCAGATTTGATGAATGGGAAATATTATCGGGACAGAAAATATTTGTTTCAGCTACTCCCGGTGAATATGAAAATGATAATTTAGATCAAATGGTAGATCTTATAGTGAGGCCTACAGGGTTGTTGGATCCAACAATTGAAATAAGGCCTGCAGTTAACCAAGTCGATGACTTAATTTCTGAAATTTATGATCGCACCAAAAAAAAGGAAAGAGTTTTAGTCACAGTTTTAACCAAAAGAATGGCTGAAGATTTATCTCAATATCTCTTTGAAAAAGATATAAATGTTAAATATCTTCATTCAGATATTGATACAGTTGAAAGATCAGAAATATTAAGAGACTTAAGATTAGGTAACTTTGATGTGTTAGTTGGAATAAATCTTCTGAGAGAGGGTTTAGATTTGCCAGAAGTTTCATTAGTTGCAATTTTAGATGCAGACAAAGAAGGATTTTTAAGATCTGATACTTCCTTAATTCAAACTATTGGCAGGGCAGCAAGACACATAAATGGTCACGCAATCTTATATGGGGATAATGAAACTGGATCAATGAAAAGAACAATTGAAACTACAGAGGCTAGAAGAAAAAAACAAATAGCCTTTAATAAAAAGCACAAAATTAAACCCAAGGGAATTGTTAGGCCCATTATGGACGTGATGGAGGGATCGAAGAATTTAACAAAGAAAGAATTCATTCAAGAGGTTGATAAAAAGTTTGAAGAAGACTATCTATCTCCAAAAGACTTAGCCGAAAAAATTGATTCACTTGAGGAATTAATGTTGGAGCATGCAAATAAACTTGAATTTGAAGAAGCAGCAAATATTAGAGACAAAATAACTTCCTTAAAAAATAAATTGTTCGCTGCTTAATCTAAAAAAAATTGATTCTTGATTTATAATAATTCCTTCATTAAGAAGTATGCATAATATTTTTGAATTCACGCCTAATTTGATTGGAATTTTAGGGTCTGCTTCTTTTACTAATTTTAAGCTTCAAAAGAAAATTAAAGATCTCTCAGAATCGAACTATTCATTAATTGGGGTTAATGACGTATTTATCCTAGAAACCTCTATACCTTGGAATGATTTATCAACATTAGAAAAAAATAAAGCTTTTAAATTACTAAATGGGAAAAATAAAAGGATCAATTTTGATAATGATATTGTGGTTGCTCCAAAAAAAGGGATCCAGTCACCTTGGTCTTCAAAGGTAAACGATATTTTTAAAAAATGTGGGATTGATATAAAAAATATTGAAAAAGTTAACTGTTTCACTTTTTCTGAAGATAAGAATCTAAATTCTTTGGATTTAATGCTCCTACATGATCCTTTGGTGGAGAGAGTAATTAATGACATCGAACAAATAAAATACTTGTTTACCTCTAACGTCAAAAAGGACTCAATAGAAATTAATGGGGCTGCAAGAGAAAACTTCTCGAATATAAATCAAACTCTAAGTCTGGGGCTAAATGATTTTGAAATAAATTATCTTTTTGAGGGCTTAAAAACTACTAAAAGAAGAATAAAAGATTCTGAGTTAATGATGTTTTCTCAAATAAACTCAGAGCATTGTCGACATAAAATCTTTAATTCTCGTTGGACAAATCACTCTCGAGAAAAAGAGTATCCATCATTATTTTCCATGATAAAGAATACTTATGAAAATTATTCTGAAAATGTTCTCTCTGCCTACAGCGATAACGCTGCTGTAATTAAAGGCAAAGGAAGTTCAAGGTTTTTTCCAGATCCCATTTCTAAAAATTATAAATATCAAAATGAACAAAATAATTTTTGTATTAAAGTCGAAACTCATAATCATCCAACAGCGATCGCACCTTTTCCTGGAGCGGCAACAGGCTCAGGCGGTGAGATTCGAGACGAAGGGGCAACAGGAATTGGAGCAAAGCCTAAAGCTGGATTAAGTGGATTTTCAGTATCAAATTTAAGGATTCCAACTTTAATTGAATCTTGGGAAGGAAAAGAGATAAAACCAAGCAGAATTGCCTCGCCCCTTGAAATCATGATTGAAGGTCCAATCGGAGCAGCTTCGTTTAATAATGAGTTTGGCAGGCCTAATGTCCTTGGTTATTTTCGAGCTTTTGAAAAATATGATACTAAGACTAATTTACATTTTGGGTTTCATAAACCGATTATGATTGCAGGTGGACTTGGGAATATCCGTCCAATGCATACAAAAAAACAACAAGTTTCTCTCAATGCAAAAATCGTTGTAATTGGCGGCCCCGGATACCTAATTGGTTTAGGAGGAGGATCAGCATCATCTACTGAATCTGGAACTTCCGATGAATCCTTAGATTTTGCATCGGTTCAGAGATCTAACCCAGAAATGCAACGAAGGTGTCAAGAAGTAATAGATCAAAGTTGGCAATTGGGAAATAAAAATCCTATAAGTTTTATTCATGACGTTGGAGCTGGAGGTTTGTCCAACGCTTTACCTGAGCTAATAAATGATTGCGGATATGGAGCAGAAATAGATTTTACAAAAATTCCTTGTGCAGATAATTCTATGAGCGATATGGAAATTTGGTGTAACGAATCTCAAGAAAGATATGTCATGGCAATTGAAGAAGAAAATTTAACGGTATTTGAAGAAATTTGTCAGAGAGAAAATTGTCCTTATGCCATCGTTGGACATTTTACAAAAGAAAAAAAATTATTAGTCCATGACCCTTACAGAGAAGAACCAATAATTGACTTGAAGATGGAATTTGTATTCGGAGCTAATAAAGAGCTTTATAGAGAGCTTAATCCAGAAAGAATTAATAATAAGAACGATTTACAAAAAATTGATGTAAATATTAAAAAAAACATATTTTCTGTCTTGAGACATCCTACTGTCTCAAGAAAAAATTTCTTAATTACTATTGGAGATAGAAATGTTGGAGGGCTCACCTTTAGAGATCAAATGATTGGTCCATTACAAATACCGGTGGCTGACAATGCAATAACTTTAACTAATTTTGGAGAAATCACTGGCGAAGCAATGTCTATGGGAGAAAAGTCTCCGGTAGCTCTAATAAATCCGCAAGCGGCTGGTAGACTAGCCATAACAGAAGCGGTGCTGAATCTTATTTCAAGTGGATTAAGTGATTTAGCCTCTATAAAGCTTTCAGCAAATTGGATGGCTTGCCCAAATACTCCTCAAAGTAATTCCGATCTCTTTGAAACAGTAAAAACAGTTACTCAAGATATTTGTAAAAATTGGAATCTTACTATTCCAGTAGGCAAAGATTCCTTATCCATGGAAACAAAATGGGAGAATCATAAAAATACTAGCCCGGAATCATTAATTGTCTCTGCGTTTGCTCCAATAACTGATGTACATAAATCTTTGACTCCCATGCTAAAGGAAGATAAGGATTCCTTGTTAGTAAGAATAAATTTCGGTTCTGAGAAAAATAGATTAGGCGGATCAATTTTAAGCCATGTCATAAATAAAGATTTTAAAGAATGTCCTGACATAGAAAATTATGAAGCGTTTCCAAAGATTTTTAACAAAATTTGTGAATTTATAAATAAAGAAAAAATATTTGCTATTCACGACATATCGGATGGGGGTCTAGTGGCCGCAGTTTCAGAAATGATGTTTGCAAGTAACCTTGGTATTGATCTTCACCTAGACGCGAATCTAGATGAATTAAACAGAATTTTATTTTCTGAAGAACCGGGATTACTCTTGCAAATTCCTGAACAATATTTCAATGAATTAAAAAATGACTTGAAAAAAATTAATTTTCATAAAATTAATCCAATCGGAAAAATTAATAATAACGATGAACTAAAAATTAAATCAACGAATTTGGAAGAAAAAATAAAATATGACGATTTAATGAAACACTGGTCAAAAGTGTCTTCTGAAATAAAAAAACTTAGAGATAATCCAATTTGTGCTGAAGAAGAAGAAAAGTCATATTTGGATAGAAGCAATACTATATTGTCTCAATCTTTTAACTTTGAAATTCCATTTCCAAACCATGAAAAGACCAAACCTACTATAGCTGTAGTAAGAGAACAAGGCGTCAATGGACAAACAGAAATGGCTGCCGCATTTGAAAAAGCTGGTTTTGTGGTTACTGATGTACATATGAACGATCTTATAAAAAAGAGATTTGAATTGAAAAGTTTTCAGGGAATAGTCTTTCCAGGTGGATTTTCATTTGGTGATGTTTTAGGAGCAGGCAAAGGATGGGCTAATACAGTTTTAATGAATCCATTTTTAAAAGATCAATTTGAAGAGTTTTTTAATCGAGAAGATACTTTCTCTTTAGGCGTTTGTAATGGCTGTCAAGTCATGTCTAATTTAAAAGAAATAATACCTGGGACTAGTTCATGGCCGATACTAACAAACAATAGTTCGGGACAATTTGAAGCAAGGCTATCTCAAGTTTTAATTCATGAGTCTAGATCACTTCTTTTTGACGGTATGCAAAAGTCTCAACTACTTATACCTGTGGCTCATGGAGAAGGCAGAATGGATTTTGTGAACTCAGAAAATAAACTGTTAGAAGATCAAGTTGTTATGTCCTTTGTAAATGCGAAAGGAGAATCTACGGAAAGTTATCCAAGTAATCCAAACGGAACAAAAAAAGGTATAACAGCAGTATGTTCTGAAGATGGAAGAGCAACGATAATGATGCCTCATCCAGAAAGAGCATTTCTTAATTCTCAATTATCATGGACAAATTTAAAAGGAGAAGGATTTTCTCCATGGATTAAGATGTTTATAAATGCAAGAAAATATTTCTAAGTTACTTTCTGATGATATCTTCAACTCTCAATCTGAATTCTTTTGACTCAAAATCATCAAAAAAATAATCTATAGTTTTTGAAACAAAAGGAAACGCAAGTTCTTGGTAAGGAATTTCATTTTTAGAAAACAACTTTACATCTAAGCTTTCTGAGGTAGATCCAAAAGAAAGATCTTTTAATTTTGCGAGATGGATTACATAAATTTGATTAATTTGAGGTATGTTGAAGATTGAATAAATCATTCCCATTTCCACATCAGCACGAGTTTCTTCTTTTGTTTCTCTTTTTGCACCATCATTAAGACTTTCTCCATTTTCTAAAAACCCGGCTGGAAGCGTCCAGAGACCATATCTTGGTTCTATTCCTCTTTGGCATAAAAGAATTTTATTTTCGTAGTAAGGAATAGTTCCAACAACAACGTTCGGATTAGAATAATGAATAGTTCCGCAATTCTTGCAGACATATCTTTCTCTATTATCTCCTTCAGGAATCTTCAAAGAAATTTCAGAGGAGCCACATGCTGAACAGTAATTCAATTTAGAACTCGAAATTTATAACAGGAAGCAAAGTATAATTGATGTAAGGTATATTTAAAATGATAAGAAAATTAGCCAAAAGATTAGAGGATTATCAACCAAAAAGTTCAGATGAGAAGTTACCTCAAGCCGCAGTCTTAATTTTATGTTACGAAAAAGAGGATGATCTTTTTTTTATAATGACAGAAAGGTCAGATTCTTTACCAAGCCATCCAGGCGAGGTCGCTTTTCCAGGAGGAAAAAAAGAGGAACAAGATCAAAATTTAATGTACACCGCATTGCGCGAAGCTGCTGAAGAAATTTCTATTAATCCCGATAAAGTTAAAATTCTTGGAAATTTAGATCCACTTGAATCTAGGTTCGGTTTAAGTGTCACACCTTACATTGGCGTTCTGGGTGAAAATTTCGAGTTACAAGCAAATCCAGACGAAGTAGCTGAAATATTTCATTTACCTTTATCTTTTTTTAAAAATGAGCCATCAATAAAAAGAGGAGTTACAAATTTCAAAGGAGAGACTTTTGATACACCTGTTATAATTTATAAGAATCATGAAATTTGGGGTCTAACATTAGCTTTCACTCTAGATTTTCTAAAGTTATTTAACATAAAATTTAAAGATGATTTACAAATTTGGTGAGCATGAAGTTCAAACAGTTGGCGAAGATTACTTCGTAGCTCCATCAGCTGACGTGATGGGAAGAGTTTTTTTAGACAAACATGTGAGCGTTTGGTTTGGTGCTGTTATTAGGGGAGATGTTGAAGACATTCGCATTGGAGAAAATTCTAATGTGCAGGATTTATCTGTTCTTCACGCAGATCCAGGGCAGCCATTAATAATTGGTAAAAATGTCACAGTTGGCCATAAGGTAATGTTGCATGGTTGTTCTATAGGAGATAATAGCCTTATTGGTATTAATAGCGTTGTATTGAATGGGGCTAAAATCGGTAAAAATTGTTTGATTGGAGCGAATAGTTTAATTACAGAAAATACAATTATTCCTGACAATTCGTTAGTCATGGGATCACCAGCTAAAGTAAAAAAGGAATTAGATCCAGGTATGGAAAATATTCTTAAAGGCTCAGCGGATCATTACGTTGAAAATTATATTAATTTTAAAAAAAATCTTGTGGAGAAATAATATGTCTAAAGAACATTCTTATGAAATCGATGGTGTTAATTACAAGGGATACTTTGCTGAAACAGATTCAGAGCAAGCTCCGTGCGTATTGATAGCTCATACATGGGCTGGCAGGGATAATTTTGTAGATGAAAAAGCTGAGGAGTTAACTAAGCTCGGCTACCATTCTTTTGCTTTAGACATGTATGGAGAAGGAAAAATTGGAACTTCTGTTGAGGAAAACTCATCTATGATGCAACCTCTTTTAGATGACAGAGATGAATTAGCCAAGCGAGTTTTGGGGGCTTTCGAGTATGTTAAAAATTTACAGCAGGTGCAATCTGACTCCATAGCTATTATGGGATATTGTTTTGGTGGATTGGTCTCTCTAGATTTAGCTAGAAATTGTAGTGACCTGAAGGGGGCAGTAAGTTTTCATGGCTTTTTAAGCGGCCCTGAACAAAGTAAAGGAAATAAGATAAATGCAAAAATACTTGCCCTGCATGGGTTGAAAGACCCTATGGTTGGTCAAGATCAAATAGATTCTTTTTCGCAAGAAATGACTGAAAAGAATGCAGATTGGCAATTACATGTTTTTGGAAATGCAATGCATGCTTTTACTAATCCTGAAGCAAACGATCCTGATTTTGGAACACTTTATGACAAGGATGCAGACAATAGGTCATGGAAGATGTTCACTGATCTTCTTAAAGAGATTTTCTGATTAGATGAACTCGTTGGAAGTTCGGAAAATCTTCTTAAATTATTTTTCCGAAAAAAAACATAAATTAGTTCCAAGTGCTAGTGTTGTTCCTAATAACGACCCAACTTTGTTGTTCACCAATGCCGGCATGACTCAATTTAAGGACGTTTTTCTAGGAGCAGAAAAATTGGACTTTTCTAGAGCAACTAGTGCTCAAAAGTGTATTAGAGCAGGGGGAAAACATAATGATTTGGAAAACGTTGGATACACTTTAAGGCACCACACTTTTTTTGAAATGCTTGGTAATTTTAGCTTTGGAGATTATTTCAAAGAAGATGCAATTGAATACGCCTGGGACTTGCTTATTAATCATTATAAATTATCGAAGGATAAGTTATGGGTGACAGTTCATATTGAAGATCAGGAATCAGAAAAAATTTGGTTAGAAAAAATAGGCGTAGATAAAAAACGTATTTCGAAATTAAATGAGGATAATTTTTGGTCAATGGGTGACACAGGGCCGTGCGGTCCTTGTAGTGAAATTTTTTATGATCATGGAGATTCATTGGAAGGCAGCCCTCCAGAAGAAGGAAAAGATACAGGCGATAGATTTGTAGAAATCTATAACATTGTTTTCATGCAATTTAATAGAGACATTGAAGGAAACTTAAATCCTCTTCCGAAGCCATCGGTTGATACTGGAATGGGCCTTGAAAGAATTAGTGCAGTTATGCAAGGCACTCCAGACAATTATCAAACAGATTTATTTATTCCTTTAATAAAAAAGATTTCTGAGCTGACGGGAGAGAAAGATTTGTTAAATCCATCCCTCCGAGTGATTGCAGATCATTTGAGAGCGAGTTGTTTCATGATTTCAGATGGAATAGTTATAGGTAATGAGGGAAGAAATTATGTGTTGAGACGAATCATAAGAAGGGCACTGCGACATGCCTATAAATTAAATAGCGAGAACTTCTATGTGATGTCTAAGCTGGCCACCTATTTTTCTGATACATACAAAGAGCTTTACCCTGAAATAGAAAAAAATAATTCTTTTATTGAAAAAGCCCTTCATGAAGAAGAGGAAAAGTTTGGAGCTACTTTAAATCAAGGAATGAGCTTGCTTGATGAAGAAGTAAAAAAACTAAAAGGAAAAGTTATATCTGGAGATCTAGCTTTTAGATTATATGATACCTTCGGATTTCCTTTAGATATGACCATAGATTTTGCAAGAGAAAACAACCTGAATGTAGATATCGAAGAATATGAAAAATTAATGGATTTACAAAAAACAAGGGCTAAAGAACGTAATACATTTTCATCATTATTGCCCAGTTCAATAGAGGTAGATGGCGACACAAACTTTGTTGGATATGATGAATCTGAATCTAAATCTACTATCAAAATGATATTTAAAGACGGGAAAAGAGTATCTAAAATTGATGGAGGGGAATCTGCTATTTTATTTGATACAACACCATTTTATGCTGAATCTGGAGGCCAGGTTGGCGACACAGGCAGCATACAATCAAAAAACGGTTCTTGTGAGGTTTTTGATACAAAAAAAGTTGGTAACCAACACGTCCATCTTTGTAAAAATGTTAGTGGATCTCTGTCGGAAGGCGATATAGTAGACTTAACTATCGAAACAGACAGAAGATTAAACATAGTATCCAATCATTCTGCCACCCACTTGATGCATTCCGCGTTAAGAAATGTTTTAGGAGAACATGTTGAGCAAAAAGGTTCTTTGGTCAATGAAGAAAAATTAAGGTTCGATTTTTCACACCATAAGGCATTAAATTCAAATGAAATTAAAGAAATTGAACTACAAGTCAACAACGTAATTGCTAAGAACATAGAGACTGAAATATTCGAAACCTCATTTAATGAAGCAATAGATTTGGGTGCATTAGCCTTTTTTGGAGATAAATATGGCGAGAAAGTGAGGGTGTTAAAAATTGGTGGAGATTATTCGATCGAATTATGCGGAGGAACACATGTGCAATCTACGAGACAGATTGAAAATTTTAAAATTATTTCAGAGTCGAGTATTTCCTCAGGAGTGAGAAGAATTGAAGCGGTTACAGGAGCAGCAGCAAAAATATTATTAGATGAAGAAAAAAATGAATTGAATAACATTGCAAACTCCTTCGGAGTGAAGGTTTCAGATTTACAAGAAAAAATAAATGAATTTAAAAACTCTCTGAAGGAAATTCAGTCCAAACTTAAAGCTCTTGAAAGAAAAAATAATTCGAATTTAATCAAATATTTTGAGTCAAATTTTACAGATGTTAAAGGAGTAAATGTCTTAATGCATAGAATTGATAACTTAAACTTATCTTCTTTAAGGTCAAATCTTGATGAATTAAAAAATAAAATCAAGCGTTGTTTGATAATTATTATTGGTGAAAATAATCAAAAATCTCAAGTGATAGTTTCTGTTTCAAGAGATATAGAACAAACATTTTCTGCCAAAGCAATTATGGATTTAATCTCTTCAAAAACAAATTTAAAAGGTGGGGGCAAAAATGATTTTGCTCAAGCCGGCGGAGATGCCATAGATAATCTTGAATCTATCTACGATTTAGTAACAACATATTTAGAAAATTCATAAATGAATAATTTAATCGTCCAAAAGTTTGGAGGCACGTCTATCGCCAACACAGATAGATTTCAAGCAGTTGCTGATTTAGTTGTAGATTCAATCAATTCAGGGACTAATGTTGCTGTTGTGGTTTCTGCAATGGCTGGTGAAACCCAAAGACTTATAAATCTGGCAAAAGAACTTCAAGAATCTCCCGATCCAAGAGAATACGATGCTCTCGTTTCTTCAGGGGAACAAGTTTCAGCGGCGCTATTAGCAATTGCTCTTAAAGAAAGAAATTTTTTATCTAAATCTTATACAGCTCATCAGCTTGGTCTTGTGACCGATAATTCTCATGGAAGAGCAAGGATAAATTCTATTGATACAAGTGCTCTAGAAAAAGATATTGAATTAGGAGTTGTGCCAGTAATCACAGGTTTTCAGGGCGTTAATTCAAGCGGGGATATTACTACGCTTGGCAGAGGCGGTTCGGATACTACGGCAGTGGCTTTAGCAGTTGCATTAAAGGCCGACGAATGTCAGATTTATACCGATGTTGATGGTGTTTATACAACCGATCCTAATGTATATAAAAAAGCGAAGAAAATAGAAAAAATTTGTTTCGAAGAAATGTTAGAACTTTCTAGTTTAGGTGCTAAAGTTTTACAAATTAGATCGGTTGAATTCGCTAGTAAGTACGAGATGCCGATTAGAGTGCTGTCTAGTTTTGACAGTTCAGGAGGAACTTTGATTACCAAAGAAGAAAATAGCCTTGAGAGCGCCATAATTTCTGGAATAACTTGTACAAGTGATGATTCAAAAATAGTTTTAAGAGATGTACCGGATACTCCTGGTATTGCTGCAAAAATCTTATCACCTGTTAGTGAAGCGGGAATAGAAATTGATGTAATAGTTCAAAATGTAGGAAATGATAAGCTGACTGATTTTACTTTCACCGTAAAAAGTGATCAATCTGAGATGGCGGTTGATATTTTAAAAACTTTAATAGAATCCCTTGGCGGCGGAGAAATAGAGTTAGTGAAAGAAATAAGTAAAGTTTCTGTGGTTGGTGTTGGAATGAAATCTCATGCAGGAGTTGCAGCAAGGATGTTTAAAGCTCTTGCTGATAAGAAAATAAATATTGACATGATATCTACTTCTGAGATAAAAATTTCAGTAGTAGTTTCTAAGGAAAAAGCTGAGGAAGCTGTGATTGCACTGCATGATGAATTTGAATTAGAAAATTAACTTAGGAGATAAATTATGGAGAGAACTGTAGATTATTTAGTGGTAGGAGCTGGAAGTTCTGGTTGTGTTATGGCTAACAGGTTATCTGAAGATGGAAATAATGATGTGTTAATTTTAGAGGCCGGAGGAAAGGATACAAATTTCTTCATTCATATGCCATCAGGATATTCTCAAATCGTACCAACAAAAAGTGATGTCAATTATGGCTTTGAGACAGAGCCTGAAGAAACAACCAATAATAGAAAACTTTGGTGGCCACGTGGAAGAGGATGGGGAGGTTCATCTTCGATAAATGCAATGGTTTATATAAGAGGACATGCCTACGATTATGATTTATGGCGTCAATTGGGAAATACTGGATGGTCTTACGAAGATGTACTTCCTTATTTTAAGAAAGCTGAATCGTTCAATGGTGAAGGCGATAGCGAATATCACGGATTTGATGGTCCTTTAAGTGTAAAGAAATCAGAGAGAACGGATGATGAATTATTAGATGTTTTTGTAAAGGCTGGAGAACAAGCAGGATTTTCAATAACAAATGATTTCAATGGTAAGAACCAAGAGGGGTTTTCAAGATATGAACATACTATGGCTGATACTAAAAGAGGTCCTAGAAGATGGAGTTCTGCAAGAGCCTACTTACATCCTGCTTTGAAAAGAAAGAATCTTTCTACAGAAACAAATGTTCAGGTAAATAAAGTTTTATTTGAAGGAAAAAAAGCAGTAGGCGTTGAATACTCAAAAAAAGGCAAAACTTTTTCTGTAAAAGCTAACAAAGAAGTTATTCTTTCTGCTGGCGCTTTGAATTCTCCCCAAATACTTATGAATAGTGGAATTGGAGATTCTGCAGAGTTAAGTAAGCATGGCATTGATGTTATGCACGAACTGAAAGGAGTTGGAAAAAACTTACAAGACCACTATGCAGTGGTTAATTCTTTTAATTGCACTAAACCGGTTACTCTGCATAGATCCGCGAGCTTTTTAAGAACTCAACTCGCAGGTTTGCAATATCTTCTTTTGGGGACTGGAGACGCTGCTTTTCCTCCAACCAGTGCCGGAGCATTTTTTAAATCCAGCCCAGATAAAGATATTCCAGACACTCAAATACATTATGCATCTTTTCATTCATCGGATTTACATGGAAGAGATGGGATTGATACAAACCATGGATTCAGTGGTGTGATATGTATTTTAAGACCGCAAAGTAGGGGACACCTTGAGTTAAAAAGCTCTAATCCCAACGATGCTCCACTAATGTTCCCAAATTATCTATCTGAAGAGCAAGATCTTATTGATACTAGGAATGCTACTCGAGAGACTATAAGAGTTTTCATGCAATCAGCGTTTGATGAATACAGGGGAGATCGCTCGAAGCCTGGTTTAGAAATTAATGTTGATAATGATGACGAATTAGATAATTGGATACGTGATACTGGAGAAACTCTCTACCATCCAGTTGGCACCTGCAAGATGGGAGCTGATGACCTAGCTGTAGTTGATGATAATCTTAAAGTGAGAGGGATTGATAATCTTAGAGTTGTAGATGCTTCAATAATGCCTACTTTAATTGGAGGAAATACTAATGCACCTTCAATTATGATTGCTGAAAAAGCTTCTGATATTATTAGACAATCTGCTTAATAAACTTAAAATCTTCTAAAGGAGAGGTGGCTGAGTGGTTGAAAGCGCTCCCCTGCTAAGGGAGTATGTGGTAATACCGCATCGAGGGTTCGAATCCCTCCCTCTCCGCCAATGAATATTTAAAACCATGAAAACATTAAATGCATAAACAAAAAAAATCAGATGAATTTTTAATTAGGGCAAAACAGCTAATTCCTGGTGGTATTTTTGGTCATTACAAATATGCAGTGAGAAGAGAAGGTCCCAAATTCTTTTCTAAAGCAAAAGATGCTTATTTCTGGGATATTGATGGAAATAAATATATAGATTTAATTTGTGGATGGGGTCCAATGATCCTTGGATACAATAATCCTATTATAGATAAGGCTGCTCAAGATCAGTATTCTTTAGGAAACACGGTCAGTATTGCTTCTCCAGTAATGATTGAATTAGCAGAAACTTTAGTAGATACGATTGATATAGCAGAGTGGGCGCTTTTTGGTAAAAATGGTGGTGACAGTACTCAGTTGGCAGTAATGATATCGAGGCAGGAGACTGGAAGAAAAAAAGTTTTAAAAATAAATGATGGTTATCATGGAGCTAATGGATGGATGCAAAAAAAAGGAAGTCCCGGCACAATTTATTCTGACAACTCCGAAGTTCTTTCTATCTCTTGGAACAGTATTGAAGAATTTGATTCAATAATATCTGAAAATGAAAACGAAATTGCTTGTTTTATTTCAAGTCCTTTTCATCATCCAACTTCTCAAGATAACGTTTTGCCAGAAAAGGGGTATTGGGAACACATACAGAAAGTTTGTAATTCTAAAAATATTATTTTAATAGTTGATGATGTTAGGACTGGTTTTAGAATAGATTTAGCTGGGTCGAATAATGCATATAATTTTTCTCCTGATTTAGTTTGTTTAGGGAAAGCCATTGCCAATGGATATCCTATTTCAGCACTTGTAGGAAAGAATTATCTTAAAGAAGCGGCCAATAAAGTGTATTTCAGTGGTACACAATTCTTTAATTCTGCTCCAATGGCAGCAGCATTAGCAACTATTAATGAATTAAAAAAAATTGATGCGATCTCCATAATGAATAATCATGGAGAGGTTTTAAGAGAAAAAATGATTTCGATGGCTAAAAGCTATGGTTTTAACTTAAAGGTAACAGGTGTTCCTTCAATGCCATATTTTAAAATCGAGAGTAATGATCAACAATTGCATTCACGATGG
The DNA here is from genome assembly GCA_902536295.1 of uncultured SAR86 cluster bacterium. Lineage (GTDB taxonomy): Bacteria > Pseudomonadota > Gammaproteobacteria > Magnimaribacterales > AG-339-G14 > AG-339-G14. Next base: position 191,277 of record CACAWS010000001.1, on the reverse strand, counting down.
GTTGACGCTTGCTTAGCAAACGGTATCTATATGACTAGTTACCATAATCATTTCTTATCAGCTGTCCATTTAGAAAAGGAGATAGATCTAATAGTAAATCTTGCTTCTAAAGCATTTGAACAAGTAACCCAAGAATAAAAGTTATTAAAGCCTTTCAATAAAGTCTGAAATAACTTTTTTCAAATTTTTATTCAGAAGGCTTGCGGTTTTTACAGCTTCATAATTTTCTGCGCCACCTGATGTATTAACTTTATTGGTAGTTCTTATAACTTGTAATAAACCAGTTAAAAACGCATGAACCTTTATTCCATCCAGTTGAGATTGGAGATTCTTCTTTTTCTTTAAAGCTATAATTCTATTTCTTAAATTGCTAAATGTGTAATCAGCTGATTCAAATAAAGCTATTCTCAAAGGATCTTTAGTAATCTCTCCAGAAATAGTAGCTAAAATTAGTTCGTATATTTTTTCGTTTTTTAAACCAAAATCAATAAATGCTAAACCACCATTTATTGCTTTAGTTTTAGGATCTTTTGCGTTTACAGCATCAATTTTTTCTCTCAAATTACTCAAACCTTTTAGGCAAACTTCAATTATTAGATGATCTTTCGATTGAAAATGTCTATAAGGCGCTGTTTGAGAAACTTTTGCTTTCTTTGCTAACTTTCTCAAACTAATAGTTTCAACACCATCCTTTTTTACAGCTTTATAAGCTTCATCAATGAGTTTTTGCTTAAGATTTTCCCTGTGGTAACCCATATAAAGTTTAATAAATTAAAAATTTAAAATAGCTTAACACTTAATAGATTTTTTAACTTTATAAAGTTTTAATATTTTTCCCATATTCATTGAGGGCCCATTGCCAAAAACTATCAGAAATTACAGGATGATTTTCCCAATGTTTTCTGTGTATATGAATACCCAAGTACTTAGGATTATGAAGAAAATCTTGATAATTTACACTTTGGAATAATTTATCTGTTTCTTTTCCAGTCCAACGAAAAAATTTATCTTTATCTAAAGCTTCCTTATAACAATTATGTCTCTTAGCTAACCTAGAAAAGCCATCATTCCCATAAATTGTTATACCTAAATCAGAGGGAGAAAATTTTTGTCTTAATAAATTCCATACAAACGGTCTTAATTTACCTCTTATAAAACCCAACCAATTTGGCATCAAATTATCAGTGTTTAAAAGGTTTTCGTATTCATAAATAATATTGTGATCACTTGGTAAATATATAACTGGATATCCTATTCTTCCTTTGCCTTCATAACAAAAGAAAGATTTATTTGTTTCATAAGTAAAAGGGCGAAATATAAAAACATCTGTGTCTAGCCATAATCCCTTTTCGTATTTTTGAAGATAAATCCTAAAAAAATCACTGAATTGAGCAATTGGAATATGAGGATTATTTTCTTTCTTTTTTATACATTGCAATCTATCAAGCAATGATAGATCGAGAATTTCACTTGCATCGGCAAGCTTTATTCCGTCGGGAACATTAGTAATTTCGTCATAGTGGTATAAGGTTACATCAAGGTTGTTAGCTACCATTGAAGCTAAGCACACATGATCAATATTTCTTAATCTTCCTCTGAGCCAAAGCGTTGAAACTTTGTTACTTTGGCCCATAGATTCTTATTTTTTTGCTTGAGCGTATCCCATGACGGCTTTGATTTCTAAAAATTCTTCAAAACCAAAAATTCCCCATTCTCTTCCATTTCCTGATTGTTTAAATCCGCCAAACGGATCATTGATACCTGTTGGTGCATTGTTAATATGAACATTACCACTTCTTATTCTTCTAGCGACATTTAAAGCATGCTCAGGATCAGCAGAAGAAACATAACCTGAGAGTCCATAAAGAGTATCATTAGCAATCCTTACAGCGTCATCCTCGTCTTTATAGGGAAGAATACAGAGAACGGGCCCAAATATTTCTTCTCTTGCAATAGTCATGTCATTAGATACATTGGCAAAGACAGTAGGTTTAACAAAGTAACCTTGGTTAAGATCATCAGGTTTTCCTGGACCTCCAACAACCAATTCAGCACCTTCTTCTATGCCTTTTTCGATTAAACCCTGAATTTTGTTATATTGAAGATCGCTTACAACAGGGCCCATAGTAGTGGATTCTGAAGAAGGATCTCCAACTACTGTTTTTTCAGCAACTTCTTTAGCGGCTTGTTTCGCTTCATCTTGTCTTGACTCTGGAACTAACATTCTTGAAGGTGCGTTACAAGATTGACCAGTATTGTTAAACATATGTTTTGTTCCTCGTTTAACTGCTTCATAAAAATCAGCGTCGTCTAAAATAATATTTGCTGATTTTCCTCCCAATTCTTGGTGAACTCTTTTTACCGTATCTGCAGAGCCTTTCGCTACTGCAATTCCAGCTCTAGTAGAGCCAGTGAAAGACATCATATCTATTCCTGGATGAGCAGACATAGCCTCGCCTACGGTAGGACCATCGCCATTAACTAAGTTGAAAACTCCTTTAGGCACACCAGCATCGTGCAGAATTTCAGCCAAAAGCATTGCATTCATTGGAGCTATTTCGGTGGGCTTTAAAACCATTGTGCAACCCGCTGCTAGAGCAGGACCAACTTTACAAGTGATTTGGTTCATAGGCCAATTCCAAGGCGTAATCATACCTACTACCCCAATAGGCTCTTTTCGAATTAGAGTAGAACCTGACATTTCTTCAAAATTATAATTTTTTAACGTAGCTGTTGCGGTAGCAAGGTGACCTAAACCCGAAGCAGCTTGCGCGTTTTTCGAAAGATTGATTGGTGCTCCCATCTCTTTTGAGATTGCATCAGCTATTTCATCTGATCTTTCCATATAAATGGAACAAATCTTTTCTAATAGTTTTAATCTTTCTTCAGTAGAAGTTTGACTGAACGTGATAAACGCCTCTTGAGCAGCTTTTACTGCAGCATCAACATCCTTTGCAGAACCCATTGCAATTTTGCCAATAGATTCTTCTGTTGTTGGATTTATTACATCAAGAAGATTTAACCCATCAATAGGGTCAACCCATTCACCATTTATGTAAAATTTTTCGTAGTTTTTCATTTTTACCTCTAAGGATTATGAATTTTTGTTAATAAACTGGTTTGGACTTTATCTATCCAAGAACAAAGATACTTTCTTGTCTCTTTCGGGTCAATAATTTCATGAACTGAAAATGCTTCAGCTCTCGGAAAAGGACTTTGAGATTTTGATAATTTTTCTTCAATTTCTTTTCTTTTAGACTCGGGGTCCTCAGCTTGTGCTATTTCTTTACCAAAGGCTATGGCTATTCCGCCTTCTAATGGAAGGGGACCTGCTTCAGATGATGGCCAGGCTAAAACATAACTTTCAGGGCCAAAATGCGCAGCTGAACCCACCCCGAAGGACTTTCTTATTAATACAGAACACCACGGCACTGATGAATCTACAGCAGCAAGAACCGCTTCAGTTCCATGCAATATTGTTGCGTCTTTTTCAGCTTCTGGTCCAATTAAAAAGCCGGGTTCATCAACCAAGGATATTATTGGGATGTTAAATTGATCGCATAGTTTAATAAATCTTGATGTTTTTTTTGCGTTATCTGCTGTCATAGATCCTGCATAAAAATTACTATCATTTGCAAAAATTCCAACGGAAAATCCATTTAATCTTGCGAAACCAGTGATAATTCCTCGACCATAATAATTAGTCATTTCAAAGAAATCTTTATCATCTGCAATTGATTTAATAATCTCCCTCATCTCATAAGTTTTTTTCCTATCTTTGGGAACTATGGACTCTAATATTTCGTCAATTCTATCAATTGGGTCTGAACTTGAAATTCTTTCAGGAGCTTCATAAATGTTTTGAGGCATGAAAGAAAGAAATTTTTTTATTTGTAAAAAAGCGTCTTGCTCATCATCCGCAACGTTGTCAACAACACCATTAATTTTATGAATATCAGATCCACCTAATTCTTCTTTAGTAAATTCTTTACCAAATGCTCTTGAAACTACAGCAGGTCCTGCGACAAGTATTTGAGCAGTTTTTTTGGTCATAATTCTGAAATGCGAGGCAACAAATCTAGACGCAGGAAGACCAGCGACAGGCCCTAAAGCAGCGCTAATAACCGGAATGGTTTTAAGACTGGTCGCAACTGCTTTAAATCTTGATTTAGAAAAAACAGGATCTCCACCATATCCTTTCTTTTCTTTAGATGGACCGGCTACTGAGCCACCTCCGCCTTCGTGAAGTCTGACCAAAGGAAACTTATACTGAACGGCTAGTTCTTCGGTATAAACACTTTTTCTATTTCCAGCAGCATTTGGAGAGCCACCTTTGACAGTAAAATCTTCACCTCCAATCACAACCTTTCTTTTATTAATTTCTCCAAAACCTAAAATAAAATTAGCAGGGGTGAAAGACTCGATTGAACCATCGTCATTATGTTCAATTCCCCCCGAAATTTTACCAACCTCTTCAAAACTATTTTTGTCTAAAAGCAAATCTATTCTTTCTCGAAGAGTTAGTCTGCCCTTAGCATGCTGAATTTCAATAGCTTCTTTTCCTCCTTGCTGGAGAGCTAGTTTTTTTCTTAATGAAATTTCTTTAACTTCCTTTTTCCAAGACATTCTTATTCAAATTTTTTTTCATCCCACCAAGGATAAAAATCAGGCATGTCATCTGTCAATCTTCCGGGAAAATTTGGCGGGCGTTTTTCAAAAAAAGACTTTATCCCCTCAGCTGCTTCGCCAGATTTGCCAAGCGCGTATACAGCACGCGAATCAATCTTATGTGCTTCCATGGGGTGATCAGCTCCCATCATTCTCCACAGCATTTGCCTAGTGAGCGCAATGGATATTGAAGAAGTTTCTTTTGTAAATTCGTTACATATCTCGATAGCTCGATTTAACAAATCCTCTTGAGTCGTGACTTCAGAAATTAGATTTATATCTTTTGCTTGTTTTGCATCGATTACATTTGCTGAATAACATAGCTTAAGTGCATTATCTATACCCACTAATCTTGGCAAAAACCAACTAGAAGCAGCTTCTGGCACTATGCCTCTTTTTGCAAACACAAATCCAAATCTTGCGTTATCACTTGCAATTCTGACATCCATAGGTAGCAACATAGTCGCACCTATGCCAACAGCGTCTCCATTGATAGCACCTACAATAGGTTTGGTTGATTTGAATAATCTTAATGTCAAAACTCCTCCAGCATCTCTTATAACATCTGAAGATTTTTTCTTTTTTTCTGTCCAATTAAATGAATCTTCTCCAGTTGATAAATCAGCACCTGCACAATATTTTTTTCCTTCACCGGTAAAAATTATTGCTCTGATGTCGTTTTCTTCTTCTGCGAAATTCATAACATCTATTAGTTCTCTCATCATTAATTCAGTGAAAGCATTCATCTTTTCAGGTCTTGAAAGGTAAATAATTAAATTACTCGATTTGATTTCAGTTTTTATGTGTTCGTAATTTTTCATAATCAGGGTTGATAATTATAAATTATTTTGCTTATATATGCGTCTAAGCGTTGATTTATTCCTACTTGCAAACGCTATAAAAAATTTGCTAAACAAGAACTTCGTTGAGACCTGTTTAGCAAATGCAAGCAGGTTTTTTTTATGGAGAAATAAAAATGGCATACGAAGGAAAAAATGTAGAGACTATAGCTTTACACACTGGGTGGAGGTCTGATGAGACAACTGGATCTGTTGCTGTTCCGATTCATCAAACCACTAGTTATCAATTCAATAATACAGAACACGCAGCAAATTTATTTGCTTTAGCTGAACTTGGAAATATTTACACTCGTATAATGAATCCAACGACAGCAGTTCTTGAAGAAAGATTAGCTGCACTTGACGGCGGCGCGGCTGGCTTGGCTGTTGCTTCTGGTCAGACTGCATCAGCTTATTCAATTCAAAACCTTGCTAGGGTAGGCGATAATATTGTCTCTTCTTCTCACTTGTACGGTGGAACTTACAATCAGTTCAAAAACAATATGAGAGAAATGGGAATAGAAGTTAGATTTGTTGATCCTACTGATCCTGCTAATTTTGAAAAAGCTACAGATGAAAAAACTAGAGCTTATTTTGGAGAAACTCTTCCAAATCCAAAGCTTGAAGTTTTTCCAATTGGAGAAATAGCTGAAATTGGAAGGAAACACGGTATTCCTTTAATAGTGGATAACACAGCGGCACCAATTTTATGTCGTCCGTTTGATCATGGCGCGGCAGTGATTACATATTCCACTACCAAGTACATTGGTGGCCATGGAACAACTATTGGTGGCGCAATAATTGATGGAGGTAACTTTGATTGGGGAGAAGCTGGAGCAGATAGACAACCGGCTATGAACACTCCTGACCCTTGTTATAATGGTATTGTCTGGGATGAAGCTATTAAACCAATGGGTCCTATTGCATACATTATGAAACTTAGAACAACTCTTCTCAGAGACCTAGGAGGAGCTATGAGCCCTCAAAGTGCTTTCACTTTTATACAAGGTCTTGAGACTTTGCCTCTAAGAATGAGAGAACATGCAAAAAATGCTCAAGCAGTTGCGGAATTCCTTGATAAGGACAATCGAGTTCAAGCAGTAACGTATCCAGGAATTACAGACGGGGCGCTGAGAGAAAAAGCTGACAAATATATGACCGGTGGTTATGGAGCCTTAATCGGATTTGAATTGCCAGGCGGGAAAGAGGCCGGTAGTAAATTTATCGACTCTTTGGAGCTTTTGTATCACGTTGCTAATATTGGTGATGCAAGATCATTAGCTATTCATCCAGCAACTACTACTCATAGTCAGTTGTCGCCGGAAGAGCAGCTGTCTGCAGGTGTTACTCCAGGATATGTAAGATTATCTATTGGAATTGAGCATGTTGACGATATTATCGCTGATATTTCTCAAGCTTTAGACAAAGCTGGATAAACCAATAAATCAAAAAAGCCCAGCTTTTTAGCTGGGTTTTTTTGTTTATCCGACTTTAAAAAATGAGATAATAATCATGTGAAATTCTTTTTGTTAGTTTTTTCTTTAATATTTTCGGCCTTTTCTATTGCAGAAACTTGGTTTATAAAGCCGTCTTCGAATTCACAAGAAGAAATTCAAGAAGCTCTAATCTTAGCCGAACCTGGAGATATCATCCAACTTGCTGAAGGATTTTATAAATTAAAACATGGTTTATCTCTGGATGTTGATGATGTATCAATTGTAGGCGCAGGGCACGAAAAAACTATTTTAAATTTCAAAGATCAAATTTCCAGTGCTCAAGGATTACTGGTCACTTCAAACCGAGTAGTTTTAAAAGATTTTGCTATAGAAGATGCAAAGGGCGATGCAGTAAAATCTAAAGGCTCAGATGAAATCTCATTCATTAATCTCAGAACTGAATGGACTAATGGGCCAGATTCAACCAATGGTGCTTATGGCATTTATCCAGTTGAATCAAAAAGAGTCTTAATCGATGGTTGTATTGCCATCGGCGCTTCCGATGCAGGAATTTATGTCGGTCAATCAGAGCAAATAATTGTTAGAAATACTCTAGCTAAATTTAACGTCGCGGGTATTGAAATAGAAAATTCTTACTATGCAGATGTTTACGATAATATTGCAACGCAGAATACAGGTGGAATTCTTGTTTTTGATCTTCCAAACCTTCCAAAGCAAGGTGGAAAATTTGTGAGAGTGTTTAATAATAGATCTTTTGATAACAATACTCCAAATTTTGCTCCCGAAGGAAATATTGTAGGCGAAGTTCCAAGCGGAACCGGTCTTGTCGTAATGGCAAATTCTAACGTGGAAGTTTTTGAGAATTCTTTTTCAAATAATTCCACTATTCATATTGCAGTAGTTTCTGGAGATTTAGAATCAGGTGATGAAAATTATTATCCCCATCCTAAAAGTATTCAAATCCACAATAATTCTTACTCTAATGTAGGTTATTCACCAGATGTTGATAGAGGGAATTTAAGCAAATTGTTAGTGGAAATTGCAGAAGGTGAAATGCCTGATGTTATCTGGGACGGTGTTTTACCTTTATCTCAAGCGATATTAGGACAACCTCAGGATGAAAAATTAATTTTAAAAGAAAATGAATCAATTAAGTTCTTAAATCTTGACGCGCTTTGGTATTTTTTATTTTCATATTTTCATTCACCTAATAGAGACAAAACAGACTTTTCTGGAGATATAAAAGCTTTGCCTGCTGTCGAAGAATGGTAAAACAAATAATAGTATTTTTTATTTTGCTGAACTCAGTTAATTTGTGGTCAGTGAACCTCGAGGCAATTTTATCTTCGAAGCCTGAAAAAAAATTATCAGATTATCAATTATTTGAGGATTTAACTAACCAATTACCCTCAGACGGTGTTCATCCTTACATACTGCATTCAGCTTTATTTTCTGATTACGCCGACAAAGAGAGATTTGTTTATGTCCCGGAAGGAGTCAAAGCTAAATTTAAACCTAATGAGGTTTATGAATTTCCTGTTGGCGCTGTTTTGGTTAAAACCTTTTCTTACTCTGAGACAACTTCAATGGGAAAAAAGTTATTAGAAACTAGATTATTATTAAATCAAGAAAATGGGTGGAAGGCTCACACATATGTCTGGAATGAAGAACAAACTGATGCGTTCTTAAAAGTTGCCGGATATACCTACGAAAATATTGAATTTCTTAAGAACGGTGAATTAATGCAGGTCAGTTATAGAGTTCCAAATCAAAATCAATGCAAAGAATGTCATTTAAAAAACAATGCCATTATGCCCATAGGACCAAAATCAAGAAATTTAAATTTTAGTATTCAGTACAAGGATGAGGAGGAGAATCAAATTTCTTTTTGGATAGAAAATGGTTTAGTTGAAAATCATATGCCCTTGGATCTTATAGTCAATTGGACTGATCAATCAGCAACTTTAAATCATAGGGCTAGAGCATATTTAGATATAAATTGCGGACATTGTCACCTATCCTCGGGGTCGGCAAGTAACACGGGGCTTTACTTAAACTACACAGAAACTAATGATATGAATATTGGTATCTTTAAAAAACCAGTAGCAGCAGGAAGAGCTAGTGCCGATTTAAAATATTCTATTGTCCCAGGCAAGCCTCAAGAATCTATCTTATTACATAGAATGAATTCATTAGATCCTGGAGTGATGATGCCAGAATCTGGTCGAGCTCTTCTTCATAGCGAAGGAGTGGAGCTAATAAATGATTGGATTGAAAATCTTCAATAAAAAAAGGGCTGTTTTACAGCCCTTTTTTTTTGGATTCAGTTAATTAATATCTTTTAACTACTTCAACCATGCTTACAGCATTTAGTTGTGAAATTTTGAAAGTTTTTCGAATAAATTTCTGAAATTCTTCCGTGGGCTCTCTAACTTGGGCTTGCTCTAGGTAGGAAGTTAAGTCATTGAAACCACAGTAAGCTAAGTGTGTTCCGCTTTGACGAGTATATCCAGCTCCAAATGCTAATAACCCCCAAGAATCACATTCAGTGTTTGATTCCATCAATTCATCATACGCTTTTACGAATTTCATAGGATTTTGAACAGCAATTGAAAATACTTGAAAATACTCGCTTTGAGCTGTATCACCGAAACCTCTTAAAGGAAGTCCCATAATTTCTTGCGTAAATTCAATTATTGGGTTTACAGTTTCAAAATATTTTTGAACACCAGGGCAGGTTGCAAACAAATTATTCCATTTAACAAATGCTGCATTGTCAGGAAAATTAACAACATATGTATGGGTGTTGCTTGATTCTCCATTAATTGCGTCTGCATTTAAGCTAACAACCACATCTCCTTTATCACAGTCTTTCCATAACTGATCTGTGGCAGCAACAATATCTAAAGGATTTTCAGTTTGAAATCCATAGAAAACTGTAAACGGACCATCTTCAGCAAAGAAAAGAGGGGAAAAGAAGAGCGATAGAAGTAAAAGTATTTTTTTCATAGTCTCTCCATAGTTAATTTAAAAAAACTATATTAGCTAAAAACATCAGTAGATGTGAATAGTTAGTTAGTCTTTTTTTTAAAAACTTGGATGATTAAACCAATCGTGAAGAAAATGAAAAACAAAAGGTATCGAAAATCGGTAGTAAATCTAGGGTTTACTGGGACAGCAATAGTTTTGTCTAATGATCCAATTTTATAATCATGTCTGCCAAAAAAATTTGGATTAGTCGCTATATCGGCTAAGTCTCTTCTGCTTCGGTAGCGCATAATGACAACATAATCCCAAGTTTTTCCTTCTTCTATATTTAGTAAGTCTAAAGCATCAGAAACCACAGGACCTCCGAAAACTGGATGACATGCTCTAGAAAATAGATTCGGAAACATGAACTCGTTGTAATGACCTAAAAGATCCCATGCAGAAGCTCCTTGACCAGTTGCTGGAAGAATTGGAGGATTTTCATTTAGGTCCAGGTAATTGACCATGTAAAAATCTTTTCCGTCGTCATTTTCAAGAAATTCTCTGAAGAGATCTTCAGTTTTAAAATCTTCTGACCCTTTTAATAAATATTCATTAATTTCATCAGTAGTCACTGGCCCAGATAAGTTTGTATACCAAATAAAAAAAGATAAGTAGATTCCTATCAATATTAACCAATGAATATTTTTCAACATTGATTTATTTTAATTTTCAATTTGAATTTTTCCAAATTCTTTGAGATATTTAATGAACTGTTTTTAACTAATTTATAAGGAGATAATCATGGCAATATTAAGAGTTCAAACCACCACTGCAAGAGAAGGAAAAACTGAAGAATTTAATTCTATGGTTCGAGAAGGAGCTGAATTAATGAATTCTAAAGGAATTAATACCGTGGTAAGAGTGAGTCATTCTGGCACAGAAAATATTGAAGTCTATTCAATTAATTTTTTTGAAAATTGGACACAATATGGAGAAGCTATGAATTTAATAATGACAGATTCAGACATGCAGGCATATTATTTCAAGGTAATCACTAGTTGGTCTGGAATTTCATTAGATAATTCAGAACTTGTTGAAGTTCCTGGTTTTGAGAAGGGTGCTGAAACTCAAGGGGCTGTAAGTATTTCAACTGCTTGGCAACCGATTCAAAAAAAAAGGTAAGACAGGTAAATTTCTTAAATCTTGCAAGCAAGCTATGGAAATTCACGAAAAATATGGAGCTAAAGTTAGACTGCTTCAATCTTTTGGCGGAAGGTATGCTGGTCAGTTTTTGTACCAAATGGGTTTTGAAAGTTTCGAAGCAATGGGTAAGGCACAAGACGCCGCAGCAGAAGAATTTGCCGCTTTTAATGCAAAACAGCCTATTACCGCTCAATTGGTTAATCAAGTCGTCTTAAGATCTTCGACAGTTATTTAGTATTCAATCAAAGAGCCCTGTATGTCAGGGCTTTTTGGTGCCCCTGCTAGGAATCGAACCTAGAGCTGCCACTTAGGAGGCGGCCGTTTTATCCAATTAAACTACAAGGGCTTCAGAGAATAGTAGGATTATCTTCTCCCTCGTAAACTTCTTCAGGATCAAACAATTTTTCTGTTTCAATGAATTTAAGATTGGTTTTATCTTCAAGAACTCTATAAAAACAAGATTTGTAACCTACGTGACAACTTGCTCCAGAACCTGCAACATTTACTCTAATAATCATGCAGTCTTGATCATCGTCGACTAAAATTTTGATAATTTCCTGTTTTAATCCACTGATGTCACCTTTTTTCCAAAGTTTTTTTCTGCTTCTACTCCAGTAGTGGGCTTCTCGTGTTTCTATAGATTTAGTTAAGGCTTCAGAATTCATATAGCCATGCATAAGGACTTCTCCAGTTGAATCTTCTAGCGTGATTACTGGAATTAAGCCGTTTTCATCGAATTTAGGCATAAAAGTTTTACCTTCTTCTACCTCTTCTATACTTATTCTCTTTCCAAATTGCTCTGTCATTAGGAATTCCTGCTTATATAATTTCGCTATAATAATCGAAATTCTTAGCTATGTTAACGATACAAGGACTATCTTACGCTTATTCAGATAGATTTTTGTTCAAAAATCTATCTTTTGACCTTAATCCTGGAGAAATAATTCAACTCAAAGGACGTAACGGTTCCGGAAAAACTACTCTGATCAAAGTTTTATGCGGAATTTTAAAAAATTATGAGGGCAAAATATCTTTTTTTACTAGTAGTCGGTCAGATGTGCAAAATGAAATCTTTTATTTAGGACATAAAAATGCTCTCAAACACGATTTAACTATCATAGAAAATCTAAAATACGATTTTCGAAGCGATGAAATTGAATTAGCTAAATTAAAAGATGCTTTAAGAACCCTTGGGTTAGAAGCGTATTTATTTACTAAAGTGTCTGATTTATCTGAGGGACAAAAAAGAAAAATTATTCTGTCTTCTTTTATTGCATCTAATAAATCTATTTATCTTTTAGACGAACCTTTGATTAATTTAGATGAGGAATCAAAAAAAATAGTTTCCAAAGAAATTAATAACAAAATAAAAAAAGGAGCATCGATTGTTTTTACATCTCATGAAGAAAACATCTTAGCGATAAAAGATATCAATCTAGACGAATACCAAGCATGATTTTTTTAAAAAGTTTTTTTTCTAGGGAAGTATTGATTTATTCAAAAAAATCTTCGAACGTCATTAGTCCAGTTATATTTTTTTTAATATGCATTGCTTTTTTTCCTTTAGCGATATCGAACGATCCTAAAGAATTATCTAGATTAGCTCCTGGATTAATTTGGATATGTATACTTTTGGCTGGCATGCTGTCGATTCAAACTATTTTTAAAGAAGATTACGATGACGGTTCGTTAGATTTATTTTATGTGAGAAGGTTCTCAATGCTGCAAGTGGTGTTGATAAAGATTTTCGTTAATTGGATATTCACGGCGTTACCACTTATTTTATTATCTTGTTCAATGGTGTTTTTACTTTATTTTCCATTAGAAAAGCTCTTAAATTTAATAGGTTCTTTATTTATCGGAACGCTAATTATTTCTTTTTTCGGAGCTTTAGCCGGCGCTCTTTCACTAGGAAGAAACTCTATTTTGGCATCAGCTATAATGTTACCTCTCAGTTTGCCTGTCCTAATTTTAGGTTCGAGTGCTTCAACTTACTCTAGCGAAAACATAACGTTTTTTATTTTATTACTGTTGGCGTTATTATTTTTTTCTGTGCCGATTATCTCAATTGCATGTATAGGAGCAATAAGACTTCATTATGAATAAGATATTAGGGTCAATAACACTTTTTTATCATAAGCTTGGCTCTTATCCTTGGTTTTATAGTATTTCTTCAAAATTATTGCCCATTTCAACTTTTCTGGCATTTATGATTTTTTTATTAGGAATAGTGTGGGGAATTTTTTATTCTCCCAGCGATGTCACGCAGGGAGAAATTTATAGAATAATTTACATGCACGTACCCGCTGCGTCTGTAGCGCAATCAATCTATTTTTCTCTAGCAATAGCAGGCTTTGTTTATTTAGTCTGGAAAATGAAAATGGCAGGTTTATTCATTAAAGCGATGGCTCCTATAGGAGCTTCTTTCACAATATTGGCTCTTGTTTCAGGAGCTATATGGGGTCAACCAACTTGGGGAACATGGTGGGTATGGGACGCAAGGTTAACTTCTACTTTGGTTCTACTATTATTTTATTTGGCAATAATTGGTTTGTATTCTTCTTTTGATAATAAAAAAACAGCTGACCAGGCAGTATCAATTTTAGCAATGGTAGGCGCTGTAAATTTACCGATAATTAAAAAATCGGTCGATTGGTGGAATACATTACATCAGCCCTCTAGTATTAGAATTTTTGAAGAATCTACCATCTCTTCTGAGATGTTATATCCTCTCCTGATTTGTATTTTGTCTTTTTATTTAATGGTTTTTGTTTTTGGGTTAATGGCCATGAGAACTGAAATTGCAAAAAGGGAAATGACTAAAGATTGGTTTAAAAAAATGGTAAAAAAAAATGATTGAATTATTTAGCGAAAATTTTCACTTATTGTCAGTTTGCTTTTTAACGATAATTATTCTTTTGTTTAATTATATTTGGCCCTTAATTAAACTTAATAAAATAAAAAAAAACTTAAAGAAAATTGAAACAACATAGGAAAAATAGAATATACGTTATTTTATTTGTAGGAATTTCAATTCTTATTTCTATTTTTTTAGTATTTTCTGCTTTGCAAGAAAATATTAATCTATTTTATTCCCCAACAGATCTTAAGAATAATCCTCCAGTGTCAGATAAATCTATAAGAGCAGGAGGATTAGTTAAAGAAAACTCTTTAAAAAGGGATAAAGATTCATTAAAAATTAAATTTGAAATTACAGACTTAAAAAACACTATTTCTGTATCTTATGAAGGACTGTTACCAGATTTGTTCAAAGAAAATAAAGGAGTTGTGGCAACAGGGTATTTTTATTCAACTTCAAACGAATTTATAGCTTATGAAATATTGGCTAAACACGATGAAAACTATGTACCAAAAGAGGTAAAAAAAGCTCTTGAGTAATATGATTCCTGAAATTGGTAATATTTTGTTAATTCTTGCATTCTCAGTTTCATTATTGAGTTTTATTAGTGCAACTTATTCATATTATGCCGATATCAAAATCTTTGATCTCAGTAAAAATATTTATTTAATATTTACTTTATTATTAGCTAGTTTTTTCATTCTTGAATTTTCTTTTTTAACTGATGACTTTAGTGTCCTTTATGTAGCTAATAATTCTAATCCGAATCTTCCGATGTATTACAAATTTTCGGCTCTCTGGGGCGGTCATGAAGGATCGCTTTTGCTTTTTGTATTAATAATAAGTATTTGGATGGTGGTTTTTAATTTGCTAAGTTCATATTCAAAGATTGAAGAAAAAAATCTTGTTCTTTCATTTGCTCATTTAATTCTATTTTCGCTATTAGGTTTTATTATTTTCTCTTCAAATCCTTTTGAAAGACTAATTCCAATTGCCTCAATGTCTGGCACTGACCTAAATCCATTGCTTCAAGATTTTGCTTTCACCATCCATCCTCCGATTCTCTATCTTGGTTATGCAGGGCTAATAATTCCTTTCTCACTTGCTTTAGCTAGATGTTTTAATGTTTCAGAAGGTTGGACGATGTATATAAGAAATTGGACTGTAATTTCATGGTCTTTTTTAACTTTAGGTATTGCTTTAGGCAGTTGGTGGGCCTACTACGAGTTAGGTTGGGGTGGTTGGTGGTTTTGGGATCCTGTTGAAAATTCTTCTTTAGTCCCTTGGTTATTAGCAACGGCATTATTTCATTCAGCTATTGTAAGTAATTCAAGAAAAATTTTTAATAATTGGACTATTGTATTATCAATTCTAAGCGTCATTGGATGCTTTATAGGAATGTTCCTAGTAAGATCTGGAATTCTAACTTCTGTACATTCTTTTGCTTTAGATCCTGAAAGGGGCTTGATACTTCTTTTGATTACATTAGCAATCACTTTGTATTCTTTTTTTATTTTTTTTAGATCAGATATTTCAGATAATAATTCATTAAATTATTCGATTATTTCGAAAGAGTACTTTCTATTAATTAATAATTTATTCTTAGTGATACTTGCCGTAATAATTCTATTTGGAACGGTCTATCCTATTTTTTATGAAATTTTCAGTGATGGTAAGACCATAAGTGTCGGAGCGCCATATTTCAATCTAGTTACGGTTCCCATAGCTTTTTTTCTAGCTTTTTTTCAAGGCTATGGTGTTCTTACGAACTGGGGCTCTTCAGCAAATTCAATCAAATCTTTTCTAATTACTGTAAGTTTGATGATTTTTATTTCATTTATTTTTTCTTATTTAATATTCAATTTTCTCAGTTTGTTTAATGTATTAGGCATCATCATGATTTCATTTATTCTTTCAGGAGTCATAATTTCTGCATTAAAAACTTATAATGACAAGAAAATCTTCCTTAATAAATTAGGAATGAACCTTGCTCACATTGGCATTGCAGTAACTATTTTTGGAATCGGCGTGGTTTCAAGTCATTCCAATTCAAAAGAGGTTATTTTAGAAATTGGAGAAAGTGCGACGTTAAGTAATTATGAATTTACTTTGATTGCAGAAGATTTCAAAGAAGAACCTAACTTTTATTCACAGATAGCTATTTTTAATGTAGAAAACCTTAGTAACGGAAAGAACTTTGACTTAAAACCAGAAAAGTCTTTCTATCCTGCATCTAGAAGCATTATGACAGAATCAGCTATTGCAATTACTCCAAAGGAAGATGTTTACATAAGTTTGAGTGAAAGACTTGACTCAGGAGAATGGATTGCCAAGTTACAAACCAAGCCTTTTGTTAGGTTTATATGGTTGGGTTCAATTTTGATGTGCTTAGGAGGAATCTTTTCTTTTTCTAGAAGAATGTTTGTTAAATGAATAAAAATTATCTAATACTATTGCCTTTGGTATTTGTGGGAATAATTTCATTACTTTTTGTGTGGAACTTAAATTCTGAAAAAAAAGAACCTTTAATAGTTTCTGATATTCCTTATTTTAATATGACTGACTTAAATGGAAAAAAGATTGATCAATCAATATTTAAAGAAGATGAGTATAAATTAATAAATGTCTGGGCGACTTGGTGTATTAATTGCAAATTAGAACATGGATTTTTAATGTCCTTAAAAAATCAAAATTTTAAAATCATTGGTCTTAATTACAAAGATAATTTAGAAAAAGCAAACAAATGGCTTACTCAGTTCGGGAATCCTTTCAGTAACAATATATTAGATCAAAAGGGCGAGTTAGGCTTTGAATTAGGAGTTGCTGGAGCGCCTGAAACTTATTTGGTTAATAAACAAAATAAAATTTTATATAAACATATTGGCATAATGGATGAGAAAATCTGGAATAAAAATTTTCTCCCTTTAATAAATGATTAAACTATTAATTTCTTTGTTATTTATTTCTGCATTCAGTTTTGCTGAAACAAATCTTTTCTCGTTTGAATCTGAGGCTCAAAAAAACTTATTTGATGAATTAATTTATGAAATAGGTTGTCCGCTATGCGCTGGTTCAAATGTAAGCGGCTCATCTGCACCAATTGCCTTGGATATTAAAGATTTTATTTACAAGGAAATTTCAAAAGGAAAAACCAAATCTGAAATAAAAGATCAAGTAGCAAGCAAATTTGGAGATGATGTTTTATTCTCTCCACCTCGAAATTTATCGACTTTGTTACTATACATTTTCCCATTGATTTTAGTATTTTTGGCATTGTTAGCTTTATTTAAAATTAAACATAAATGAATCAAACTTACAGCGTTGTCATTTCTTTGTTAATAACAGTATTTGTATATTTTTATTTCTTCGGTACTGATAACCTTAAGAGCTTACAGTTCTCTAATTTTTATCAAAACTCTGAAACCCAGGTTTTAGCAGAAAATCTGAATAATAATGTTAATTCTCTATTGGAGAGTAAACTTTCCTCTGAACAACTTTATTTACTCGCAACGGATCTCTCTTCAAAAAGGTTTTATGATCAGTCATCAAAGGTTTATAAAGAATTTATGGATAGGTATCCCAATCTGATTGATTCAGATATTTATGCAAGATATGCAGAGTCTATGTACTTAAAAAATACAAAGGAATTTGATGAAATTATTTTAAAAAATATAGAAAACTCTCTCTTTTTAGATCCATCAAATTATAAAGCTCTAACTTTAAAGGGACTTTTTTTCTATAACGATGAAAATTATCAGGAATCTCTTAAACATTGGGCAATAGCACTAGACAATGTGGAATCGGATGAAGAAAAAAAATCACTCATTATTGTTATGAATGCTGCAATAAAAGCTTTAGAAGAATAATTTTTTTACATGATTGATTGCTAGAAATCATATAAAATAGTGTTTTCTATATTGGTATGAGGTTAAAAAACATTAGCCTATCAGGTTTTAAATCTTTCGTTGATCCAACGAAGATAGCCTTCCCCAGCGAAATGTCAGGAGTTGTAGGCCCTAATGGTTGCGGTAAATCTAATATCATTGATGCTGTAAGATGGGTTATGGGTGAAATTTCAGCTAAAAACCTTAGAGGAGAATCAATGGCAGACATCATTTTTAATGGTTCCTCCTCAAGAGCGCCATCAGCTAGAGCATCAGTTGAGCTTTTATTCGATAACGACGATGGCAGAATTGGTGGAGAATATTCTTCTTATTCAGAAATCAGCGTGAAAAGAACTGTAGATATAGATGGTAAATCAACTTATTACTTGAATAACTCAGAATGCAGAAGAAAAGATATAACCGATATCTTTTTAGGCACGGGATTGGGTCCAAGAAGTTATGCGGTTATAGAACAGGAAATGGCAACTAAGCTTATTAGCTCAAAACCAGAGGAGTTAAGAGCATACATTGAAGAGGTCGCTGGTATCTCGGTTTACAAAGAAAGAAGAAAAGAGACAGAATCAAGGATTAAAAGAACTAAAGAAAATTTAAATAGGGTATCTGACTTGCAAGATGAAATTGATCGACAGCTACTAAAGTTAAAACAACAAGTTAAGTCCGCGGAGAGATACAATGAGCTTAAAGATAAAGAAAAAAAATTAAATTCTCTTCTTAAAACTTTCAATTGGCAGCAAAAAACTGAAGCCGCAGCAAAGTTAAATTTATCGATTAAAGAAATTGAATTAGAAATAGAAAAAGTAAATTCTAATAAACAAGGAATTCAATCTACAATCGATAAATCAAAAGTTAGACAGGATGAAATCCAACTAGAAATAAATAAAACTCAAGAAGAGTTTTATTCAAGTGGAGCTAAGCTCTCAAAGTCTGAGCAAGAACTTGTATTCTTGAAAGGGCAAAGAAATGACTTGATTCAACAAGAAGCTAATTTAAAAAATGAAATTAGAAATTTTGAAGGATTACACGAGAGAAACAATAATAAATTAATTGAGCTTCAAGATGAGCTAAAAGAAAAAGAACCGTTGCTTCAAAAAATGGATGCTTCAATCTCTCAGCTTGATGGTGCTCTGTCTCCGATTTTTTTATCCAAACAATTGTTGCTGGAGGTTGAAGAATTAAAATCGAACCTTGAGACCTATAGAAGAGATTTTAATAATTTCAAAGCAAAAAATTTAGAAGAAACTCTTGATACAGTTTTAAAATTTGACAGCAAAATAAAAAAACTCATAGAAGCTATAGAAAACCAGACTTCGAAACAGGAAGAGAAATTTACAGTTCAAAAAGACAAGTTATTAAGCTTGAGTTCTGAAATTACAAATTTGAAAGTAAAGATAGCTCAAATTTCTAGTGAAAAAGAATCTTACATAAATGATGAAGAAAATAAGAAAAATCAGCTTGTACAAGTTTCCTCAGATATTAGCGCATTAGACGAGCCAATTAAGAAACTGGAAATAGATATAAAGCCTTTACTAGATTCTAGAAGTTCCGTAGAAGACTCTTTGACTGAAATAAGAAATGAATTTTCTAATCTTTCTGAAGAAATAAGAACTCTTGAACGATCTTTGCATGAGTCTGATATAGAAATAGAAAGAATCCGTAAAGATTCGCAGGATTCAAAAATAAATAGACAAGGCTATCTTTCTGAAGCTGAAATTTACTTGAAACAGCTTGAAAAAGATGGGTATGACATTAATATCCTTTTAGATGAATTGTCAGCAAATGACACTGAAGAAAATTTCATCGATGAAATAACGAAAGTAGAACAGTCTATAGAAAGAATTGGTCCAATTAATCTAGCAGCAACAGAAGAATTTAAAATTGAAGAAGAAAGAAAAAAAGAAATCGTCGATCAAATTGAAGAGTTAGAAAGCGCATTGAAAACTCTAGAAAATGCTATCAAAAAAATTGATCAAGAATCAAAGACGTTGTTTAAAGATACTTATGATAGTTTGAATATAAAGATTGCTGAACTGTTTCCCAAATTATTTGGTGGTGGTCATGCAAAATTAGAAACAACTTCAGATGATATCCTAGACACAGGTATCGTTTTTAAAGCAATGCCGCCTGGTAAGAAAAACGTTAATGTATCTCAGTTATCGGGAGGGGAGAAAGCATTGTCTTCTATAGCTTTAGTTTTTTCTTTCTTTTCTTTGAATCCAGCTCCTTTCTGTATTTTGGATGAAATTGATGCTCCCTTAGATGACTTTAATACCTCAAGATTTATTAATATGGTTGAAGAAATGTCTAATCAAGTTCAATTTATATTTGTCACTCACAACAAAATTTCTATGGAAAAAAGTAAACATTTGATAGGAGTTACAATGCAAGAACCGGGTGTTTCAAGATTAGTGACAGTTGACATAGATGAGGCGATTAAATTAGCAGCGGTATAATGAGCATTAATGAAATAATAATAATTCTTTTAGGTTTAGCAATATCAGTAACATTAATTTTGATATTTAAAAGAATTTTTTTTGGGAAAAAATCAGCAATAGAAATAAATAAGAAAGTAAATTCGAGAGAATTATTTGAACCAACACTAAAAACCGACGAAGAAGTTATTAGCGAACCATCTGAAATTGATGATTTAGAAACGTTTGAGGGAGAGGCTGAGTATGATTCTGTTTTCCGTGCAGAAGAAAATTCAGACCTTATTACCATTCATTTAGAAGCTGAAGAACAAGTCTTTGAATACCAAAATTTAATTAATTTTCTTGAAAGTTCTGAATTCAGCTTCATTGATGAAGGTGGTTGGTTCAGGATAATTTTAGAAGATGGAAATAATTTTATGTTTGTTAATGGATTAAACCCCGGTAAATTTTCGGAGGATGAAAATATTTTATCTACTTCTGTAATGACTTTAATTTATTCAATGAAACCTAAGAGTAATTCCGTCAATGCATTGACAGAATTAATTAGATTTTCTGAAATAACAGCTAAAAACTATTCCACTCAAATATTAGACGCCGATAGAAATATTCTCACTCAGCAAATGGTTGAACATTACTCTCAGATTGCCGAAGAGTTTGATTTAAATAATATTGCTTAGTATATGGTATCGAAAGAAGATATCCAGAAAGAACACATTTATCTTAAAGAGACAATAAGATTTCATAATAATAAATATCACTCTGAAGATAATCCTGAAATATCAGATCAAGAATTTGATCAACTTTTTAAACAATTAAAGGAGCTTGAAAAAAAATATAACTTTTTAGATATTTCTGATTCGCCTTCGAACTTTGTTGGAGCAATAAAACTATCCGAATTATCATCTTTTGAGCACTTAATACCAATGCTATCCCTAGACAACGCATTTAGTGAGGAAGACTTAAGTGATTTTGAAAAGAGAAATCAAAATAAGATCAAAGAAAAAGTAAATTTTTCATATTTAGTGGAGCCGAAAATTGATGGAGTAGCAATAAGTCTATTTTATAAAAAAGGTATTTTGACAAAAGCGGGTACAAGAGGTGACGGGGTAGTTGGTGAAGAAGTCACGCATAACATTAAAACGATTTCGGAAATTCCTAAATCTTTAAAAAATAATTTTCCTGACGAAATAGAAATTAGGGGAGAAATATTTGTTGAATTAAATGATTTTAAAAAAATAAATCAAAACTTTGAAAAAAGAGGTCAAAAGGTTTTTGCTAATCCTAGAAATTTTGTAGCAGGAAGTATAAGACAGTTGGATTCGAAAATTGCATTAGAAAGACCATTAAAAGTTTTCTGTCATAGTGTAGGTTTTATTTCCAAGGGGAATTTCTTTAACACTCAAAAAGAAATGATTAGCAAGTTCAAAGATTGGGGGCTTCCAGTTTCTGATGAAATTTACTTTTGCGAAAATCTCGACAAAGTAAATAGACAAATACTTAAAATGACAGCTAAAAGAGAAAAATTAAATTATGAAATAGATGGAATAGTTGTAAAAATTAATGATAAATCACTTCAAGAAAGATTGGGTAATTCTTCTAGATCACCAAGATGGGCTATTGCTAAGAAATTTTTAGCAGAACAAGGGGAGACTGAGATTCTTTCAATTTCCTTCCAGATGGGTAGAACGGGAGTTTTGACTCCTGTAGCAAACTTAAAACCTGTAAAACTGGGGGGAGTAACAATCTCTAATGCTACGCTTCATAATATGGATGAGGTAAAAAGACTAGATGTACGAGTAGGAGATTATGTAAAAATAATAAGGGCTGGAGATGTAATTCCAAAGGTAACTGAAGTTATTTTAAAAAAAAGGAAGCCAAATAGAAAAAAAATAATGATGCCTAGCTCTTGTCCAACTTGCAGTAATCCAGTTTCTTTTTTTGAGCTTAACACTCCATTATTGGATACAAGTTTATTATCAACTACCAATAAAAATTGTTTTGGGTTCTCTCAATTTAAAGAAACCTTAAAACATTTTGTTTCAAGAAATGCGATGGATATTGATGGTCTAGGACAAAGGACAATTGACTTATTTATTGAAAAAGAATTTATTAAATCTTTACCAGATCTTTTCAAAATTACATCAGAAAATATTTTATCTTTAGAAGGTTTTGCTGATAAATCAACTAAGAAGCTTTTGGAATCTATTAAGTCAAGTTTGAAAACCGATCTCTACAGATTTATCTACGCCCTTGGCATTAAAGAAATAGGTTTAGAAACTTCTAAAAATTTATCTAATTTTTTTACCTCTTTAGATAAATTATCCAAAGCATCTTACGATGATTTTATTTCAGTCAACGATGTTGGTGAAGTAGCTGCTAGTAATTTAGAAAAGTTTTTTTCCAACGAAAAAAATTTGAGTCTTATTCAAGAATTAGTAAAGTTAGGCCTTGATCTTAAGCCTCCAGTTTCTGTAAAGACAAGTCATTTAACTGATAAAACGATTGTTATAACTGGCAGATTATCGGGTTATTCAAGAGAAACATTAAAATTTAAATTAGAAGGTTTAGGGGCAAAAATTTCAAATAGTGTTTCTAAGAAAACAGATTTCTTAATTGCTGGAGAAGATTCAGGATCAAAACTTCAAAAGGCAAAAGAGTATGATGTTAAAATTGTTACTGATTCTAATTTAGAAAAATTTATCTCAAATTCATGAAGTTAGTAAATTTGACTGTATTAATCTTACTATTGAGTTCTTGTGCAAATTCTCCCCCAAAAAGTCCTAATGATATTTGCGAAATCTTTGATGAAAAAAGAAGTTGGTATAAAGCGTCAATAAGAACTTATCAAAGATGGGATATAGAGCCTTCAATAACTTTGGCTTTCATTAAACAAGAATCAAGTTTTCAACAAGGTGCAAAACCTGATAGGGAAAGAATTTTTTTTGGCCTTATACCTTGGAAAAGACAAAGTAGTGCTTATGGCTATGCGCAAGTTATTGATGGAACTTGGGAATTATACAAAAAAGAAGCCGGAAGAACGTTTGCCTCAAGAACTAATTTTTCAGATTCCGTTGATTTTATAGGTTGGTATAACAACAGAAATAGTAAGAATTTAGGAATTTCAAATAAAAATGCAAGATCTCTTTACTTAGCCTACCATGAAGGCCCTGAAGGATTTAGAAAGGGTAGCTACAGATCAAAGCCATGGCTCTTAGGTGTAGCTGACAAGGTTCAAAGATCCGCTAATAATTACCGTAGGCAATTTAAAGAATGTAAAGATGATCTTAAAAATCCTTTTTACTTCCTATTTAATTAGACTTATCACCAGTAGGAATTTCATTAAAAGGAACATCTTTATCAAGTCTGACATCTTGAGGCATACCCAAAACTTGTTCAGCAATAATGTTTCTTAGAATTTCGTCTGTTCCTCCAGCAATTCTAATTAAAGGAGCTCCTAACAAGCTTCCATGATATTTAAGGTTCCCCTCACTATTTATTCCAGCTTGATCAAGAATATCCATACCAAAATTAGCAATGTCTTGAAGTTTATTGGCACTGACAATTTTTGTAATAGAAGCTTCTGGTCCAGGCGTATCACCTTTGGATAGAGCAGAAATTCTTCTCATTTTTGTATTTTTCAAACCCGAATACTCACAATACCAATCAGCAAGCTTTTCTCTAACCGCTGAATTTTTAACCGCAGGTTCACCATAAAAGTCATTTTCTTTTGCAAGCTCAAATATCTCCTTGAAGTCGACACCAGAAGCGTCACCAACAGCTAAACGTTCGTTCATTAAAGTAGTAAGTGCAACTCTCCAACCATCACCTACATCACCCAACCTTTGTGAGTCAGGAATTTTAACGTCAGTGAAATAGACTTCATTGAAATTTGCACCACCATTGATTTGTTTTATCGGACGAATTTCTATTCCTGGCGATTTCATATCCAAGAAAAAATAAGTTAAACCTTTATGCTTTGGTGCATTGAAATCACTTCGAGTGACTAAAATTCCCCAATCAGAATAATGAGCACCTGAGGTCCAAACTTTTTGTCCGTTTATTGTCCAGGTATCTCCATCTAATTCAGCTTTAGTTTTTATTCCAGCTAAATCCGATCCTGCTCCAGGTTCACTAAATAACTGACACCATATTTTTTCTCCTTTAGCCATAGGTGGAAGATGTTCTTTTTTTTGTTCTTCTGTTGCATACATCATCATCACTGGACCAGCCATTCCTTGACCAATTTCAAAAAAACCTCCAGGGATAGCATATTTTGATTCCTCTTGCGCCCAAATAACTCTCTCTATTGGAGTAGCATCTCTACCACCGTAGTCCTTAGGCCAATGCAAACAAGCCCAGCCAGCATCATACTTTATGGTTTGCCATTTTTTTGCAAGTTCTAAAGCTTTATTCTCATCTTGAGAGTTCTTAGAAGGCTCTGCCGAAGATTTAGCACTTTTATCATTCGACGATTTTTCGTTTTCGAATTTTTCAAAATTTGCTTTGAGCCATTCAGATGCCTCTTTTCTGAATTTTGCTTCTTCTGGAGTATCGTTAAAGTCCATAATTACCTCTTTTTTTTATAAGTAAACCAATTTTTAATAACAATTACTAGCACTATAACTGAACATTATATCTGTAAATTACTTTTTTCTATCGAAGAAATAAGCTTTTCTTTCCACACACCCTGGCTACCAATGTTACTTGCTAGTAACCTAGATCTTCTATAAAACAAATGACAATCAAATTCCCAAGTTGCACCCATTCCCCCGTGAGTTTGAATATTCTCTTTAGAACATTCGTAAAACGCTTTAGTTGCACTAACTCTTGCGGTGGCAGCAGCGGTGGGCAACTCTGCCGCTTCATTTGAAAGAGCCCATGCTCCAAAATAACAATTGGACCTTGCAAGTTGCAACGAAATATACATGTCAGCAATTTTATGCTTGATTGCCTGAAACGATGCAATTGATCTTCCAAAGGCATATCTTCCTTGAGCATAATCTTTAGCCATGTTCATTGCAGCTTCAGCTCCTCCAATTTGCTCGAAAGAAAATAAGACTGCAGATTGGTCAAGAATTTTTTCAATTTCCAACCACCCATCTGCAATCAATTCTTTGGCTTCGGCGTTATTAATTTCTATATTTGCATGAGATCTGGATGGATCAAAAGTATCTAGCGAAGATATGTTTATAGATTCATCTTTTAAATTAACTAAATAAAGACCTATACCTGAATCGTTTTTTGCTGAAACAATAGCAAAATCTGCAACATCTGCATCTGGAACAGCTGCTTTGGTTCCATTAATCTTTCCAGACCCAAAACTACAATTAATACTTTTTTCTATAGGAAAACCTGAAGATTCAGCATGAGCGAAAGTTCCTATGATTTCACCAGAAGCTAACTTGGGTAAATATTCTTTTTTTAGATCTTCGTTTGCACAATTTAATATAGCTGTTGTGGCTAAATAGACACTTGAAGAATAGGGAACCGGGGCAATAGCTCTTCCAAGTTCTTCGGCAACAACACATAGTTCTAGATAACCCATGCCAATACCTCCAAATTCTTCTGGAATAGTGACAGCGGTAAGTCCCATAGCTACCAAAGAATCCCATAACTCTTTATCAAATTTATCTTCTCCTTCAAGGATTGTTCTATTCCTTTTTAAAGAATTTTCTTTATCAAGAAGTTTACGAACCTCATCCTTCATAGCCATTTGTTCGTCTGAAAACTCAAAATTCATTTTTTCTCCCTTTAAAATGTTATTTCTATAAAATATAAATCTACAATGAATCAGGACAAATTAAAAGCAAATAAGTTGTCAGATAGAGGATTAACAACGAGAAAATTTCTCGTTTCTTCACAAGTTCCGCCTAGATCTCTGGTCATTCCAATTATATTACTGGGTCTTTTTTTATTCTTTTTTTACTGGTTTTACAGTGGGCTTAATCAGCAACAAGATAATTTAAATTCAATGAATTCGAGATTGATTTCTGTTGAGGAATCTTTTCAAACTCAATCTAACAATGCCGATGAAAAGGTGGGCTCTATTTTGCAAGACATTAAACTTTTAAATTCTGAAGTAAGAAAATTATGGGACTTAAGCAATAAAAAAAATAAAAAAAATATTTCTTTACTTGAAAATAAAGTAAATGAAATAACTGAAGCGACAAATTCAGCTGCGGAAGATTATTTGCAAATTAATGCTAGCCTAGAAAGTTTAAATAAGTCTATGTTTGACCTAGAAGGCCGCATAGCAAAGTTGTCTGCACTAGAACTTAATTCTAGTTCGTATGAAAAAAAATTTGATGATTTAGCTGAGGCTATCGATGCGATTGATGCCTATAGGCTTCAGATCAATCAAAGGCTATTAGCTATCGATGAACGGCTAAATGAATCTAACTTGAATCCATAACCAAATTAGATTAATTTAAGCCTGCTTAAGCGGATATGGTGGAATTGGTAGACACGCTGGTTTTAGGTACCAGTGCCGAAAGGTGTGGGGGTTCGACTCCCTCTATCCGCACCATAATTTAAGCTCTATTCAAATGTTCTACCAGAAGAGTAGGGATTTTTATTTCATCAAATTTAACTGTTGCAACTAGGGTATCTTTTTTTCTCCCTTTTCTTACCTCACTTACGTTTATGTTATTTTGAGAAAGTCTCTCACATGTACTTTCAATATCTTTTGTTTTCCAAGCTAGACCCCAAAACACATCTTCACCAGGAACTTTATTATCAATAACTTCTATTGTTGAGTGTCCTGTTCTAAAGAAAAGCATTCTTCCTCCCCATTCCTCTACCAACTGGTCTAATGCTAATCTTACTCCAAGTTTTTCTTTATAAAGATTTACTATTTTATCTCCATCATTAGTTGTGACTACTAAGTGGTCTAAAGCAAATAAATCAGAAATATTTTCTGACCTACTTAAAGGAGCATCATAATAATTTAAAGATAATTTAAAGTTTTCCGATTGATTTAAATTTCCTGAAATAAAATTCAGAGATTCATTTCTTATACTTTCTTTTACATTAATAGGAGGAGATATTAATGTTTTATCTAAAAACTCTTTATTTTCCGCTACAAGAGAAAAACCATACAACCCACCAATAGTATTTTTAATAAAGAAATTTTCTAATTCATTGTTACTTTTTGTATTCAGAGTTGAAAGCAATTCAAATTGAATATTTTCAAAATTATAAATTAAACTTCTATATCCAAGGTTCTCTTCGATAACTTCATAACTTGGAGATGTATCGAAAAAACAATCAAAAGTTTTTTTAGCACTTAATAAATCTTTTGCCGCTACAGTAATTCTGTCTATTGAACTAATCATTCAGTATGGTGATATAACTGAATAAATATTACTAATTTTTTAGGAAATGTGTAAAATTTCTATTGTTTTAAAGGAGAAATATATTATGAATTTTGATCATTCAGATAAAACAAAAGAATTATTAGGAAAAATCCAACAATTTATGGATGACCATCTTTATGAAGGGGAAAAAATTTATCATGAACAGCATGAAGCCCTTCGTGCTGCAGGAAACCCTTGGCAGCAGCCAGCCATATTAGATGAATTGAAAGATAAAGCTAAAGCTGCTGGACTCTGGAATCTATTCCTTCCTGAGTCGGAATATGGTTATGGATTAACAAACTTGGAATATGCTCCATTATCTGAGTTGATGGGAACAGTAGGGATTGCTTCAGAAGTATTTAATTGTTCTGCTCCCGATACCGGAAACATGGAGGTTCTAGATAAATATGGATCTGATGAACAAAAGAAAGAATGGTTAGAACCTTTACTTGCTGGTGAAATTAGATCCGCTTTTGGAATGACCGAACCAAATGTTGCTTCTTCAGATGCGACTAACATTTGTAGTTCTATAGTAGAAGATGGCGATGAATACGTAATAAATGGCGAAAAGTGGTGGACTTCAGGTGCTGGTGATCCAAGATGTAAAATTATTATTTTTATGGGAGTTTCTAATCCTGATAATCCTAAACATCAAAGACAATCACAAATTTTAGTGCCGATGGATACTCCAGGAGTAGAAATTTTAAGAATGATGACAGTCTTTGGAAATGATGATGCGCCACACGGGCATGCTCACATGAAATTTACGAATGTTCGCGTTCCGAAATCTAATATGATCCTTGGAGAAGGTAGAGGTTTTGAAATTGCTCAAGGAAGGCTTGGCCCTGGAAGAATTCATCATTGTATGAGAACAATTGGAGTTGCCGAAAGAGCTCTAGATTTACTTTGCAAAAGATCTCTTGAAAGAGTTGCTTTCGGTAAGCAACTAGCTGAGTTAGGTGGCAACTATGACGTTATCGCTGATTGTAGAATGGAAATAGAGATGTGTAGATTACTAACATACAGAGCTGCTGACAGAATGGATAAATTGGGTAATAAGATTGCTAAATCGGATATTGCGCAAATTAAGGTTGCTGTTCCAAAAATGGCTTTATCTGTAATTGATAAAGCTATACAAATTCATGGCGGCGGGGGAGTTTCGCAAGACACTCCTTTAGCAAGAATGTATGCAGGAATGAGGACTCTAAGATTAGCAGATGGTCCAGATGAAGTTCATAGAAGGACTGTGGCTAGGATAGAACTTAGTAAACATCAAGCTGCTCAGGCAAACGTAAAAGATATTAAATCTAAATCTGCTCAAGGCTAACTTCTAAGTTATCCTTAATTATGAGCAAGGATCAAACTGAAGGATTTGTTTGTACAAATCTTTCAGATAATTTATCTAATCTTTCTATCAAAAAAATACCTATTCAATCTTTATCTGAAGATAGTTTAAGAATATCTATAAAAGCTGCATCTTTAAATTTTCCAGATTTGTTAATGACTCAGGGAAAATATCAAAACAAACCTGAACTTCCTTTTGTATTAGGTATGGAGGGCGCTGGGATTATTACAGAAATTGGATCTGATGTTGACACATTTAAAGAAGGTGACGAAGTCATGTTTGGTAGTTGGGGACATGGAGCAATTGCTAGAGAGATAGTGCTTCCATCAAAAATGGTTTCTTTAAAACCAAAAGAATTTTCTTTTGCTGAAGCAGCCGCTTATAAAACTGCATATTTAACAGCTTATGTCGGGCTCATAAGAAGAGGCAGTTTAGCCGATGGTGAAACACTATTAGTTCACGGAGCTTCAGGTGGAGTTGGTATGGCAGCCGTTCAATTAGGAAAGTTATATGGTGCAAATGTTATTGCAACTGGAACATCTAATGAAAAATTAGATCTTGTAAAATCTTGGGGAGCGGATTCAATTGTTAATACCTTAAAAAATGGAAAAACTTCGTTTAGAGAAGAAGTTAAAGAGCTGACAAATGGAAAAGGTGCTGACGTAATATATGATCCAGTTGGAGGAGATGTTTTTGATGAGTCTATCCGATGTATAAATTGGGGAGGGAGATTATTAGTGATCGGCTTTGCAGCAGGAAGAATTTCAAGTCTTCCCGTAAATTATCCGCTCATCAAAGGATTTTCAGTGATTGGTGTCAGAGCTGGTGAATATGGTAGACGAGACCCAGAACGTGGAAGGGAAAATATAGACATCATTAATTCCTTAGCTAACGAAGGAAAACTCAAGCCGTATATTTGTAAAATATTTGAATTTAAAGATTCTTTAAAAGCATTAGAGTTTTTGAGAGATAGAAAATTGGTTGGAAAAGTTGTTGTAGCTATTTCTTGATTTTATTTCTTCTGCATCTCTCACTGCAGTATTTGACTTCCTTCCAATTCTTTTCCCATTTTTTCCTCCATGTAAATGGTTTGTTGCAAACTGGGCAAATTTTTTCTAAATTTTTTTTATTCATTTTGTGAACGAATTCATGAAACCTTCAGCTTTTAAAAAAATGTCATTTTTCCTGTCTGCATTCATTTTATCTAAAGCTCTTGGAATTATTGAGAGTCTTGGATTTGATTTAAAAAAAGCAAGGTTGTCGTTCATAAATTTCCAATAAAGTCCGTCTACTACTTCGCACCAATCACCCTTTTTATAATTACTCATTTTTAAAAGATAATTAGAGCCACATGAATATGGTTTTGTTGCGAATATTCCTCCATCAGCAAAAGTACCCATTCCGAAAACATTTGGCGTCATGACCCACTCAGACGAATCAATGAACATCTCCATAAACCAATGGTAAATTTCTTTAGGATCAATTCTTGCCAAAGTCATAAGGTTACTTATGATCATCAGCCTTGGAATATGATGCGTGAAGCCATATTTCAAGCAGTTTTTGATAGCATCATCGAGTGGAGGAATTCCTGTATCGCCTGTATACCATTCTTTAGTCAATTTCTTAGTGTGATTGAAGAAATTTGATTTCGATTCTTCAATGCCTTTTAAATGATAAGTTCCCCTTATGAATTCTCGCCATCCAATGATTTGTCTGATAAATCCTTCTAGAGAATTTAAAGGGATATTTTCTTTATTAGCATAAGTTATAGATTTATTGACTACTTCGAGAGGGGTTAACAGTCCTATGTTTAACAACGGACTCAAAGCACTGTGGAATATGAAATTATAGTCTGTATGAATTGCATCTTCATAAGAACCAAAATTACGAAACCTATAAATTAAAAAGTTATCAAGCCATTTTAGAGCGTCTTTTCTATTTATAGGAAACCAAGAGTTATCCAGTTCACCATAATGATTAGAAAATTTAAAATCAATTGTTTTCTTTAAATCCAAGTATTCAGAAGAATATTTAATTTTTGGAAGACAAGGAATTTCCATATTCTTGGGAAGTTTTTTTCTATTTTCGGAGTCATAGGACCATTTTCCTCCAATAGGTTTTCCGTCTGACATCAAGACATTCATTTTCTTTCGCATCATTTGGTAAAAAGAAACCATCCTTAGAGGTTTGTTGCCAAAAAAATCTTTGAATTCATTTCTACCACAAAGAAACATGGGTGAAGATATTTCGTTTGACGAAATTTTTACTTTTTTCAAAAATTTACTAAATTGATTAGCAAACTGACTATCTTCGATTTCAAAATAATGAATTTTGGTTATTGAATTTTCTTTGATGGTTTTTTCAAGTAATTCCAAGTAGGGAATATCAAATAATTTTTTATCTATGTCATGATAAATAACTTCAATTCCATTTGATTCTAGATCTTTCTTATATTCACGCATAGCGCCTAAAAAAAACAAGATCTTTAATTTATGGTGTTTAAAATCTGTGCAAAGTCCCAGATCTTCTTTCATAAAAACTTTTCTAATTTTTAATTTTTTTATTTCTTCTATTGGAAATAATTGGTTGCCAAGAATTATAAGTAAGCTATCATCTGCCATAAATTTTATTGTATGGAAAATAAATTCCCCTATAAAGGCGATGTTGTAACTGTATCTAAGGATATGTGTGATATGAACGGTCACATGAATGTAGCTTTTTATTCAAAAATATTCGATGAAGGCTCAGGCGTTTTGTATAAAGATCTTGGTTTCTCATGGGATCATGAAACTATAAGAGACACTTATTCTACTTTTACGCTTGAGGAAAATATAAGATATGTAAAAGAAAATCTTTTAGGAGATAAAATTTATCCTTGTTACCGCATAGTTAACGTGAATCGAAAAATAATTCATCACGCTTCAATTCTCTTAAATGAAAAACAGGAATTATCTGCTATTTCCGAGTGTTTGCTTATTCATATTGATATGAAAATAAGGAAATCTGCACCAATGCCAGATGAGACATTCAGTAGAATAAAAGATTTAAAAGATAATCACGAGTCTTTAGGCCCATTAGATTTTGATTTAAGATTAAAAATAAAATCTTAGCTTCCTTTAAATTTTGGTACTCTTCTCTCAATTGATGCTTTGATACCTTCCTTGAAGTCTTCTGTTTCTCTTAATCTGTCTTGTTCAGAATGTTCCCATTTAACTATTTGTTCAATCTGATCAGCAATTCCATCGTTAATGGTATGTCTGATAGCTTGAAGACCTAATGGTCCAGAACTATTTAAATCCTCTGCGAGTTCTTCAGCTTTATTCATGAGATCGGATCTATCTACTAAAAAATCAGCTAATTCAATCTTGAAAGCTTCATCACCTTTTAATCTCACCCCGGTAAGTAACATTTTTTTTGCCATTTGTGGGCCTACTACTCTGGGAAGGGTAATAGTTGTACCAAAGCCTTGATGAAAGCCTAATTTTGCAAAATTTGCACTAAATCTTGATTCCATACATGCAATTCTAAAATCTGCGGCTAAGGCTACTCCTAAACCTCCTCCAACAGCCGCCCCTTGTACAACAGCTATTATCGGTTTTTTTGTTCTAAACATCCTAACCGCTTGATCATAAAGAGCTGAATATGCTTCAGACTCATTTTTAAAATTGGATTTTGTAAAATCCGCCCCAGCACAAAAATGTTTTCCTTCGGAATGAAGAATGATAGATCGACAATTATCATCCTGATCCATTTTTTCAAGAATATCTGCAATCTGACAAATTAAATCAGCATCAAAATAATTATTTGGAGGACGATTTATTTTTATATAAGTTGTATGGTTTTTATAATCTAATATTAATTCTTGTTGGTCTTTCATTATTTCAATCTCACGTTTTATTATTTGTAATAATATAGTTTATATAATGGAGAATCTAAAAAATATAATCTCGAAAATTGACGTCCCTCTATTTATTATTTATGGATTTATGGGTTTTGGAAGTATTTACATTGCAGCATTTATTAGAGAAAGGATGGATTTAAGTTTTTGGGCTGAGTTATTTGTTTGTGTATTGATAATATCTCCATTTTATTTTTTAGTAAGAATTGTTAAAAAGAAATACTTCTCAAATTAAAATGAAAAAAAGTTTCTACGATTTAGTTTCTGAGGCTTCAACTGATGTTCAAGAGATAGATATCTTCCAGCTTAAACACCTAATTGACAGTGAATATAACTTTCATTTAATAGATATTCGAGAAGATAATGAACTAAATTCTGGAAAAATAAAAAATGCACTTCACATTGGAAGAGGAATACTTGATAGGGAGATTGAGAGTCACATTTCTGATAGATCTGATGAAATAGTATTGTATTGCGCTGGAGGAGTTCGTTCTATTCTTGGCGCTAAAACTTTACAAGACATGGGCTATCAAAAAGTTTTTTCTCTTCGAGGTGGAATATCTGATTGGATCAATTCTGGATTTGATTTAAATGAATAATTTATAATCTATACAAATGACATTATAATTCTAGTATGAATCAAAATTTTTTAGATGTAATAGTAGTTGGAGCTGGAATTTCAGGTATTGGAGCAGGAGCACATTTCAATACAAATTGCCCAAACAAAAGTTATTTAATTTTTGAGGGAAGAGAAAATTTTGGTGGTACTTGGGATCTATTCAAATATCCAGGAATCAGATCAGATTCAGATATGCACACTCTTGGGTATTCTTTCAAACCGTGGAACCACAGAAAATCAATAGCTACTGGTCCTCTAATCATGGACTATTTAAAGGAAACTATTGATGAATATAATTTAGATGAAAAAATTAAATACAGTCATCATGTTGAATCGGCAAATTGGGATGAATCTGAATGTTTATGGGAAGTTAAAGTACTAAATAAAAAAACCTCTGAAAAATTTATTTATAAATCAAAATTTTTATATATGTGTGCAGGCTATTACAGATATTCATCAGGTCATGAACCGGATTTTCAAGGAAGCAACGATTTTAATGGTCAAATCGTACACCCCCAAAAGTGGCCTGAATCACTGAATTATGAAGATAAAAGAGTTGTAGTAATTGGTAGCGGAGCCACTGCTGCGACTATTGTTCCAGAAATAGCAAAAAAGGCTAAATTAGTAACTATGTTGCAAAGATCTCCGACTTATTACGTATCAAGACCTGATGAAGACAAAGTAGCATTGTTTCTTCAAAAGTTTCTTCCTAAAAGATTTGTTTATAAGTTGATTAGGTTTAGAAACGTTTACCTTCAACAACTTTTATTTAAAAGAGTTAGAGCTTTTCCAAAAAAAGCAAAAAAATTTCTTATAGATGAAGTTAGAAAGGAATTACCTGATTTTGATGTCGATAAGCACTTTGTTCCTAATTACAACCCTTGGGAGCAAAGATTATGCCTCGTTCCAAATAGCGATCTTTTTGAGTCTATAAAAAACAAATCGGCCACTGTTGTTACAGATCACATTGAAAAATTTGAAGAAAATGGAGTAAGAGTCAAATCAGGAGAATTAATTGAAGCGGATATAATTGTCACAGCCACTGGCTTAGTGCTCCAAAATTTTGGTGGAATAGATATTTCTGTAAATAATAAACTTGTAAATGTTTCCGATACAATGACTTATAAGAGTTTAATGTATAGCGATATTCCTAACTTTGTTAATTCTTTTGGATATATAAATGCTTCTTGGACTCTTAAAGCAGATCTAACAAGCACTTTTATTTGCCGATTAATTAATTTTATGGATAAAAATGGATTTAATGCTGCATGTCCCAAAAAACCAGAGAACGTTGGCGAAACTTTTGACTGGTTAACTGGTTATTCATCAGGTTACATACAAAGATCGCTTCATCTTCATCCAAAGCAAGGGGATAAAAAACCTTGGGTCAACTATCAAGATTATATTCGTGATTGGATAGATGTAAAATTCTCTAAATTAGAAGACGGAAATCTAGTTTTTTCAAAAAATTAATTTTCATTTTATATCCATTATTCTTCAATGAACTCAATTGTAGATAAAAAAAATTTATTAGATTTGTCTTATGACGAAACAATTCAATTTTTTGAATCTATTGGTGAAAAATCTTTTAGAGCTAATCAACTTTTGAAATGGATACATCAGAATGGCGTCACTGATTTTCACAAAATGTCTAACTTTTCAAAACTCCTGAGAAATTATTTATCTGATAATTGTATTATTGAATATCCTAAAATTTTGCTCGCAGAAAATTCTGAGGATGGCACTAAAAAATGGCTTTTAAGTGTTGGAGATAATCAATCAATTGAGATGGTGCTAATTCCAGATAAAGGAAGAAATACTTTATGTGTTTCTTCTCAAGTTGGATGCGTTGTAAATTGTAGTTTTTGTGCTACTGGGAAACAAGGGTTTTCACGGAATTTATCTTTAAGCGAAATCATAGGTCAAGTATTGATTGCAGAAAATTCTTTTGGAGTTCCTAGAAAAGCCGATAATAAAAATATAACAAATATCGTAATGATGGGTATGGGAGAGCCCTTATTAAATTTTGATAACGTCGTTAATGCAATGAAAATTATGAGACATCATTCCGCATATAACTTATCTAAGAGAAAAGTTACTTTAAGCACTTCAGGCTTAGTCCCGGAAATAGATAAGTTGTCTAAGGTATCCGATGTTTCTCTTACCATATCTCTACATGCCCCTAATAATGATTTGAGAAATGTTTTAGTGCCTATTAATAAGAAATATCCTTTAAAGGAACTTCTAGATGCTGTTAAAAGATATGTAGATTCTTTTAATGATCGAAGAGTCACTACTTTTGAATACATTTTGATTAATGACGTAAATGATTCTTTAGATACAGCTAGCGAATTAGCTGATTTGTTAAAAGACTATCCATGTAAAATTAATCTGATTCCTTTTAACGAATTCAATCTGTCTGATTACTCAAAACCATCTAATAACAGAATCAGAGCCTTCAAAGATCATTTAGTAAATAAAGGATTCATTACAACTATTAGATCAACTCGTGGTGACGACATCATGGCTGCATGTGGCCAATTGGTAGGTCAGGTTCAAGACAGGACAAAAAGAAAAGAAAGGTTAGAAAAGAAAGTTAAAACTATAGAAATCAATGCTTAAGAAAATAAACATTATTGGAGCAGGAATATCTGGTTTGTTTCTTGGCTGTTGCTTAAAAAAAAATAACTTTTCAGTAACAATTTATGAACAGGATAGGGACGTAAGCGAATATGGAGCAGGTATAAATCTTTCTAAAAATGCAACAATTCTTTTAGAAAAAACAGGATTGTTAGAAAATTTAATTCCTTTAGGATACAAACCCAAAAGAGTTAATTTTAGATCTTTTAACAATGGGAAGATAATTAATTCTGTCCTTCTAAACAAAGAAAGAGATGATGTTTTCTTGAGCGTCAACCGAAAAGATTTAATTGACTTGCTTAAGAATACTTATTTGAACATGGGTGGAGAATTAATTTTTGGCAAAAAATTTAATGAGATAAATAATTCAACGGAATCTTTTTCTGATGATGAAAGAAAGTCAGAGTTATTTGTTGCTTGCGATGGAATCCGTTCGGAATTTAGGCAAAAATACTTTTTAAACGATGAACCGAAATTTAGTAATTTAATCGCTTGGAGGGGAATTGTTTCGAAAAAAAATCTATCTAGTCATTCTTTATGGAATGAAATAAATATTCATTTAGGTTCGGATGGACATATAGTTCATTACCCAATTTCAAAAGGGGAGGAAATAAACTTTGTTGCAATAAAAAAACAAAAGAAATGGGAAAAAGAGACATGGATTTCAGAAGGCAATAAAATTGAACTACTTTCTGATTTCAATTCTTGGAATGATACAGTTATGGAATTATTTTCAAAATCATACAAAACTCATAAATGGGGTCTTTTTGAAAGAGAATCTATTAAAAAGTTAGTATCAAATAATTTAATATTAATGGGAGATGCTGCACATCCCGTGTTACCTTTTTTGGCTCAGGGTGCATGTTTAGCTATAGAAGATGCTTATTGTTTAGCAGAATTGTTGAGTAAAAATGACGATTTAATTTATTGTTTAAAAAAATATGAAAAATTGAGATTGAAAAGAGGAAAGACAATTCAATTTAGATCAAAATTACAGGGATCTTTTAATCACTTATCGAATGGTTTTCTAGTTTTTTTTAGGAATTTGATTTTGAAAATGTTTGCAAAATATATTCAGAAGTCAATCCATAAATACAATGTAATGGATGAAATTAAACGTCTTCCCAATTAAATCTTGGAAGGTGATTAATAGCTTTCAAAAGTTCATCATGCCAAATATTTGAGAATTTTTGAAAAAAAGGAGAGTCCAGTTTTAGTCTATCTTGAAAATCGAGATTTATTTGATCTTTTTTAAAAACAACGAAATCGATTGGCGGGCCAACGGTTAGGTCACTTCTCATCGTAGAATCTAGTGAAAGTAACGCAGCCCTGGCAGTATCACCTAATGGAGTATCCGAAGCTATAGTTCTATCTAATATTGGTTTACCGTATTTAGTTTCTCCAATTTGGACAAAAGGACTGTCTTCAGAAACATGGATATGGTTTCCTTCAGGATAAATTAGAATAATATTTGGAGATTGATTTTTTATTTGCCCGCCTAGGATAAAACTTGATCCCAATTGAGCGCTCTCTTGCAAAGGTATGTCATTTCCTATTTTTTGGCACTCAAGGCTTATTTCTCCAATATATTCAGCAACTTCTTCTAAATCTTGACAGAGATTTAAATTAATTTTTGGAGAGGTACTATCTAAGTCTTTTTGAATTCTATGATATACCGCTTGAGAAGTGGCTAAGTTGC
This sequence comes from uncultured SAR86 cluster bacterium, assembly GCA_902536295.1. Lineage (GTDB taxonomy): Bacteria > Pseudomonadota > Gammaproteobacteria > Magnimaribacterales > AG-339-G14 > AG-339-G14. The sequence goes on along the minus strand of CACAWS010000001.1, from coordinate 153,390 downwards.
CTGCTGTCATTATAACAAAAGCTCTATCACCAACGTTATAGGTGAACATTTTTGAGTAAGAACCAACATTGTCTAAACCGGCATTAGTTCTTGAATCAGAAGCGAAAACTAAGCCTTCATTAACTTTTATTCCTAAACAGTAAGTCATAAAATTGTTATTTTAATTAAAAATAACATAATTCATTACATACCTGAAAATCAATCTTAATAATAATTTTGTATTAATTTAGTGCATTTCGTTAGACTTACTCAACAAAAATGCCTTTATCTGGACTTAAAAGCTTATAAGATAATAAATTGCCATGAAAAAAGATGGTTTGATCAATTATTCCGATAAAGGAAATTCTTACGATGAGTTTTTTGGCAAATCGTTAAAAATAAGAAAACATGCCCAAAAAACCTTAAATTTTTTATCTTCTCTTAAGCTTGAAGAATTAAAGGACATAAATTCTGCAACTATTTCAGCAATTCAATCCATGGGAATAACTTTTAGAGTATATCAAGATGATTCAAATTCAAGCGATAACAGAACATGGCCATTGGATTTTATTCCTCGACTAATTAAAAAAGAAGAGTGGAAAATGGTAGAAAAGGGATTGATTCAAAGAGTAAAAGCTTTAAATATGTTCATTGAAGATTGTTATAACAAAAAAAAATTTTTAGAAGAATTCAAGATTGATGACAGCTTGGTTCTCAAAACATCTGCCTATAAAAAATACTGTTTAAATAAGAAATTAAAGCATGGTATTTGGTCTCATATATGTGGATCGGATTTAATTAAAGGAGAAGACGGAGATTTTTATGTTTTAGAAGATAATTTAAGGGTTCCTTCTGGGGTATCCTACATGTTGGAAAATAGGATGGTAATGAAAAGAGTTTTGCCTGATTTATTTAATAAGTATGGAGTAAACCCTGTAGATGATTATCCCAGTAAATTATATGAAACATTAGCGTCTGTAAGTTATGCAAAAATTAAATCGCCCGAAATAGTGTTACTTACACCTGGTATATATAATTCAGCTTATTTTGAACATTCATACTTAGCTCAACAAATGGGAATAGATTTAGTTGAGGGAAGTGATTTAGAAGTGGGTAAAGATAATTACGTTTATAAAAAAACTATAGAAGGCTTGCAAAGAGTTCATGTTATTTACAGAAGAATAGATGATGATTATTTAGATCCAGAAGTTGGTAATCCAGAATCTACGATTGGCGTCAGAGGTCTGATTAAAAGTTGGTCTGAAAAAAAAGTTTCCATTATTAATGCTCCTGGATGCGGTATAGCTGATGATAAAGCTGTTTATTCATATGTACCTGACATGATTCATTTCTACCTCAAGGAGAAACCAATTCTTAAAAATATTGATACTTATTTCATGAATAATAAAGAGCATAGAGAATTTGTTGAAAAAAATATTCATAATATGGTCATAAAACCTGTTGCAGAGAGTGGGGGTTATGGGATTGTCATCGGTAAAGATTTAAAATCTAATGAAGTAGCACCTATTTTTAGAAAAATAAGAAATAATCCAAGAAATTTTGTAGCTCAACCATATATTTCGCTCTCAACATCGCCAACATTTTCTAATGAAAAAATTGAACCTAGACATTTAGACTTAAGGCCTTTCATATTAAGTGGCTTAAAACATTATGTTACGGTTGGAGGTCTTACTAGAGTTGCACTAAAAAAAGGTAGTTCGATTGTAAACTCTTCCCAAGGCGGGGGAAGCAAGGACACTTGGGTAATTGATTAAATGCTAAGTAGAGACGCTGAACATCTTTATTGGTTAGCTCGATACATTGAGCGCGCGGAAAACACAGGGCGGCTAATAAATGTAAATGTTGAAATGATGTTAGATTTCCCTACTGATAAATCTTTAGGCTGGGAGCCTATTTTAGAGGCAATGAATTCAAAAGATGCTTATTTGTTAGATCACAAAAATTTTAATGAATCTGATGTAATTCATTATCTAAGCAGAGAAAAAAACAATCCAAATTCCATTGCCTCTTGCTTAAGTTTTGCTTCTTATAACTCTGAATTTATAAAAGACGATCTGCCAAGATCTGCAGTGGAAGAACTTAATAATAATGAAATGAATTTTCTCAAGGAAATGACTACTTCGGTGAGCAAAAGAAAAAGGGCAAAAAATATCTATGAAGTTATATCATCATCACAAAGATTTTTCGGAATAATTTCAGACAATTTTTCAAGGGGTTATGCATTTGAGTTTTTAAGGCTAGGAAGGTTTATTGAAAGAGCGGATATGATAACAAGAATAATCGATTCAATTTGTACTTCAGATGAAAAAGAAGGAACTATAGACCTTTCAACATTAGAATGGGTTAATTTGCTTAAAACTTTATCTGCTCATCAAGCCTTCAGAAAAGTATCTAGAGGAGAAATAATTAAGGATAATGTTATAGGTTTCTTATTTAAAGATGATTCTTTTCCTAGATCAATTTTTAGATGCTTAACAATCATAAAAAAAAGCTTCCAAAATCTACCTAAAAACGATGATACATTGTCATTTATTGAAAAGTTTTTAGAAAATTTAAGAAGTGCAAGAGTTGAACGATATGATAACAAAAGAATCCATGTATTCATCGACTCTACACAGAAAAAAATATCTACGATAGATCATTTAATTCAGAAGAGTTATTTTAATAACTAACTATAAATAGTATCCTTCCAATGATGGATGATTTTATTAACTTAATAAATCAAGTATGGACTTCAGGATTCTTAGGAATCAGCATATCTGAGGTATTGATTTCTTTCTTTATCTTGATTTTCTCTTTAATCCTTAGAGGTATTTTTATCAATCTAGGTGTGAATTCCATAAAAAAATTAACTTCTAAAACGGATACTGCCCTAGACGATATATTATTAGATACACTTAAAAGACCTCTTGGATTTATACCAATCACTTTAGGTATTTATTTAATAACAATTTATTTACCTCTTACTGGAATCGTTGATTTAGTTGCAACAAATATTGTTAAAGCTTTAATTGTTTACACAATTTTTAGTGTTCTTTCTAATTTAGTAAGCCCTTTATTTTCAGTTTTATCTAAAAATACTTGGTTAACTCAGGCTATGTCAGTTTGGCTAGAAAGGTCTTCTAGGGTATTGGTTTGGATTATAGGATTAGCAATAATCCTTGACATATTTGGTATAGAAATTGGTCCTCTTATTGCAGGACTAGGACTTTTTTCAGTAGCTATTGCATTAGGAGCGCAAGATTTATTCAAAAATCTTATTTCAGGAATGCTAATTATTGGTGAAAATAGATTTCAACCTGGCCACAGGATAGAAGTACCTGGCCAATTTCATGGGATTGTAGAAAGTATAGGATTTAGATCAACTACTGTGCGTTTATTTGATACTTCGCCAATGATAATTCCAAATAAAGATTTATCTGATATAAGCGTAATTAATCATGGATTGAATAAATATCGAAGAATAAGATGGATAGTAAATCTAATTTATTCAACATCTGCGGAAGATATTTCTAATATTTGTAAAGAAATAGATAAATATATTAATGACGAGGCTTTTGGTTTTTGTATTAATTCCAGTCAAGACTCATTTGCTAAAGCTATTGAATTTGGAGCAAGCTCTATCGATTTAGAAATTCTATGTTATACAAATAAAGACTCTTACACTGAATATTCTGATGTAAAGCAAAATCTTTTGTTAAAAATAAAAGAAATAGTAATAGCTAACAATTCTGATTTTGCCTTTCCATCAAGATCAATATATTTTGAAAATAGTTTAGAGCAATAAATTATGACAAGATTGTCATTAGTTTTTTTTACTCCCTTAGTTTTAATTCTTATTTTTAGATTAATTACTTTTTCACCTATGCCAATAGCAGAAGGTTGTGAAGTGAATAAAATATGGAATTTAAATAGAATAGAAAATTTTTCAGGTTTAACTGATGGATTAGATTCTTTTGAGTCTAAAAAATTGAATAAATTTATCATTAACTTTTTTATGCCGATTGTTTTAATAAATAGTCAAATCCTTGTAGATATAAAGTGTATTGATCAGAAGGATGCAATGATTTATAACAATCTAAGAAACTGGAAAGGGCAAGAGCAAAATTTAATTACAGGTTCTTTTTCTCAAAATATTGATCTATTTGGAAATTCTGTAGACATTACTCAAGAAATATATGAAGATGGCGGCGAATTAGTTAGGGAGGTAAACATTCCTAAAAATAATACCGGTAAAATAAAATTTTTTTATAGAGAAATTGACTAGTAAAGAATACATTTTAAGAGGGGTTTGCCCAGACGCATTAGGTTTGGTTGCAAAAGTATCTAATTTTTTAAATGAAAATAATTTATTTATCAAAGAATCAGCTCATTACGGTGACCCTGAAACTGAAAAGTTTTTCATGAGAATAAAAGTTATTTCTCCAAATAAAGAAATTAACAAGATAGACTTTAATAAAAATTTCAACGTTTTAGCTAATGAAATATCAATGGAATGGTCATTTGAAGATGCTGTTTTAAATCCTAACACTTCAATTTTTGTTTCTAAATATAGTCACTGTTTGCAAGATCTTTTATATCGTCATAGTGTTAATGCTTTGAAATTAAATATTAAGTCTGTAATTTCTAATCATCCAGATTTAGAAAAAATTGTCGTGGGATACGGCATTCCTTTTTATTTTGTTGAAGTTGCAAAAAGTGATAAAAAAATTTCAGAAAAAAAAATAAAGGACATTCTTTTAAAAGATGAAGTTGATTTGATTATATTAGCTAGATATATGCAAATACTCTCGAACGAATTTTGTGAAGAATATTATGGAAGGATAATCAATATTCATCATTCTTTCCTTCCTAGTTTTAAGGGAGCCAAGCCTTATCATCAAGCTTATTCTAAAGGAGTAAAAATTCTTGGTGCTACTGCTCATTACGTAACTGGTGATTTAGATGAAGGCCCCATCATAGAACAAACAGTGGATAGGATTGATCATACAAAATCTCCAGAAGATATGGAGGTAATTGGTAGAGATATAGAATCCATTACTTTAGCAAAAGCTGTACAATATCACTCAGAACAAAGAGTTTTTTTAAATGACAACAAAACTGTAATTTTTAAATAATGGCAACAAAACTAAAGCACTATTCAACATTAGGAACAAATAATAAAGAAGCAGCAGAAGATTTCTATGACAATCTCTTGAGTTTAGTGAATGCATTTAAATTTCCTGCTAATGACAGAATAACTATGTGGATGTCGCCTGAAGATAATTCAGTCATTTTAGCTATAGCTATTCCTTATAATGGTGCGCCGGCCACTAATGGCAATGGGTCAATGAAGGGCATTGCGCTAGATTCAAAAGAGGAAGTTGACGCCATGTACGCAAAAGCTATTTCTTTAGGTGCTAAGGATGATGGAGAACCTGGCCAAAGAGCTGGTCCTTTTTATGGCGCCTATGTTTATGATCTTGATGGAAACAAACTCACTTTTTTTAATTTCGACGCTTAAGCCTTAAATCTCAATGGCATTTCAAGTTTATGTCATAAATATGTCTTCATCTGTCGAAAGATTAGAGTTTATTTCTAATCAACTAAACTATTTAAAATTGCCGTTCAAAAGAATTCCGGGTATTGATGTTACTGTTAATGAGGATTTGAAGAAAAAATATTATTCAAAAAAACTTAATTCTCAAAAATATCATATTCCTTTAACTGATGGAGAAATTGGATGTTATATTGCACAAAGAAACGCCTGGAAAGAGATCATAAAAGATGGAGTCGATTACGGTTTAGTATTAGAGGATGATATTTTTTTAAAAAATGATCTAAAACTTATACTTGATAATATCGAGGATTTAAAAATTCAATGGCATATTTTAAAATTAACAGATCTTAAAGAATCTCCAAGAAAAGCAATGGAAATTGGGAATTTTAATAAATTCAAATTAGTAAGTTATTTAAAACCCCCAACACTTTCTTGTGCAGACTTAGTCTCTAAAGAAGGAGCTGCAAGACTTCTTGATCTATCAAATCCTTTTGGAAGGCCTGTTGATGTTGATAAACAATGGTTTATATTTGAAGGAATTAAAATATATGGTTTAAAGCCTTATTCTGTAGAAACTAATGATGAATTTGAAAGTGTCATTGATAATTTTGGAAATAGAAGAGAAAAGCTTAATATTAATTTCAAGATTAAGAGAGAATTAAAACGCTTGAAACAAAGTTCAATTTATAAATTCAAAATCTTATTCAGAAAATTAAAAAATCTCTTCAGATATAAAATACATCCTTAATTTAGAGCTTGATCTAAATCTCTTTTAAGATCGTCTACATTCTCTAGACCTACTGATAACCTTATCAAGGTATCTGATATTCCTATCTCGTCTCTTCTTTGTTTAGATAATGAAGCATGAGTCATCAATCCTGGATGCTCGATGAGACTTTCTACTCCTCCTAAACTTTCAGCTAGTGTAAAAATTTTTGTTTTTCTTAGAAAAGATTTAGCTTTGGATAAGTTACCTTTTATTTCAAAAGAAATAATTCCCCCAAAACCATTCATTTGTTTTGAAGATAATTTATGTTGAGGATGATTTTTTAATCCTGGATAAATTACATTTTTGATATCTTTGCGTTTTTTTAAATAATTAGCGATTTCAAAGGCACTTTTATTATGTCTTTCCATTCTAACTACCAAAGTTTTTAAACTTCTTAATAAAAGATAGCTATCAAATGCACTAGTTATTGGGCCTAGAGAATTGTGAATATTAGACATCCTATCAATTAACTTTTTATCATTTTTACCAATAATTAACGCTCCAGCAATTAAGTCTGAATGGCCGCCAATATATTTTGTAGCTGAGTGAATAACAATATCTACTCCAAAATCAATAGGCCTTTGATTATAAGGTGAAGCAAAAGTATTATCACAAACAGTAATTATATTTTCTTTTTTTGCCAATTTAGTAATCTTAGAAAGATCTGAAATTTTTAGTAATGGATTTGTAGGAGTTTCTATAAATATCATTTTTGTATTATTTTTTATATTATTTTTTATATTAATAATATCTGTCATATCTACATATGAAATTTCTATACCCTGAGATATGCTTTTTATTTCGTTAAATAACCTTACTGAGCCACCATATAAATCATCCATAGCAATAATATGATCTCCTGGCGATAGCAACTCTACACAAGCGGATATAGCTGCTACTCCAGAAGAAAAACCATAACCTTTGATTCCGTTTTCTAAATCAGCGATACAATTTTCAAAAGCCTCTCTTGTAGGATTTGTTGATCTGGAATAATCGTATCCTTTATGAACTCCAGGACTTGATTGGTTGTATGTAGAAGCCAATACAATTGGTGTCATAACCGCACCTGTAGTTGGATCAGGTTTTTGACCAGAATGAATAACTTTTGTCTCAAACTGATGATTTTTTTTCTTACTCATTTAGGATATTTTTTTTTAGCCATTCTTTATTGTACGCTTTAGACAAGTATTTATTACCTGTATCGCAAATTAAAGTGACTACTTTTTTAGGTTCTTTTTGGAGTTTACACCATTTTACAGCTGCTTCTAATAATGTACCGCATGATGTGCCAGCTAATATGCCTTCTTCTTGAAGAAGTTTGTTTAACATTTCAAAAGCATTTTTATCTGAGACATAAATACCTTCATCTATAATATTTAAATTTAAATTACCTGGAATATGATCTTCGCCAATTCCTTCTACTAACCAAGATCCATTTTCATATTTAAAAGATCCTTTATTTACGGCGTCTGCAACTACAGATCCTTCTGGATCAGCAACAATTAAAGAAATATTTGGATTCTTGGATTTAAGAAATTTACCAACACCGCTTATCGTTCCTCCTGTTCCTACTCCCGCTACAAAAGCATCTATATCACCATTCATTTGTTCCCAAATTTCTGGTCCTGTAGTTGTTTCGTGAATGTAAGGATTAGATGGATTATTAAATTGGTCAGTAAAAAAAGCTCCTGGAGTTTCAGATACAATTTTCGCAGCTAAATCTTGATAATGGTCAGGATGACCTTTTTCTACGTCGGATCTAGTAAAAACAATATCCACACCCATTGCTTCTAAGTGCATGACTTTTTCTTGACTCATTTTGTCTGGAATAACCAAAATTAATTTATATCCTTTTAATTTAGCTGCTAATGCTAAACCTAATCCAGTATTCCCCGCCGTACATTCAACTATTGTGCCTCCTTTCTTAAGAATTCCTTTTTTCTCTGCATCATCAATCATTTGTAAGCCAACTCTATCTTTTATTGAACCTCCTGGATTAAGATTCTCGAGTTTTACGTATAGGTCACATAAACCAGTATCAATGTTATTTATTTTAAGAAGGGGAGTGTTTCCTACCATATCGAGGATACTGTTAAAAACATTATTCATTTTCTTGGGAATATTTACTCTTTCTATTATATTTTTTCTTATCCGCAAAAACACTAGCCTTATTAAATTTTCTTGCATTTTTAGCAACAAGATTTTGTCTTTTTTTTATTTTTTTCATTTAGGTTTTTGAAGATTCTAAAAACTTAGAGTAAAAAAGTTTTTTTTAATTCATTTGGAAATGGTGAAGTTCTTATACTTTTTGTATTCTTTTAAAAATTTCTTCTTTAACTAACCACATGCGGTCTTGACCCCAAACATAAAAAGGATTGCCGCCATCAGGATCAGTTAATTTAAAGCTTGGCACTCCCCAACAATTCCCTTTATACATATCCTCTACATTTTCATTTAGAATTTTTTTCCACTCGGTACTATTTAAAGAACTCTTTATTTTGTTCCAATCGAGACCTATATTTACTACCAAATTTTCTAAAAAAGATTCTTCACCTATGTTGATACCATCTTGAAATGAAGCTTTAAGTAATCCGTCTATGTATTCAAAACCTTTAGAGTATTTATCTATTATTGGAAATAATGAATATGCCTTTCTTGCTGGTTTCCCTATTGGCGAAAAGATTTCCTTCATCTCATAATCATATTTTCTTCCCTCTCTGGCAGCATCAGAAATAATATACTTTGCTTTAAAAGCTGGAATTGTCATCATTCTCATCAACATTGGTAAGACAGGTCTAGTAATCAAATTAATAGGATAATTTTCTCTAAGTTCTCTTACTCTTTTTGCGCTTATAAATGTATAAGGACTATTAAGAGAAGGGTAATAAGTTAAATTAAAATTTTTACCAAAATCTAACCTATCTGGAGCATTTAAAAGCAAAGGAGCTATTAATTCATTATTAGGTGTTTTCTTTGCCTCTAATTCAATTAATCTTTCTTCAAGATGACCTAGACGATCAACCCCCCAATAAAGTTCTTTTTCGTAATAAAAAGCCGATCCAAAATAATATCCACTTTCATTTCTGATTTGGTTTCCTCTAGCCAAAATGGCAGAAACTTCATCCATCGAACAAGGATAATCTTTTTGCATATTTGAAAGTTCAATTTCATCTTGATTCCATAAATGGGTACTTACTTTTTTTGCAACATTTATAAATTGATCTGAATTGGTTGAAGCAAGAATTGAATTTGCTTTATTCACAAGGGTTCTTTGTGGATAAGATGTTCCATTGAAATCAATACCATAATATGGAGATATTCTAATAACATCTTCAAGACAATACTTTCTATATAAATCAGGTTCGTGAAGTGTCTCAGGATTTTCATCTCCAACGAGAATGGGAATAAAATCTATAGAATACTCATTTTTAAACTTTTCTATAAATTGAATTGTTAAATGAGAATAGGGATCATCTACTTTATGAAAATATAAAACTTCATGATTTCTTTCTTCTTTTATTCTTTCTAATTCAGCTTTATTTCTAATATTCTTAAAATTTTCAAAACTTGAAAATTTATTCATAGTAGAGTTTCTTGTCTTATAGGCAAAGGTTCTTCGTGAAAGGAAATTTCTAATCGCTTTTCTAATCAAAATCTTTCCTCTCCAGAATGAATACGAGTGAATAAATTATTATCAATTTCTATGTAAGAATCTTTTTGATAAAAATAAAGTTTATCTGTAATCAGATTAGGATCGAACCCTTGTTTTTTTAAATCTTCTTTTTGGTGCTTAAAGGTTCCTGTTGTTTTCATATCTTTAGTTAGCCTTAAAAAATAAGGCCTTTGAAAGGTATTTAAATTTTTATTTACATGATCGGTGAAAGAATTGAAGTTAAATTCATCTGAGACATTCATGGCTGCCATTCCAGCTTTTCCCTCAGCTGAATCTATTTTTACCCCATAAACGTTACAATCCATAACTCCAATAGCATTATTTAAAATTGCTGCAACTTCCATAGTAGATACATTTTCACTTTTCCATCTATATGTATCACCTACTCTATCTGCGAAAGAAAGCCAGTTATTATCATGGAGTGTAATTAAATCTCCAGTATTAAAGTAATGATCTCCTTCTGCAAATACATTTTGTAATATTTTTTTATTTGAAGCTTGTGAATCTAAATAACCTTGAAACTTTGCTGATGAACTAATTTTCTGAATATAAAGCCCAGTTTCTCCTTCAGATACTTTTGTGCAGAAACCTTTATTATTTAATATTGGAGACCCATCATCCTTGTTACATTTTATTATGCTTGAATCAGATCGTTTTCTTCCTATCATCCCTGATCTACCTGCAGAGTTTACTGTCATACCCACTGCCTCTGTGGCACCGTAGATTTCAACTATTTTTTTTATGTTGAATCTTTCTTGAAAAGACTTCCAAATATCAGGCCTTAATCCATTGCCAGAAATTCGTGTTATAGAATTAAATTTATCATGTTCTGAAGCGGGCATATTCATAAGATATCTACAAAGCTCTCCAACATAAATAAATTTATTTGCTTTATATTTTTCTACATCTTTCCAGAAATCAGAGGCAGAAAACTTAGATTTTATTATATTTGTACATCCAGATCTAAGACTTGCGGCCCAGCCCAATACTAACCCTGTAGAATGATAAAGAGGAAGGGTCATATAAAGCTTGTCCTCTTTTTTAAAATTAAAGCATAAGAAATGACCTGCAAATGAGCCTTTTACTAACTTAGCGTGATCAACTAATGCAGCCTTTGGAAGACCAGTAGTTCCAGACGTAAAAATGTAAGCGGCCACATCTTTCATTATCGGCTGATAAGGTTCAAAAGTATTAAATTTTTTTGAAAGAGATTTTAAATTTTTGATATTTTCAGGAACCTTTTGTTCATCATCAATTGAAAATAAAGGAAGATTTTTTAAATCACTTCCTTCTAATGCGGTCGACAGTTTTTCCAAATGAGAAGCTCCAGCGGTTATTAATTTTACATTTGAAATATTTATTACATGTTTTAATCCTTCGCCTGAAACAGTGGTATTAATTAGAGCTGCAATTGAACCTATTCTAAAAGAAGCAAGAAGTACCATAAGAAAATCTGGGCTGTTGTCCATTAGAATTGCAAAACAATCTCCTTTATTGATATTTTGGGATTTTAAAAATCCTGCATATTTATTTACTTGTTGATCTGCTTCTTGCCATGATATTTTTTTTCCTTCAAAAATAAATGCAGTTTTATTTGGAATTTTTTTTACGTTGTTATCGAAAAAATTCAAAATGGAAATCTTGTTATGATCTTTCCATACGAAAAGAAATCTAGGTAATCCTAAAGCGTAGTAATAAAAGTCTTCGACAATTCCTAATAGTTTCCACTTCAGTCTTTCCATCATAATCCCCCTAAAAACTCTATTTTTGCCAATTATTAGGAAAAAATCTATCGTAAATAAAAAAAGGAAAATAAATTATCCCAAAAACTAATAACCCCAAACCAAAAAATATTGGAATATGTAAAGGTGGATCAGGCATAAAAGCTGTTAAATTTGCTCCATCCGGAAATCTAATCAAATACCAATAGTTTGCGGGGGAACTTTCTAAAATGGCATTGATAGTTATATTGATTAGATAGATTATTCCAACAACTGGAAGACTTATAAGTACCACATTAATTAATTCACTAAAATAAGGTCTATTTTTAAAGGTGATTGCCGACAACATGATTGCAAAAAGAAGTAATCCATGAGAAAAAAAATACAACAAAAAATTAGCATCAGGAAATTTGTAGGGCACATCAGGTTGAGTAAGAGCCATAGAACAACCACCAATTCCCCAAAAAAAAGCTAGGTTAAAAAAAACTTTTTTATTTGTTAAAAGAAATATTGAAATTGAAAAAGAAGACAAATGACACATATGAAAGGGCAGCATTTCAAAAAATTCATACAAATCGGGATATAGATAGGGATAGTAAAAAGGTTTACCAAATTCGTTTACAACTATTATTAAGGCAAGTATTAGAGATAATAAACGCAAGTCTTTTCTAGAATAACCTTTCAGTAAAAATGGGATTATTACTGATATTCCAAGAATTAATACTATTGTAGATATGTGATCAAAATCAAAGATTTCAAAAGTATCATTATTAGGCATGAAATTTTATTTATCCTTAAGAAGATCTCCATAAAATTCTTCATACTTTCCCTGGAGCCTTTGCATGCCACTAATCCAGCGATCATAATTATTTGCTTTTCTATTTATGTATTCAAGTACCTCTTCATGAGGGGTAATAAGGAATTGTTCTTTTTCAATCGCTTCAATTACAGCGGCTGCGCACTCTTCCGGTTCGATCATTCCATCAACTCCAGCTGTACCGGCTCCATTTGCTGTCATAGCTGTTTTCACTGCTTGAGGACATAAACAAGACACTCCAATTCCTTTGTTTCCGTATGTTATTTTAATCCATTCGGCAAGACTAAGCGCTGCAGCTTTGGTTACAGAATATGGAGCGGCTCCAACTTGAGTAAGTAATCCTGCAGCTGAAGCAGTATTCATTAAATATCCACTTCCTTTTTCAATCATTTGAGGTAAGACATTTTTTGCAGCATAAATATGACTCATGACATTTATTTCCCAAATATTTTGCCAATCTTCAGTCGAAACATCTAACAACATAGGAGCCCCTCCAATTCCTGCGTTAGAACAAAAAATATCAATTGATTTAGCATCATTGTTTGCAGTTTCTATCAATTCAATTATGTCACTTTCACTTGAAACATTAGTTTTTTTGAATTTAATTCCTAATTCATCAGCTGTTTTTTGGCCTTCTGTTTCATCAAGATCGGCAATTAAAATGTATGCTGCGCCAGCGTTTTTGAATGCTTTGGCAAGAGCTTTGCCAATACCATTTGCACCTCCAGTGACAATAACGTTTTTATTTAATATTTCCATTTACTTTTAAAAGTTCAACAGCTTCTTTTCGCATGTCAATTTTTGCAATTTTCCCTGAAGCGATTCTTGGCAATTTATCTTTTTGGAATCTGTAATGAGTGGGGATTTTAAAATTAGCTATTTTTTCAGCAAGAAAACTTGAGAGCTCGTCTTCTGTTAAGGTCGAATCCTCTCGAATACAAATGTAAGTTGCAAGTATTTCGCCTAATCTATCGTCTGGAACACCGAACACCGAAGCCTCTAAAACAGAAGGGTGTTCACAAATAGAAGATTCAACTTCGATACAAGAAATATTTTCTCCACCTCTGATTACTAAATCTTTTTTTCTATCATTTATATATAAAAAACCATCATCGTCCAAATAGCCTATATCTCCTGTTTTAACCCAGCCATCTGAAGTAAGCGCATCATCTGTGGCCTGTTTATTTTTCCAATATCCTTTAAAAGTAGAAGCAGATTTAATACATACTTCTCCACTTTGATTTGCACATAAATCATTTCCGTCATCATCTATAACTTTTAAAGCCATCAATAATGGCAACGCATACCCTGTACTCTCTGGTTTCTGCACGTAAACTTCTCCAGTGTTATTTGCACCTAATGCATTAGTTTCAGTCATTCCGTAACCTATTCCAGGATTAGTCTTTGGTAAATGTTCTTTTTGTTTTCTAACTTGTTCGGGTGGCCTTGCAGAACCTCCTCCAAGTAAATCTTTCAATGTATCTATATTTCTTGGATTTTTTCTTTGTGCTTCGACTATTTCAGAAGACATTGTTGGTACTCCTGTGAAAGCAGAAATTTTTTCTTCTTCAATTAAATCTAATGCTTTCTCAGGATCCCATTTGTACATCATTACAGTTTTACGACCAACAGCAATTGATAAAAGAAAAATTGCATGGCATCCAGTTACGTGAAATAGGGGAACACTTAAGAGAGTTGCATTTTGATAATTATTTTCAGATTCAGAATCTGTTGATTCATCATTATTTGTTTCAGCTAACCTTCCCATCGTTGTAATAGTTATCCAATAAAAAGGGGCAAAAATTATACCTCTATGAGTTAGTAAAACTCCCTTCGGATGGCCTGTACTTCCTGATGTGTACATGATGGATGCATCATCCTCTGGCTCAATCTCAATTATCGTTTCTAATTCAGTATTTGAATTTTCGATCACTTTGTCAAAATCGATATCAGCATATTCTGGTTTTGATGATCTCACTGCAATTCTAGGTAAGTTTGGCAATATATTTTTCACTCTATCAAGCCTTTCTTCATCTGCTATGAATAACTTTGACTCACTATTATCTAAACCGTATTCTAGTTCATCTCCTTTCCACCATGAATTTAGGGGAACAGCAATCGCACCAATTGAAGTAACTGCAATATAAGTAAACATCCATTCTGGGTAATTACGCATTGAGAATGCAACTTTATCGCCTTTTTTTATTCCATAATCTTTAACTAAAGAATTAGCTAGTTGATTAGACCTTTCCATAGTTTCTTTAAATTGAAACCTCTCTCCTTCATATACAATATGTGTCCAATCTCCATGCATAAAACCTAATTGATAGTATTCTCTAAGGTTTGAAGGAGCTTGATCAAACACGTGGTAGCTGTTACCTCTTATATCTGCAGTCGTTAAGGTTAAAAGACCTTCTTTTGTTACATCTTTAAGTAACTCAAGTCTTCCATCGGTTGTTAAAAGTTTATTTTCCATTTTAGACTACAGTGCCTCCATCAATTACCAAAGTATGTCCATTAACAAAACTACCAGCCTCAGAAGCAAGAAAAACAGCAGCACCTCCGATTTCATCTGGTTCTCCAATTCTTTTCATAGGACAAGTTGCAGTAGATTGTTTTAAGATCTCTGGATTTTCCCATAGAGCTTTAGCAAAATCTGTTCTAAATAAACCAGGAGCTATCGCATTAGTTCTAATGTTGTGTTGCCCAAATTCTAGGGCATAATTTTTGACTAACATAATATCTGCAGCCTTCGAAATATTGTAAGCACCTATAACTGGGCTTGCGTTTAAACCTCCAATAGATGAGACAATAATGATACTGCCATCCTTCCTTTGCATCATTTCTGGGATTACCATTTGACAAAGATTGTGGTTGCTTTTGATGTTGTTATTCATAATTTTTTCAAAAGCATCATCTGGAATATCTTTTATTGAACCAAAAAAAGGATTACTTGCTGCATTACAAACTAAAATATCTATTTTTCCTAACTGAGATCTAGATTCTTCTACTAACATTTCTAAAGCTGTCTTATCCGAAATATTACATGGAATAACAATAGCTTTTCCTTTTTCACCATAAGGCGGAGCTGCGTCTAAATTATTTATTTCGTCAGCAGTCTCCTGGCAAACATTGGCTTTTCTACTCGAAATAACTACATTTGCTCCATGAAGTGCCATTGCTGTTGCAATAGATTTTCCTATCCCTTTTGAAGAACCAGTAATTACAGCGTTCTTACCTCTTAGGTCAAACATTATTTACCTTTCCAATTGGGAGGCCTTTTCTCAGCAAATGCTACTGGGCCTTCGATAAAGTCTTCACTTCCAAATAGTTCTTTTACTGCCGAATAATGAGTACTCATTGACTTTGCTAAATCTGGTTCATTGAAATTTTCATAAGCGACTTGTTTTGTAGCTCGGATGGACATTGGAGAGCATTCTTCAATTTGTTTAGCCCAATTTTTTGCTGCAGATAGAAGATTATCTGGTTCTACTACTTCGTTAACAAATCCTAAGCGCATGCCTTCTTCCGCAGAAACATGTCTTCCAGTTAACATCATGCCTAAAGCGTTTTTCATACCTATTTGTCTTGGAAGTCTTTGCATTCCTCCGGCTAACGCAGCTAAACCTACTTTAGGTTCTGGCAAAGCAAATTTTGCATTTGTAGATGCGACAATCAAATCACAGGCTAAAGCAATTTCAAATCCACCGCCCATTGAAACACCATTAACAGCTGCAATAACTGGTTTTTTTAGATCAAATCTTGAAGTTAATCCAGCAAATCCTGTACTAGCAATGTTGATGTCCATTTTTCCACCATTTTGGGCTTGGAATTTTAAATCATTTCCTGCAGAAAAAGCTCTATCTCCAGCTCCAGTAATAATTCCAACCCATAGATTTTCATCATTTTCGAATTCATTCCATACTTCATCAAACTCTGCATGTGCAGGTGGGTGTAAAGCGTTCATAACGTCTGGTCTATTGATAGTAACTGTAAGAATGTGACCGTCAATTTCAGTAGTTAAAAATTCGTAATCTGTTTTCATATTTCTCCTCTCTTTTTTTGCCTTAAATGTAACTTAAAAGTTAGTGTTAGATCATTTAAGAATTGAATGTAATGTTATGATAAATTATATTTCTAAAAAATACATAGGAGAAGTAAATTGAATATAGAAAATAAAGTTGCCTTAATAACAGGAGGCGCTTCTGGTTTAGGTCTTGCTACTGCAAAAAACTTACACGAAAAAGGAGCAAAGTTGGTTTTGATGGACTTGAATGAAGATAACTTAAATAATGCGAAAGAAGAACTGAAGGATAACGTAATAACTGTTGTTACAAATGTTGCAGATGAAGACAGTGTTAAAAATGCAATTCAAGCAGCAGTTGAAAAGTTTGGCGCAATTCATATTCTTGTTAATTGTGCAGGTATCGGAAGCGCATCAAAGACAGTTGGAAGGGATGGAGCACATCCTTTAGATATTTTTAAAATTGTAATCGATGTGAATTTAGTAGGTACTTTTAATACTTTAAGGTTAGCTGCAGAAGTAATGGGGAAAAATGAACCAGAAAGTGACAATGAATGTGGAGTTATTATCAACACTGCTTCTGTTGCAGCATTTGATGGTCAAATAGGACAAGCTGCGTATAGCGCCAGTAAAGGCGGTGTGACTGCTATGACTTTACCAATTGCAAGAGATCTTGCAAGAATGGGAATAAGAATAAACACTATCGCCCCAGGAATTTTTGACACTCCATTAATGGCTATGGCATCAGATGAAGTAAGAAAACCTTTAATAGAAATGACTCAATTCCCAAAACGTTTAGGCGACCCTGATGAATTTGCTTTGCTGTCAGCACAGATAATTGAGAATCCTTTTTTAAATGGAGAAACTATTAGACTAGACGGTGGAATAAGGATGGCTCCTAAGTGACAACTTGTAATTAATTTTTAATTATTATCGTTTTTAAATTATCATTAAAAAACTTTAAATGTTTATAATATCTCGAGGGAAAGAATGAAAAAATTATTTTACTTAGCAATGCTTTTTATATTGACTGCCTGTGAATCAACGGGTGGAGACATATGTGGAATGTATATATGCTAAAAAAACATTCTTAATAAAATATTCTCATAGACTGCTGATAAATTCCTTTAAGTATTCAGTGATTTCTTGTGACGAATCTTCTTGGATGAAGTGATTACCTTTAACTGTTACCTCTTTCAAATTATTCCAACTTCTTATTTCTTCTCTTTGGTCACCAGTAAGTATTAAACCTGGATCTGCGTTCACGAATAATTTAGGTATTGATGAAGAAGAATGAAATTCTGCGTTTGCTTTTACCGTATCTAATGTTTCTTTAGGTTCATATCCATCAAGCGGAATATTTCTAGGCCATGTTAGGGTAGGGCGACGACTTTCTCCTTTTTCCAAATATGGTCTTAAATATTCTTTTTTGGTTTCTTCACTCATTGGCGTAATCGGGTCTGCTAAAAGAAGTCTTTCTACAAAAAAATTTTTTTCTAAAACTAACTCCTCACCAGCTTCAGATCTGAAAAGAGAAAATATTTTTCTAGCTATTTCTGGCCATTTTTCCCAAGTCAGTGGAACTACTAAACCTTCCATAAAAGTTATTGATTTGATTCGGTTAGAATTAAGTCTTGCGTACTGGAGTCCAAGTGCGCATCCCCAGTCATGAATAACAAAGTGTAAATTATTTCCTACATCTAATTTTTCTAACAATTTTTCTAAAAAATCATAATGTCCTGTTAAGTTGTAGTCTGGATTATCAATTCCATCAAGCTTTTCTGAGTCTCCCATGCCAATAAGATCGGGAACAACAATTCTATTAGTATCAGTAAAATTTGGAGCTATATTTCTCCATAAATATGATGAAGAAGGATTGCCATGGAGGAAAATAATTGATTCTCCAGATCCCTCATCAATTACTGCCATTTTTTTATTATTAATTTCAATATATTTTTTTTGAATTTCCATAGTAATCTTTTGTTATTTGGTTGTTATTGTTTTTATATTTAACTACATTTTAGATTAATTTTTATTAAATAATTTAATATGTTAAGTGAAGTAGACATAAATAGGATTATTGAAATGGCTTGGGAGGACCGAACTCCTTTTGAAGTAATCCAATCAGAATTCGATTTAACTCATGGCGAGCTTGTAAATTTAATGAGAAATAATCTTAAACCAAGAAGTTTCAAATTATGGCGAAAAAGAGTAACTGGAAGAAAAACAAAACATATAAAATTAAGAGGGCATTTAGTTGGAAGACATAGATGTGATAGACAAGGTAAGCTTAATATCAAAAAAAGATAATCTTAATGATTTGGAAAAATCTCTTTTAATGGAAGGTTTTAAAATCAATACAGTATTAGAAGAAAACTTTTCTAGTTTAAGCTTTGT
This sequence comes from uncultured SAR86 cluster bacterium, assembly GCA_902536295.1. Classification (GTDB taxonomy): domain Bacteria; phylum Pseudomonadota; class Gammaproteobacteria; order Magnimaribacterales; family AG-339-G14; genus AG-339-G14. The sequence continues at coordinate 134,450 of CACAWS010000001.1, read as the reverse complement.
TACAGAAAATCCTGATCCCATAGAAATAGCAATTAATTTTAAAGATAATTCTTTATACCGAGTGAGTTATTGGGATGGATATGGTGTTACAGAGTTTTACGATTACTCACAATTAAATAAAGCTTATAAGAAATTCATAAAATTTGTGTCAAAGGCAAAGTCGAACATTGATAAATTTGGATTAAAATAAATTTTCTTCTTTATTTTGAATTAAAAAAACTCTTAAGAAATTGCAGGGGCTGATTTACCTAATTTTCTTTCTCTTAATGTCCTTTTAAGAACTTTTCCAGTTGCATTTCTAGGTAAAGCATCAATAAATTCAATTGATTTAGGAATTTTAAATTTAGCAAGATTTTTTAAACAATGATCTATTATTTCTTCTTCTGAAAGATCATTAGATTCTTTTAGAACTATAAAACCCAAACCAACTTCTCCCCATTTTTCATCTGGTATACCAATTATTGCAGCTTCAGCTATTTGAGGCAGTTGGTAAATAACGTTTTCAACTTCTGCTGGGTAAACATTTTCTCCACCTGAGATATACATATCTTTTTGTCTATCAACAATGTAAATAAATCCCTCATCATCCATTTGTGCAGCATCCCCGGTTTTTAACCATCCATCAACAAAAGAATTTTTAGTTGCTTCTTCATTATTCCAATAACCAGGGGTTATATTTGGTCCCTTTATAAGAATTTCTCCTACTTCACCTTTTTCTACTTCTTTCCCTTTTTTATCAACAATCTTTACAGAAGTATGTAACAAAGGTTTTCCTGCAGATCCAATTTTTCTTGCAGCTTCGTCACCAGACAAACTTATTGCAGCAGGACTAGTTTCGGTCATCCCCCAACCTTGAGAAAATTCCACCCCTTTGTCTTGCCATGTTTTTAATATTATTTCTGCACATGGCGCGCCACCTACACCTGCACTTTGGATTCTAGAAAAATCAGTTTTATCAAAATCTGGATGCAGCATCATAAACTGATAGGGCGCTGGTACTGCAAAAAGATGGGTGACTCCATAGTCAGGATTATTAATAATTTCCAAAGCTTTTCCAGGGTCAAATTCTTTAGTAAGTATAATTTGACCTCCATTATGTAGAACTGGATTTGCGTAACAATTCATACCCCCAGTATGAAATAAAGGTAAAGATACTAACTGGACGGCTTTATCAGTAATTCTTGCTGTTGAAGCTAGGTTTACAATATTAAAAAATTGCATTCTGTGAGTAATCATTGCTCCTTTGGGATGACCTGTAGTACCAGATGTATACATGAGCATAATCAAATCGTCATGTGTGGATTCAATAGTAGTAAATTCATTATTTTCAGAAATTGCTGTTTCATATTCGCTACCATAATTATTTTCTTCAATTTCAAGAGACTTGTTGATATTGCAGTCTTTTAGAAGCTCTTTTGCAATTTCTCTAAATTCAGTTGTATATATCAGAACTTTAGGAGAACTATCGTTGAGAATATATTCAAGTTCAGGCTTAGTAAGTCTCCAATTCAATGGAAGTTCAATTCCACCGATTTTTCCGCAAGCAAATTCTAATTCAAATACTTCAGCACAATTATTAGATAAAATCGCAACTCTATCTCCTTTTTCTAATCCATTTTTTTGAAGCCAGCCAGCCAATGCTTTAGATCTATCGTTTAAAGTTTTATAAGACAACTCTTTGCCGCTTGAAATTTCTCTAATAGCTATTTTCTCAGGTCTAAAGTTTGATTGATATTCAACCCAATCGTAATATTTAACTGCCATTATATTTTTCCTTATTAAATTTTATTCCTTTGGTTTAGGAAACCAAACCATTGCTAATTGAAACAATATTATGAAAAAATGAAAATAGATAAATAAACTTAGTAAAGAGGGCACTATTGATACCCCAATTAATGATGCTGATATACAATAAATAGAACATAAAATTTTAGGTACTACTCTTACCGTCTCATTTCTATTTATTGCTGCTCTCAGACCTTGAGCAAGGTTGAATCCATAACAAACAAATATTACAGATGCTAAGTAGTAAATCTCACTATTTTCCATTTTATTTTTCTCAATTCTTTTTCAAAGGATTATAGAGTTGCTTGCTTATTTATACAATTCTATTATTTAACATAATATATATTATACGAATATTTATTTGAGCAAGAATACTTATAGATAGGCAAAAATAGAACATATCCCTATAACTTCCCTTCTATAAAATCGTTGATTAAATATGCTAATTCTTCTCCAGCTTCTTCTTGTATGAAATGACCGGCATTTTTAATATCATCTACTACTGTAGGATTAGGAATCCTATCAATGAAAACTTGTTTCATTCTATAAGTTGTTCTTTCATTTTCCCCAAAAGCTACTAAAAAGGGTTTATCCCATTTATCCAAAACATCTATCCATAATTCTTCATTTTCAGCTAATTCATGTAAGGCAAATGAAGCAAAAGTATTTGCTCCTGATTTGTAGCCTGCATTTGGATAAGGCGCTTCATAAGCATACCTTTCTTGATCTGATAAATTATCTAAGCCTCCCAATAAAACCATTACTCCAGTTATGTCTAGATCTTCAGCATAATAAGAATGAGCAATCCATCTTGAAAAAAAACTTAATCCCTCAAGCATTGTAGGCACTTCACTTGTTTCATTCAGCTCGTCTCTTAAATCTAATAAATCTTGAAAAGAAGTTGGAGTATTCAGCCAAACACTAAAATCTAAGAAATTTTTTACCAACCAAGCTTGTGGATTTGGCATAGATGGTAATCCGCCATTTGATATTACTAATCTAGAAAATTTTTCTGGAATTTCAACTGCAACCCTTAGACCAATTGGACCGCCCCAATCCTGTCCCATTAGAGTAATATTGTTTAAATCTAATTCAAGAAAAAGCTTTTTCATGAGATCTTTGTGACCAAGATAACTGTAGTCTTCTTTATTAATGAATTTATCTGATTTACCAAAACCTACCATGTCAGGAACTATGACTCTATGTCCAGCTTCAGTAAAAATAGGTATCATTTTTCTATAGAGATAGCTCCATGTTGGTAGACCATGCATTAGAATTATTGGATCTGATTCTTTAGGCCCTTCATCTAAGTAATGAATTCTGACCCCATCAATCATCATGTAATTTGGCTTAAAGGGATAATCCTCTAAATTTTCAAATCTACTATCAGGTGTCCTAACTATCCCAGGAGCAACTATATTTAAATCTTTTATTTCATCGGCGGTATCTATTTTGTCCGAACAAGAAAGAAAAGAAAAAAATATAAAAAAGATTAAAAAATACCGGTTTAATTTGCTCATAAACATATTCAATTAAATTTCTGATTTAAATTCAATTAAATTATTCATTCAGATATTAGTTAGAAATTATATTTGCACTAAAATAGTTGAAGGTCCGGCTTCTTTGACACAGGCTGAGAAGATTTTCTTGAATTCTTCTACCGTGTTAGGTTCGTAACAAGGCACCCCCATAGATTCTGAAAGTTTAATCCAATCTAATTTTGGTTTATCAAGTGAAAACATTGAATCAGCCCTATCTCCAGTTTTAACTGCCCCAACTCTTGATAATTCAATTTTTAATATTTCATATGAATGATTCGCAAAAATTATATTTGTAATATTTAAATTTTCTCTCGCTTGCGTCCATAAAGCCTGAACCGTATACATAGCTCCGCCATCCCCATGAAGTGTTATAACTGGTCTATCCGGTTTAGCTATAGCCGCTCCAATTGCCAAAGGCAGACCCTGCCCAATTGATCCACCTGTCAAACATAACCAATCATGTGGTTTAGCCTTCAAGGCATGAGGTGTCACTAAAAAGCTTGAAGTAGCTGCTTCATCAGAAACTATAGAATCTTCTGGCATAAGATTTGAAATTAAAAGACCTAAATTGGAGGCATCAACTTTTCCTGATTTTGGGATGTCATCAATTTTTGATTGGAGAAATTGCTTATCAATTTTTTGAGCATCGGTTTCATCTACCAAACAATTTAATGCAAATAAGCCATTTTGCTCAGGAGAACTTAATATAACTATTTTTGATTCTTTTGGCGTGAGATAACTTTCTTTCCCTGGATATGCAAAAAAAGAAACTGGTGGTCTACTACCAACAAAAACAATCCCGGAAGAGTTTTTTAAAAATTCTGCTGCAGATTCTGCAAAATAAGGTACTTGTTCAATAATCGGTAAACCCTCCCCTCTTCTGATTCTTGACACAAAAGTATCAGTCATTAATCTACAGCCAGTTTTACTTGCTATCTTTGCAGCTAAATTTACACATTGCTCATTAAGAAATTTTCCTCCAAGAAAAAGAACAGAATTGCTCATTTGTAATATTTCTGCTGATTTACTTATTAATGAATCATCGATTAAATCTAACTCTTTTTCTTCTAATGGTTCTGGAATGTTTCCATCAAAATCGCCCCAAGCACAATCTGCAGGAATAATTAATGTAGATATTTGACCAGGAAAAGCATTTGCTTTTTGCCATGCTAAATTACCTAAATCACAGATATCACTAGTTTTTTTTGATCTTCCAACCCAATCAGAAGCTGATTTAGCTAAAGTATCAAGATCAGAAGTTAAAGGCGCGTTGTGTTTTAAGTGATAAGTTGCGTGGTCTCCAACAATATTAATTAAAGGAGATCTAGCTTTTTTTGCATTATGAATGTTTGCAAATCCATTTCCTAACCCTGGCCCTAAATGTAATAAATTAGCAGCACTTTTTTCAGCCATCCTTGCATAACCATCTGCTGCGCCAGTTACGACACCTTCGAATAAACCGAGTACTGGTCGTATTTCAGGATTATTATCTATTGAAGCTACTAAATGCATTTCAGATGTGCCAGGATTAGCGAAAATAACTTCTAAGCCATTCTTTACTAAAGTTTTTATTAGGGCATCAGATGCATTCATTTAAAATATGAATATAAAAAAATTAAGTAGATTTTTTAACAATATCTCTCATGGAAACAACGCCTAACAACTTTTCATTTTCCATGACAGCTAAGTGTCTAATTTGATTATCTATCATCATATTTAGAGCCTCATCAGTAGTATTTCCCGGACCAACTTTGACTATAGATGATGACATGATGTCTTGAATTTTACTGTGAAGGTGTTCAGGTCCCTTAAGAGATATATCCTCTATCACGTCTCTTTCGGTGATAATTCCAACCAAATTATCTGGATCATTCGATTCACCACAATAAACAAGTAAAGCTCCTATCTTATTTTTATGTAAAATTTTACAAGCTTCCTCAATGGAGGAATTCTCAGAAATGGAAAATATTTCCCAATATCTTTGATTGAGCAGTAGATCAGAAATTAGAGCCATAAAGCAAAAGTGAAATTAATTAACTAATACTCTATAATAATTCATTTTAAGGAGTTAAAAAATGTATTTCTATTCAGGTTTTTCAAAGTTGAAATTTATATTCTTGTTGCTTGGATTATCTTTTGTCTCTTCTGTTTTTTCTGATACCGGATACATAACTGTTGATGGAGAAACAATTGAAATAGAGGTTGAAAGATCATATCAAACGCCTGCTACCTATCCGAGAAAAGCTCTTCGTTTAGAAAGAGAAGGATATGTAATAATTGAATTTGATGTAGCACAAGACGGATCTGTAATTGATCCTTACGTACTTGAAGGTGAACCAGCAGGTTTGTTTAATAGAGCTGCTATGAAATCTATTAGAAAATGGATTTATGAACCTTCTACTTATGATGGCGTTCCAGTTCAAGTTAATGACGTTCAAGTAAGGATTAACTTCAATTTAACCGCTATTGAGTAATCCTAATACGCTAAGATGCGTATAAGAACTACTTTAATCTTAATCGGTCTTTTCGGGAATGTCGTTCTCGCCCTTTCTCTTATTTTTTTGTATGGCTATAGAGAAAATATTCAAAGATCTTATTCTAGTGAATCTCTCGTTTCCACTTATGAATCTGCTTGGTTTCAAACTTTAGAAACCTCATTTGATGCAATTTCTGCTTGGCTCCCTCAGACGGGTGAGAGAGGAAATTTTTGGGATCCAGAAACAGAAATTTTTCCAGAGGAAGAATTATCATCTCCAGATGATGACTACAGAAACCCGCTTATACAATTCATAGTAGACAAGAATATTGGTGAATCAGGTTATTTACTTGACTTAATGTTTGAATTTGACCTGGATGAAGGAAATCTTAGTTTTGTAAAAGCCTATTATCCAGATGGAAAAAGATTCTATTGTAGCTCAGCTTTTGATTTATCAGGAGTTGATGCATGTAATCCTAATGCAAAACCTGAATATCTAAATGATTTAGATAAATATCTCAATGATGCTTCTTCAAGGCCAAGAAGATCACTTCAAACGATAACGGATATCTCAGGGTCTGAAATAAGTACTTTAAATCAAATCATGGCCTTTCCGGTCAAAGCTTTCTCTAGAGATGCTGAAGCAATAATTGTTCTTGGTATTGATATTAGAAAATCAATGGAAACTTTTGGCGATGAATTTGAATTAGTTACGGCTGTTCAAACTCAGGAAGGAGTTATATCTTTGGGTGATGACTATGCTAGTTTTGAATCTGACTTAGGATCGTATGAAACAACTAATTATGGCATTACTAATCTAAAAGCACACGTAGATAAGGCAAATCTAAACCTTAGAGATCAAGGCAATAGAACTTCTGCGAGAGATGCTTCCTTGGGTTCTTCTATTACCCTTCTGCCATTAAGTTCTTATCTATCATCAGATAAAGCTCAATTTTTTATATTTAGAAATGAGAAAGAGAGCATCGAACAAGAAAATACAATCCTCTCATACATTTTGGTATTAATAATTGTAGTAATGGTTCTTGTAATAGCTATTACTTCAATTATTTCAGCTAATATATTTGGCTCTGTAAATAAAGCAATCGAAGTTCTTCAAGCTCTAACTAGCGGAGATCTTTCAAAAACAATGCCACAACGAACAGGACTTCTTAGATCAGAAAATGATGAGGTAGGCGAACTTGCAAAAGCATTAGAAATTTATAGGGGCCATTTGAATGAAATGGAAAACATTAGATCTGAACAAGCTAAAAGAAGAAAAGAAAGAGATAATGCAATTATTGAAAAAATGACTATTTTAGCCGATGAACTTGAAGGAGATTCAAGAACGCTGATATTAAACGATATCAATAAGATGCAATCTTTAGCTAAAGAAAGCTCAGATGAGGAAGGTGAAGAAGCTTCCATTGAATTAATGACAGTAGCTTTCACCAGAATGGCTGAAGAAGTTCAAGTTCTTATCGATACAAGAACAAAAGAAATGGAAGAATCCAGAGATGAAGCGTTAGAAGCAAACGAACAAAGAAGTAAATTTTTTGCCAACATGAGTCATGAATTAAGAACTCCTTTAAATGCGATTTTAGGTTACGGGGAAATGCTCTATGAAGAATGTGAGGATTTAGGGTATGAAGATCTTATGCCGGATCTTAAAAAAATCACATCTTCTGGAACACATTTACTTTCTTTGATTAATAACATTCTAGATTTATCAAAAATCGAATCTGGAAAAATGGAGCTGTATTTAACTAGTTTTGAGATAGAAAAAGTCGTAGAGACTCTTAGAGATATTAACGCTCCTTTAGCTGCAAAAAATGACAATGGATTTAAGATAAATGTTCAGGAAGCAATTGGTTCAATGACCCAAGACGAAACAAAACTTAGACAATGTGTAACCAATTTTTTAAGTAATGCCTTTAAGTTCACTAACAATGGCCTTGTAACAATGGACGTCACAACAATGGATAAAGATGGAATTGAGATGATTGAATTTAAAGTCACAGATGATGGAGAAGGAATGAGTACTGAAGGAGTCGCTAAAGTCTTTGAAGAGTATGAGCAAGCTGAAAGATCTACTTCTGCAACTCATGGAGGAACAGGTTTAGGATTACCTATTTCAAAAAGATTTGCTGAATTAATGGGTGGTGGCGTGACTGTTTCCTCAGAAAAAGGTAAAGGCTCAGTTTTTACAATTTTTGTACCTAGAATATGTGATGATGCGGAAGATTTAGAAAATGAAGAGATTAATTCTTTGAAAGGAGAAAATTTATGTGTGCTAATAGATGATGATGTAGCAATGCATGATTTAGTTAAAAGAACTATTAAAAAGGCTGGTCTCACTCTTCTTGGAGCAACTAATGGTGAACAAGGATTAAATATAATAAGAGAAGTTAAACCTAAATTGATTCTTTTAGATGTTCTAATGCCTGGAAGAGATGGGTGGTCTATTCTTAAAGAATGTAAATCGGATAAAGAAATTAAAGATATTCCGGTGATAATGGTTTCTCAAATGTCTCAAGAATCTTTAGCTTTTTCTTTAGGTGCTGATGATTATTTAACTAAACCAATCGAAAGAAATAAATTTTTAAAAATAGTTAAAAAATTTGTTTCAAGTGATTCAAAAAATAATACTATTTTAATAGTTGATGATGACGAAAATACTAGAGATATATTGTCAAGAGCTCTTGAAGATACAGGTTTCAAAGCAATTACTGCAAAAGATGGTAAAGAAGGGTTAAAGAATTTAGAAAAAAATCCTACTCTCATTGTACTTGATTTAGAAATGCCTAGAATGGATGGCTTCGAATTTCTTGAAAAATTTGTAACGATGGAATTTGAAACAAAGCCTAATGTAATAGTTTATTCAGGAAAAGAATTGACTGAAGTGCAAGAGGATTTATTGAAAAACAATGTTGAGGGTTTGCTAAAGAAAGATGAAGTTTCAATTAACCAATTACCCAGTTTGATATCAAAAGTTTTAAATAGTTAAGCCATATTTGACTCAATTTTTTCTAGGAGTCTTTTAAAATCTACAGGTTTAGTATCAAAATCATCAGCACCGCAATCAAGAGCTTTTTGTTTATCAGTTTCCATGGCGTGTGCTGTCAAAGCAATTATTGGAATATTTGAGATCTCTGGATCAGCCTTTGCTTGAGTAGTTGCATCCCAACCATCTAAAACTGGAAGACCCATATCCATTAAAACTAAATCAGGAGACTCAGATTTCATTTTATCAAGACCCTCTTGACCATCAAAAGCAAAGATCACTTCATAATCACGTCTTGTAAGTCTTCGACCTAACATATCTCTATTCATTTCATTGTCTTCAACGTAAAGAATTTTTTTCATTTTATCTCCTATTTTCTGAAAATAATTTGATTACGCCCCCCTTCCTTAGCTTCATAAAGCCTTTCATCTGCTAAGTTAATCAAATCCTCTAAATTATCTATCTCATCAGAAGATGCTACTCCTCCGCTCATAGTAACTTTTATATTATGATCTTGAAATTTTATTGATAAATCAACTATTTCTTTTCTTAAATTTTCGCAATATTCTTCAATAGATTCGTCCTTTATTTTATCAATAACTGCTATAAATTCTTCTCCTCCAACTCTTCCAACTAGATTTGGTTTACATGAAGTTTCCAATTTATTGGCAAAACTTTTTAGTACTTCATCTCCGCCAGGATGACCATAGGTATCATTTATTGACTTAAAGAAGTCAATATCCATAGAAAGAATACTAAATGTATAAGAATCTTTTTTTTGAGACTTTTTGTAAGCTTTGTCTATCTTGTCAAAAACAACTTTTCGATTGGATATACCTGTTAATGGACAAGTTGTAGCCCTTATATGAAGCTCATTTAAAAGTTCCTGCTCTCTAGAACGAAAGTATTTTGCTTCTAAACTTGCAATTGCTTTAGCCATTAGGATAGTTCCATTAAGTGGCTTTGGTAAATAATCTGATGCACCAAGTTTTATACATTTAGCTACGCTATCCACATCATTGAAAGCAGAAACCATAATAATAGGTAGATTTTCAATTTTATTTTTTTTTCTAAAACGTTTTAAAAGCTCTAATCCATTAATATCAGGCAACATAACATCTAACAGTATCAAATCTGGGGTTTTCCTTTCTACTTCTTCAATTGCCGAAGTTCCATCAAAAGCTACTCTACATTTGAGTCCATTTTGTGAAAGTCTTCTGGATAGAACCTCACAATTAGTTTTATTATCGTCAACAATTAATATGTCAGAATCGTTTAAAGATTCATCAATCTCTAAACTATAATCAATATCGCCGAGAGACTTAAAAAGAGATTCTGCATTTTGAATTTGGCCAGCATCTGAATCGTTAGAGTTTATTTCAGTAATTTCTCCTCTAATAAAATCAACAAACCTCTCAATAGCCTTTTCGGTATCCCTGGATAAGTTCAAGATAGTATTAAGATCTTCAACTATTTCTTCAGATAATTCATCCTCAAAATCTTCCATTAAAATTTCGCTATAGCCAATAATTGCATTTAGAGGTGTTCTAAGGTTGTGTCTAAGAACGGAATATTCTTCAGATGATTTTTTTTCTTTATTTAAAGAAGTATTTTCGTTAAAAGCTTCTTCATATTGACTTAATAACTTTTTTTCAGCATCTTTAATTTGATTAATTTCATCTGAAACATTTAAATTGTTTTCATTAGCATATTGCTCTACTAAATCGACATAATGTTCAATTGCCTCTGCAGGAGCTGAAAACTCCTGTTTTATTTGGGCTAATAATATCTTTTCTGCACCTTTTGAAGGTTTAGAAATTTCATTCATCTAAATTTCCTGCAAAATCTTCTAGAAATTCTGGTCTATGAAAAAAATAACCTTGACCTCTTTTACAGCCTAATTCTAGAAAAATATTTTTCTGATCCTCAGTCTCGATACCTTCCACAATCATATCTAAACCAAGATTATCTGATATATTCACTACAAATCTAACAAGCTCTTTGGTATCTGACAAGTCAATTGTAGTTGCAAAATTTTTATCAAGTTTTATTAAACTTATTGGTAAATCTCTTAGATAGCTCAGGGAAGAGTAACCTGCACCAAAATCATCCAATGCTAAAGGAACTCCACTTTTTTTAAGGGATTCAAAAGCTTCAGAAGCTTTTTTTCTATCTTCTAATTCAGCTGTTTCTGTTATTTCAAGGCCTAATTGATTTTCTTTCAAATCATTTTCGTTTACAAAATCTAAAATAATTTTAGTAAAATTCTCTTGCATAACGGTGTAAGCAGAGACGTTTAAGTAAGTTGTAAAATTTCCTAAATTTTCTTTGTTTAAGAAATTAAAGAATTCTTTTAATTTTTTTAATGAAGCAAGCACAACTAATGAAAAAAGATGCTCTCCTTCAACTAAAGGAATTAATTTATCATTGGAAATGATATTACCCTCTTCATCGAGAAGTCTTAATAAAGATTCAACTCCTAATATATCTCCAGTTTCGATATCAACTTGTTTTTGAAAAGCCATGCTAATTCTGTCATTTTCTAAACAACTAATAGTTTCCTTCAACGCATCCAGGGCGGCTTCTGAATTTGCTAAAGCTTCTATTAGAAAAAAAGATGACTTTTCTTCGAAAGGTATTTCATGAATACGTGTTCTCAGAAAAAATTCAATATCTCTTAATTTAATTTGTATATCTGTATCAAAAGATCTTGCGATCTCAGATTTATTATTATTTTTTTTAACGTCTGTAATAGGTTCAATTGAAATAGACTCATCATCGTTAAGATTAAAAATATATTGAGCAGAATTATTTAGCCACTCTACCCCTGAATCTTTATCATAAATGATGTAAGGACTTGGATGGTGCTGTAAGGATTTTATTAAGTATTGCGCCTGTTCAACTTCAATTATTTTCATCGACAATTCCATCAACTATTTTTACAAATTCATCATTAAAAGTTTCTTTCATGAAACTCCAAAGCTTTAAATGATATTCAGACTTAAAAAGTGTTTTAAAGGATTTTAAATAATTTTCCCATTCTGCAGCATCAATCATTCCAATTGTATATTGATAGTGCTGATTCTCTCTGGATCTCAGCATAATACTAAAATAAGTCAAATAAGCAGCATCTTCCTCAGGAGTAAGATCTTCGTTATTTCTTAATTTAAGTTTTATTTTTACCATTCGAGGAGTCATTCCTTTTAAAGCAATCTCTTGATGACTATCAGAAACATTTTGTCGTGCATTTGCTCTAGCGACTCTATTTTGTTCCTGCATTTCTCTTATTAAATAATAAATTGAAATGATTCCAACTAATGCAGCCATCCCACCTAATAAAGTATTTATGTATTCAACGATAAAACCCATTTTTCAATAAATTCTTTGAATTAATTATATGTTAATTAAAGCTTGTATCTTAACTTAATAATAAATTTATCGAGGTTTTGATTAGACCAAGCGCCAGAATAAATTTTTTCGAACGAATTTTCTCTATTAAAAGAATATTTGCCACCTCTTGTATAAACGACATATAAATCTGAGAGAGGAGCAAATTGATATTTATATCTTACTTGAAAAGCAGTTTCTGATAATTCAAATGAATTTAAGATATCGTTGGAAATATTTAAGTAACCCGAGGAGTTAGCTCTGTAAGATCTTGCGTCATTAGCCTTAATTCCATAAATTTTTCCTTTTAACCTTACTTCCTGTCTGTCTCCTATAAACCAATCTAAGTTAATACCCGAACTAATCATTTCTTTATCATAATAACCAAAAAGATTTTCTTTGTTCCAGACACTCCAATTTGACTGTTTTTGATATTCTATCGGGCTAAGAAATATTTTTAAATTTTCAGACAGCTTCATCAAAATTCCATAACCGAGTGTATGTCCTTCAGATCTAAGATCGCTATTATTATCTGAAGTTTCATAACCACCTGTTTCATATCCTAATTTAAATCTATGTTGAAACATATTTGTTCTTGGAGTTGAATATTCAAGAATTAGGTCATGATTTCCTAATGATTCTAGGTAAGGCGAACCTGCATAATTTCTAGTCTCTACATAATCCTTACCTCTGAATAAAGTGCAATTGCATTCTATTTCAAGTCTTGAACTATCTTTAAAACTTAATTCATATTCTAAAGTGGCACCTATGCCGCCACCAAATCCCTGATAAGACCTGTTATAGCCCATTCTCAAGGCATAATACTGTTGAGAAATATTAGAAGTTTCATCATTATTTGGGTTGCTATATTGAAGATAAGTTCCAATGAAACTATTTCCATATTGTTCGACGTAGCCCATATCATTTATATTGAAGTTTTCATCAAGATAATTGAAGACAAGCAATCCAAATAATTTATCTGAAAAACGATTTGTAACTAAGGACCTAAAACCATAACCTGTTTTTTTATTACCTAGTTCCTCAGTATTAACCTGACTAACCCAACCATAAACTCGAGATGAATTTGATGGTTTTAAATCATAATCAATAGTATGTGTTTCAGCAGTTCTTTCAATAGAAGGTCTATCAACTGAGGTAAATAAATAACCAATTTTTGTATTTAAAAAATCTCTAGTTGATCTAAATCTAAACGCTAAGAAATCTCTACCTTCAGAAAATACGGAATCGTCTTCAAATGCACTAAAAACTCCATATTCATTTGACTCATCTCTTTGAGTGTAGCGAAGTGCAAAGTTGATATCGGTAGTATCAATTAAACTGTCTTTACATTCTCCTAAATGACTTCTGTCGGTATCAGAACATTTATCTGGAATTGCACCTATTCTTCTAGTATTGATAAATCTAAGGTTCCATCCAGTTACGTCAAAAAGTGTTTGGTTTTCAGTAAAAAAAGGTCTTTTATCTGGATAGTAAGTCTCAATTGCAGAAAAGTTTACAATGACGTCATCACTTTCAACTTGTCCAAAATCTGGATTAAGAGTGAAATCTAACTTTGAGTTCTGATTAATATCCCAAAATATTTCTCCTCCAATATTTATCTGTCTATTATCTTGAATAAAATTGTTGGTAAAGCTTGCGTAGGGAAAAAAATCTATTCGAGTTTTTTGAGTATTAAGATTTCTAACCTGTAACTTTTTAAATTTTGATAAAAAAGGTGATTTGTAAAAGTTTAATCCAGGAGAGTTATAAACTTCATTTTCACTGAAGGTCCATCTTGCTAAAGAGACACTTATCTCACGATATGGACCTTCTACATTTATCATTGGAGCAACATCCCATGGAATTAAGAATTCTGATATCCAATAATCTTCGTAACTTTTAGTTTTTGCATACCAAATTGCATCCCACTCATCGGAAAAATCATTTTCATCTACAAAGATTGCATCTCTTATAGAATTACCAAGAGTTACTGTAAATTCATATCCTATATTTGCATTATTATTAAAATCTATAATCACGTAATTTCTATCAGCATTTGCATAAAAAGAATCTCTAGGATGTTTCTGAAAAGTTTGCTTTTCTTTAGGTTGATAATTTATAAAAGCAAAATATATACCCTTTTCATCAGCAAAATATTTAGCCTCTGTTTTATATTTGGGAGTATCTAAAGTATCGGGAAAAATAGTTAGAAAATCTGTAAAAGAATTAGCACCTTGCCATTCTTGTTCAGACAATTCACCATCTATGGTTATGCTGTGAAGGTTAACAATATGAAAAATTGTAAAGAAAAAATAAACAAATTTTTTTAACATTTATAGTTATATAGAAGGTGCTTAGATAAATTTGCTTGATAATATATTTGATTAAAATGTTTTTGCAATATTTAAGTTAAGATTAAAAATATGTTACCTCCAAAACCAAAGAAAATTTCTAAAATCCTAGAGGCCCATGGTGATAAAAGATCTGATGACTATTATTGGCTTCGAGACGATACTCGTCAAAACAAGGAAATTATATCTTACTTGGAAGAAGAGAATACCTATGCTGAAACTTGGTTTTCAGAGGGTAAAGATTACAGAAAAGAAGTTTTTGAAGAATTAGTAAGTTTTATTCCTGAAGAAGAAACTTCTTTGAAAATTAAAAAGAATGATTTCTATTATTTTTCGAAAATAAAATCAAATGATCAATACCCTGTTTATTACAGAGAAAAAAATAAAAATATAGAAGAAATTTTGAATGTAAATAAATTGGCTAAGGATTTAGATTTTTATCAAATTTCAGGAATCTCGCCTTCTCCAGATAACAAAATTATTGCTTTTGGAGAGGACACAAATGGGAGAAGAGAATTTACAATTAAATTTAAAAATCTTGAGGAGAATAAATACATTAATGATGTACTTGAAAACACATCAGGGAATATCACTTGGGGTAATAACGAATATATTTTTTATACTTACAAAGATCCTAAAACATTAATTTCAAATAAAGTTTATAGACATAAACTTGGAGATGCTCAAAGCAAAGATTTCTTAGTTTATGAGGAAAAAGATGATGAGTTTAATTTATCTATTTCAAAATCAAGGACCAACAAATACATTTACATAAACTCAGGTAAAACAGAGTCTAATGAATTATGGCTGATAGACATTGAAAATTTATTGGAGAACCCTGAATGTGTCCTTCGTCGATCTGATAAACACCTCTACTATGTTGAAGATACTCCTGAAGGTTTTTTTGCTTTGTCTAATAAGGATGAACGCATAAATTTTTGCCTTCTAAAATTTAAAGAATCAGACTTTGAAAATTTTTCTAATTGGGAAGTCTTGATAGAGCATAACGAAAAACTTCTTTTAGAGGATTTTATTTGTTTTCAGAACTTTTTATTCTTAGAGATCAGAGAAGACGGGCTTCCAAAAATATTAAAGTTGAACAGAGAAAACTTATCTAAAGACTATATAGATTTTCCTGATCCCTCTTACAGTTGCTATATTTCTTCTAATCCAGAATATGAATCAAACGAATTTTTGTTTGGTTACACAAGCTTAAGAAAACCAAGCTCAGTTTTTTCATTAAATTTTAAAACAAATGAACAAAAAGAAATTTGGAAGTCTCAAATAAATAATTTTAATGAAGATTTATACGAAACTAAACGGATAAAAATTGAATCACGAGACGGTAAATTGGTGCCAAACTCTTTAGTTTACAAAAAAGATATAGATTTAAAGAAAGCGCCATTATTAATGTATGGCTATGGATCCTACGGAAGCATAATCGATGCAAGTTTTAGAAGAACAATAATTCCTCTTATCAATAAAGGATTTATATTTTGCATCTCTCATATTCGAGGTGGCTCCGAAATGGGTAGACAATGGTACGAAGATGGAAAAATGTTGAATAAAAAGAATACTTTTTTTGATTTCATTGATTCAACAAAATCCTTGCTATCAAAAGATATTGGAAATCCAGCCAGTGTTTTTGCTTTTGGCGGAAGTGCTGGTGGTTTATTGATGGGAGCAATCATTAATTACGAACCAGAGCTCTACAAAGGAATTATCTCTGCAGTTCCATTCGTAGATGTATTAACAACTATGTCAGACGAAAGTATTCCATTGACTACGTTTGAATACAAGGAATGGGGAAATCCAAAAAATAAGGAAGAATATGAATATATTAAATCCTATTCCCCTTACGATAATATTGAAAAGAAAAATTATCCTACGGTTTTTGTAACAAGTAGCCTTTTCGATTCTCAAGTTCAATACTTTGAACCTGCCAAATATGTTCCTAAGTTAAGAGAAAATAGTACTTCGAAGAATCCTATTCTTCTAAAAATGAATCTAATTGGTGGTCATTCAGGAAAAAGTGGTAGGCTCAATGCGTTAGAAGAGTCAGCCCAAGATAATGCTTTTTTTTTAAAATTGATTGATTAGAATCTAATCAATGCCAACTTCAGCGGCAAATTCTGTGTATCCACCGACTAACCTTCCATCTATAAGAATTTGTGGGAAAGTTCGCGCGGTAGGAAATTTATTCATAAATTCTTCTCTAGAAAAGTCTTCATCAAGCATGAACTTTTTAAATTCAAAGTTTTTTTGGATGCACAAATTTTCTGCTTTGTCGCAAAAAGGACATTGAGGTTTTGACCAAATTTCTATCATAATTATTCAGTTAAGTTATAAAATATATTATGCCATTTTCTTTCATATCTGAGGGTTTTAAATTTTATAAAAATTCTTTTTATTCTTTTACGATAAAAACTTTTCCTGTATTTTTACTTATAGGAATCTCTACTTCAGCAGGGGAAACTTTTCTTAATGATGAAAGATTTTTTACTTGGGGAGCCCTTTTTTTTATTTTTACAAATATGTTTTTAAACCCATTCATAGCAGTTTTATCTGTTCTTTTAGTCAACGACCTAATATCAGATTCATTGAAGGAAACAATTGGATATTATTTAGTTTCGTTACAAATTTTCTTTAAATTGTTTATTTTATCCTTAGTGCTAAGTTTAATAACTTTAATAGGCTTATTTTTATTTATTATTCCAGGAATTTATTTGGCATCAAGATTAATTTTGGCACCATTTTTCTTGATAATAGAAAATTGTAAAATTGTTGAGGCTCTAGATAAATCCTGGCAAACAACAGGAACTCAACAAATTCAATTCGTTTATTTGTTACTGCTTTACTGGTTTGTCCTGTTAATACCTTATTTTTTGGCTATCTTCTTATTATCCGTAATGTTAATAAACGAAGGAGCAACAAAAATACCATTCTTCATTAACATTGGATTGAACAGCATCCTATCCTACTTTCAAATGGTATTAATGGCCTTTCCTCTTTTATTTGTTTTTAAAGGTGTTAGAGCATCTGTATAAATCTTATCCACATCCAAGCCACAATTAACCAACTTGGTAAGAAAAATAATGCTCTTATTGGCATCGCTCCTATAAAACCATTAATAAAAATATGGTAAATACTATGAAGAACTCTAAAACCTACAAACCAATAGCCTAATAAAATAAAATAATCATCGACTTTTCCAGTAACATATAAAACAACGCAAATTGCGTAGAAAAAAATTGGAAATTCGAAAAGATTAATTAAATTCCTATCGCCTTGTCTTATAAGATCGCTTGCAGAAGATGCAACAGGTATCTTAAATAATTCAGAAGCCCTATGGCCTTTATCAATTAAAACATCTTTAAAACGAACGGAGGTATTAAACAAAAATACCGCCGAAGTAAGTATAAACATGTAAAAAACCGGTACAAATATCTCAGTACTCATAAACTCTCCTCTTTAATTAGTTTGTATAATTATTTCAATTTACTCTTTTTTTGTAAATGATAATCATTGTTTTCTTAATTCTCATCGATCAAATCCAAAGAAATTTAAAATATAATTAAATTTTGAGGAGGTTAAAAATGGAATTAAAAGAACTAAATAAAGAAAAAGTTTGCAATATTTTAAATGAAATTATGGAATTTGAATTGGCTGGTGTAGTTAGATACACTCATTCCTCGTTAATGGTTGTAGGACCGCACAGAATTCCTATTGTTCAATTTTTACAAGAACAAGCCGCAGAATCTTTACAGCATGCTCAAACTGCTGGAGAATTTTTAACCGGTTTAGATGGTCACCCTAGTCAAAAGATAGCTTCAATTGTAGAAACAAATGATCATTCAATAAAAGGAATCCTTGAAGAGAGTTTAGAGCATGAAGTATATGCCTTAGGACTTTATAAAAAACTTTTGCCAATTGTTGAGGATTCTTCAATATATCTTGAGGAGTACACCAGAAACTTAATTGGTCAAGAAGAACAACATCAGCTTGAATTAAGGAAAATGTTAAAAGATTTTAGTTAATTTTTATAAATTAGATTTCTTTATAGATAGGGATTAAAATGCATATATGTCCAATTTAACTCTTTTTCATCATGGGCCATCTACTTGTTCTCAAAAAGTAAGGCTAATACTTGGATTAAAAGATTTAACTTATGAATCAAAGATAATTGATTTACAAGCTGGCGAACAACATGATGCAGAATATATTAAACTTAATCCCAATCATGTGGTTCCAACGTTAATATGCGATGAAAAAATATTAGTAGAGTCATCTCTAATCTTAGAATTTTTAGAAGATAAGTTTCCTGAAAAACCTGCAAGATCTAAAATTCCCGAAGAAATACATCAAATGAGATTATGGATGAAAACTATAGATGCTTATCATATTCATGGAGGTTCAATAACTTATGGGATAGGTGTTAGAAATATATTAATTCTTAAGCCAAAAGATGAACTAGATAAAGAAATTGATGAAATTCCTGATTTAGAGAAAAGAGAAAATAGACGAGATTTAATTGAGAATGGTTTAGAAGCAAAGTGTGTAATTGAGGGATTAAAACAATCGAAAACATTGATGGATAAGCTAGAGATTGGACTCAAAGATAGAGAATGGTTTAGCGGTTCAAAATTTGGTTTAGCTGATGCGTCAATTTTTCCCTACGTATTAAGATGGGAACAATTAACATTAACTAATTATTGTGACCCCTCTTCACATCCATTACTAAATAAATGGTTTAAAAAAATAAAGGCTTTACCATTCTATGAACAACATATTAATGCATACATACCTATTCCATTGATCGAAGTCTTAAAAAAATTCGCTGTAGATCAAAAAGATTCTTTAGATAAACTTTTTGCTTCTTATTAGATTTTTTTTATCTCATCAAATTCAATTACGTAAGTTCCATCTCCATACTTATCTGAGCTTGCTTCAATTAGCAAAGAGGCAATCTTTTCAGCTTTAATGTTTCTATATTTTTTTAGTTTTCCAACCATAAAGGGATGAGATAGCAATCCGATAAATTCAATAATTCTGGTACCGAAATCTTTCTTTTTAGGTCTTTTTCCCAAAAGATGACCGGGTCTTGCAAGTATAAGCTTTGAAAATCCTAAATTAATTAAATCTTCCTCTAATCGTCCTTTAATAGAGAGATAGAAATTTGGAGAGGATTTATTAGCGCCAACAGCTGATACGATGGAAAGAGTTTCGCATCCACTATTTTTTAATCTTTGAGCTATATCCATTATTAAGACGTAATCAACTTCTTGAAAAACCTTCTTGATCTTAGACCTCATAAAAATTAAGTCATACCATTCAAGCGGAAACCCTAAAGATATAAAACCTTTATTCACATCTGAAAAATTCGATTCGCTAAAATCAGTAATAATTTGTTGCTCTTCATCTGATAAAAAAGATAATTTTTTCCTGTTTACTGCTAAAAATTTATGTTTGGTCTCTTTTAATTTCTTAGCGATAAATGAACCAACCAAACCAGAGCTACCAAATAATATGTCCATTTAAATAAATAATTCTTCGAAGGTTTTGGTGATACTGTCATTTATGACAAGGTCCGCTAAATTATCAAAATCTGTCTTTTCATTATTAATAATTACTAACTTTGCTCCATTTTCCTTAGCCACCAAAGGTAACGAAGCTGCTGGATATACAACCAAAGATGAGCCAACAACAATGAATAAATCGGCTTTCAAGGATTCTAATTGAGCTCTTTGCATTTCTTCTTGAGGCATAGGTTGTCCGAATGAAATCGTAGCTGTTTTAATAAAACCATTGCAATTAGAACAAACGGGAGGAATCTGAGTTTTCTTGAATTCATCATGAATCAATTCTAGATCTATCTTTGTTTTACATTTTATGCAGATCGCGAAAGTAGCATTTCCGTGAATTTCAGTTACATCATTATCAGGTAAACCACCTTCTTGATGAAGATTATCAACATTTTGAGTGATGCAATGACCTTGTTTTTTTTCGGAAATAATCTTGCTTACTGCTTTATGTCCTTCATTGGGTAAAAAAGATCCAAAATTTCTTTTAAAATTTATGCTTTGTTCCCAGTATTTGATCCTTGACTCTTCGGAAGAAACAAAATCTTGATAGTAGATTGGTGTATTATTTTTCCAAAATCCTTTAGGCCCTCTAAAATCAGGTATTCCTGAATCGGTGCTGATTCCTGCGCCGGTAAAAAAAACAGGATATTTACAATCAGAAATAAAATTTTTAAGTACATTCATAAAACATTGGATCCATAAATTATGAAGGTTGAAGTTATTGAGCCTAATACAATGGCAAGTAAAACTTCCTGAATATTACTCCTGCTTCCAGAATAATAACTTGAATTTAGAAAAATTCTTAATAAAAAATAATAAATAACTGATAAAACAATCCAGTTAATAAAATACATTAATACCTCAATAATACAGAATTTCCTTCAAACACAATTGAAATTCCAAAGGTCCACCATAAAGTTGAGACTACTACTAAGAAAGAAAGCGTTCTTATTGCTAAATTGTAAGAAGTCATACTGCCATGAAACAAAAATGAAATAAGTGCTAATAATAATGAAATAGAAGCTGTTACAAAAAGTTCAATCAACATTAGTTATTTTGTTGATTTTGAGACTAATTCTGTTGGGTCTGGTAAAGAACTGAAATCATCATTGAGATGATCTTTAAACATATTCTCAGGTGAGACCGATTCATAGGTAGCTGTTTTATCATAAGGATCTGAATAAAACCCTAAAACATAACCTCCTTTTGAATAACCTATAAGAGATCTTATTTCAGGAGACAAATCTTTAGCTACATCTGGTGGGCAGGATAAATATTGATTTTCTTCTTGTCTCAACCAATTTAAAGCATAATGCAAAAATACACCTGTTCTCGACTCATCGATTGTTTCATTTTGACCTCCTCCATGAAGAACTGTTCCTGTATAAAGAAGCACGGATCCTGGCTTCATTTCTGCATATGCAATTTCCTTTTCTGTTGGAATTCTATCTTTATCCCACTTATGAGAACCAGGAACTACTTGAGTAGCACCATTAGCTTTTGTAAATTCTGTTATAGCCCAAATTGTACTCATCAAAGGTTCTACCTTTCTTGGCAAGTATCCACCCCATATGCCTCTATCTCTATGTAAAATTTGTTTTGACTCTCCTGGCCCAATACAAACCGCAGAAGTAAAATGTAATTGATAACCATCTCCATGAGGTTCCAGATATTTTTTCGAAACATCATTAATTTTTTTATGAAGAGCAAGTTCTCGACAAGCTTCTGATCTAGCTATTAGTGCCCCAACTCTTTTTGTTTTAAATCCTGTAAATTCGTCTCTACCAAAGACATCAACTTGTAGATAGGGATTTAGATCGGAATTAATCCTATTTATCTGATCTTTATCAATCAGATTGTCAATAATTAGACCTGCGTCTTCGTCTAAAACATCAAGTATTTCATCTGTCGAGCAATCAGGATTTAAATGCTTTAAAGTTGCCATCTTCGATTTTCAATTTTATTCTACCTAAAGCAGTCTATCAAAATTTTTATAAATTAAATTTCTTTTTCTAAGTAACTAAAAGAATCAATTATTTCGATACCTTGATGACTTAATATCTTTTTAAGATCGTAATTTCCAATTGTTAAAGTTAGAACCCAACCATCGTTAGTTTCTTCGTCACTTATAATCTTTGCTTTCCTATAACACTCAGATCTAACTTTGGAGTTGTTAAAATTTATTAGTAATTTACCTTTAAACAATCCTCTGTTTGCATGATTGGATACTAGATCTCTGAGCATTTCTATTCCAATACCTTCCTTAGCTGAGACTGAAACTGAATTTATAGGATTTATGACTTCATTCTGATCAAAATCATTAATATCAATTTTGTTTTTTACAAGAATCTGGGGTATCTTCTCTGCATTAATTTCATTTAAAATCTTATTTACCTCAAAAATTTTATTTTTGAAGTTTCTATCACTCACGTCTACTACATGCAGAAGTAAATCAGCTGATTTTAAATCGTCGAGAGTCGCTTTAAAGGATTCAATTAACGAAGTTGGGAGATTAGATATGAAGCCTACCGTGTCGGTATATATTATTGAATCAGAACCTGGAACAAGATTTTTTCTTGTGACGGTATCTAAGGTTGCAAATAACTTGTCAGCTTGAAATTCTCTTGATCCAGTTAAACCATTAAAAAGAGTGGTTTTTCCTGCATTAGTATAGCCAACTATTCCTACAATATGATTTCTTCCTTTTTTTCTGGCATACCTATTAAGATTTTTTTGTTGATGACTCTTTTCTAATCTTTTTCTTATATTTTTCATCCGTTGAGAAATTAATCTTCGATCCGTTTCTAATTGTGTTTCTCCTGGGCCTCGTAAACCGATACCTCCTTT
Source organism: uncultured SAR86 cluster bacterium (assembly GCA_902536295.1). Classification (GTDB taxonomy): domain Bacteria; phylum Pseudomonadota; class Gammaproteobacteria; order Magnimaribacterales; family AG-339-G14; genus AG-339-G14. The sequence goes on along the minus strand of CACAWS010000001.1, from coordinate 111,480 downwards.
TTGTCGTTCTAAATGACTCCAACCCCTAACCAGTCTTGTTGATAAATGTGTGAGTTGAGCTAATTCAACTTGTAGCTTGCCAATATGACTAAAGGCCCTTTTTGCGAAGATGTCTAAAATTAATCCTGTTCTGTCCAGTACTCTTGTCTTTAAATAAGATTCAATATTTCTTTCCTGAGATGGAGAAAGATTATGATTGAATATAATTAATTCTATTTTATTCAGATCAATAATTTTTTTTATCTCTTCTAATTTTCCTCTGCCAATAAAATGTGTAGCATTAACAACTTTCTGGTTGAAATTGAATTCAAATAAAATTTCTGCATCACTAGATAAAACCAATTCTCTGAACTCGTGAAATACCTCATCCGTTGATATGTCTATCAAATTTCCAAAAGAAGAATTTACTATAACGACTCTGTTATCGTGTTTATTATTCATAATGATTAATGATCATGTCCGCCAAATTCAAGTCCTACTGCCTCTAAAACTTCATGTTGTACGTAAAAATAAATACTTATAGAACATACAAATAAAATTAAAAGAAAAAATAAAAAATACTTCATTAGTCTATTTTAATACACAATAAATAGAATTAAATTTACTAAAAGTCCGAACCCTGCAGATGCAATAATTTCAAAAAATTTATTTCTATTCTCTTCTTTGATTCGGGATTCCGAATAAATCTGAACTATAAAATAACTAATTAAAGCCCACATGACCCAAAAGGAAAAAAATACTATCAGATCATTAATCATATGAAAAAACCTTGCAAATTAAAAAGCGCAGATAAGCTAAAAAAAAGAACGCCACATGAAGCAAACCACCTTTTTGAAAAATAGTGTTTTTGAGAATCGTAATGAAAAATCATACCTGGCAAAGGTTTGGTTCTATCAACAGATTTTAATTCTTTTGCTAGATAATAGGTTAAATAAATGAAAACAAGAGACAATACAAAATCAAAAAAAGAAGGATCAGGTTTTAGGAAGCTAATTGGCACAAATATACTTATTAAAACTGTAGTAATAATAAATAGTCCTCCAAGAATTCCTAGTAAAAGTTTTAGCATTTTTAATAAGTTATCTGGTCTTAATGATTAAATTTTCAAACCCACGAAAAATAAAATTTTTCTGCCATTTTGGTAACTCATCTCCTAATCTCAATTTAGGAAATCTTTCAAAAATTTTTTCAAAAACTAATCTAGACTCTATTCTGGCTAAACTAGCTCCAATACACATATGAGGACCATAACCAAAGGAAACATGATTAATTTTATTTCTCAAAATATTAAATTCATTAGGATTTTCATTTGCTTCAGGATCTCTATTTGCTCCTGCAATACTTATGGCGAAAGGTGTTCCTTTTTTATATGAGTTTCCTTCATATTCCATATCTGCGTAAGCAAATCTAACTGTTGCATGAACTGGCGGTTCGAATCTAAGCATTTCTTCGATTGCGTTTGGAATTAATAAATAGTCTTTTTTGATCATTTCGTATTGATCAGGATGATTTAACAAGGAATAGAGACCATTACCAATTAATCGTGTCGTTGTTTCATGGCCAGCAATTAATAAAAGAAGGCACGTTCCATACATTTCCTTCACATTTAGCTTATCCCCTTCTTCTTCTGCTTTAATTAACTCACCAATAAAATCTTCGCCTGGGTTATCTTTTCTAGAGAGAATAATCTTTTCAAAATACCTTATTAAGTCTTCGTAAGCATCTCTTGCCAATTTTCTTTTCTTAACTGAAGAGCCAATTCCGCCCACTTCTTGGAGTAAGTTTTCAGACCACATTTGAAATTGATTTAAGTCTTTGTCAGGCAATCCCATCATCTTTGCAATAACTATTGCGGGAAGAGGTTTTGCTAATACCTCCATCAAATCAAAACTATCAAGATTATGAGTATGGTCCAAACATTGATCTATAGTTTCAATAATATGATTTTCAAGTGACTTGATATATCTATTAGAGAAACCATAAGAGACTAATTTTCTAATTCTTGAATGATCAGGAGGGTCTAGTTTTAAAATGCTTGGATTTTCAAACTGATCCAACATGATATCCCTGCCGTCTCTTTTTAATTCTTTTCGTCTAAGCTTGGCAATTGGGTATTTTCTGTCATCAACACTAAATCTTTCATCTCTTAAAATCTGTTGAACTAAATGCATTTTCGTTACCCATCTAAGGAAGGTTGGCTTAGAGTGATAAATTGGATTTATCGATCTCATTTTAGAGTATGTTTGATAAGGATCTTTTTGAAATTTTTTAGAAAAAATATCTAGAGCAAAGCCTTTGTTAGCAATTCGCTCAAAAATCACCATAAATTTATAAGTTCTATAAATAAGAAAGATTCTTATCGAATTTATAAACTCTTTCATTTAAGGACTTTTCTTACTTTTGAAATCAAGTCTTTTAATTCAGGTTTATTTTTCTCAAGTTCTTCGATAGTAAGCCCATCTAACTCGTGAGGAAATATTAACCATTGATCTGTTTCGTGTATAAAAAAATCTGGCTTTAACCCTGTTTCATTTTTATTAGGTTTGTAATAAGGAGTAGCTACCTTTATTTCTGGAGTATTTTTTTTACAAGCGTCTTTTAAATCAAGGATTATCTGTTTAATAGAGTTTCCAGTGTCATGCACATCATCAACTATTAAAAGTTTATCCTCAGATTCTAATTTTTTTATGACGTAATTAAGTCCGTACACCTCGACTTTATCACTTCTTTGGTTAATACCTTCATAGTAAGCTGTTCTAATTGCAATGTGATCAGATTTTATTCCTAATACTTTTAAGAATTCTTGAATAGCTATGCCTACTGGAGCTCCACCTCTCCAAACTCCAACGATGTAATCCGGTTTGAAGCCGCTCTCAAAGATTATCCAAGCAAGCTTGAAAGAATCTTTTAAGAGTTCGTCGGCACTAATAAATAATTTCTCCATAAACTATTTATTATAATTCTTGAAGATTAATCCAAGAAGAGGTATCTCAAAACTAATAGATTAGAAATCTATTGTAAAACGAGAAAATACTTGTCTTGGAGGTATTAACTCTATCCCGGTTGCTCCGACTCCAAATACATCAGTCATACTTGAGTTTATTCCATCTTCGTCAGTTAAGTTAGAAATAACAAAATCTAAAGATAATGTATCTGAGAGATCTAAAGCGAAAGTTAAATTAAAAATTTCATAAGCGGGAATAAAGTCTTGAGCAGGTCTGTTAGCTACTCTTTGGAAAAATTCTCCTCGATAAATATATTGTAAAGTTGAAGTCATACTCACACCAGAAGGAAAATCAGAAACTTGACTTAAACTAATGTCAGCAGTGTACTCGGGAGACTTAGCTAGTTCATTTCCAATAATGTCAGCTGCCAGGGCTCCACGAGCCGCTTCAGCCCCAAAGGAATGCTGTTGAGCGTCCACATTATCTAAAAAGATAAAAGATTCAGTTATTTCTGTATCTAAAAAAGAAAAATTAGCATCTAAAGTAAGTGAATCGGTAAGAATACCGGTTAACTCTAATTCGGCACCAGACACTTCAGATTCAGGAATATTTACTACTCCTCCTTGAAATACATCTGGATCGGTAGCCTGAACTTGCAAGTTTTCGTAAGTGTAATCAAAAAAAGCTAAATTCGCTCTAGCTCTTCCATCATAAAAGTCGGCTTTAAGTCCAAATTCTAAGGAATCTACAGTTTCCGCTTCAAAAGTTGGGAAGACCAAAGGTGCTACTTCAGCTCTGCCAGCAGCTGCGTCTTGTGCAACGGTAAAACCGAACGTTAGATTCGTTCCACCAGGCTTATAACCTCTAGTGGCAGAAATATAATACATTGCATCATCCAGAAAATCATATTCCATTGTTACTTTACCAGTTACCTCTTCGGCTGATTCATCTATCCTAGTAATTTGTCCACCGGTTTGAAAGGCGAAAAAGTTACCTACTTCAGTAGCAAAAGCATCATCTGTATATCTCAAACCTGAAACTAATCTTAAGTCGTCGCTAAAGTTATAAGTAGTTTGACCGTAAAAAGATAATGATTCTCTAGATGGGAAAGCATCAGTTACAAAACCAAGCTCAGCCTGGAAAGTGGGAACTTCTCCACCAACCACAAAACAAGTTGCTGTGCCATCACCCACTACATTATTCGGGTTAGCAAAAGGTAAAACAGTTTCACTGTTTGTTGCAACAGTACCTGGAACGGTAGTATCAGCAAAAGGCTCATTACAATCGTATTCAATAATGTTGTCATCACCACTTATATACTCTCTAATCTTATTTTGAATTTCATGTTCCATATAAAAAGCACCAATAGTCCAATCTAATTTTCCGTTCATAAGTGGCTCATTTGATACTAAGTTGACTTCAAAAGTTGTAGTTTCTACTAAAGAAGATTCATATCTATATTCTGATGAAACGTAAATTCCTACATTTGCGGGAGGTAAGGGAGGAATAGACGTTGCAGCGGTTCCATAAGAATGTCTGTCGTTATCTCTTCTTACAGTTATATCATCTCTTTGAGAGCTAGCGAGCATTTTTAAATTTGCGAAGCCTAAATCTTGTTCAAATATTGCAGCATAAATTGAAGAAGTTAAAACCTGCATGGATGGAGCGTCTTGATCGAGCTCTCTTGGATGTGGTGTTAGATCATCAATACCTTTCATGGCGGAACCATTTCGGTCCATGTCGTAATATTGAGCAAAAAATCTTAAAGAAGATGTATCAGACAATTGAAAATACCAATCATTCCTCATACTAAAGTCGTTAGCATCGTCTAGTTCTTGTTGCAAAGTATTGTTAAAAGCATACCCATCGCGTTTGTGACCAGAAAATGAAAAACTAGTTGCTACAGAATCAGAAATTGGCACATTAAATGAAGTTGCCAATTTTTTCATGTTGTAATTACCAAGAGACATCTTCAATATACTTGATTCTTCATCTAAAGAGGGCGCAGAAGTAACGACATTAATTGCTCCTGCTGTAGAATTTTGACCAAATAAAGTACCTTGAGGTCCTCTAATAACTTCTATTCTATCTATATCAACAAAATCGGTTAATAAAGAAAATGGCGAAGCAATAAATACTCCGTCTAGATGAAAGGCAACAGAAGGTGCAGCAATCGCATTTTGGTTAGTTTCATTACCAATTCCACGAATTGAAATAATAGTTTTATAACCCTCGTTTTTAGCAACAGTTACGCCAGGTACGATCGCACTTAAATCAACCATAGAATTTATATTCTTAGTTTCAATCTCAGAGGACGTAATTGCTGTGACAGCTTGAGATACATCTTGGACGCTCTCAGTTCTTTTTTCAGTAGTGACAATAACTTCTTCTAAAAAAGCTTGAGAGGCGGAGTATCCGCTAAAAAAAACAGTTAATATTAAAATAAGAGAGTGTTTTAAATAATTTTTCTTTTCCATATTTAATTATCTAATAAAAAAAAGTAACAAAAAATTTTATTATTTTTGACTTTGATTAATTAAATGCACTGATTTATTTCAAAAAATTGATTTACGATGTTCTAAAAAAGACAAAGTTAGTACATTCTTAACATTTAAATTTAAATCTACTAGATATAGGTATACTTTATAATCAACTTATTCGTTATGAAGCAACTTGTAGAAGATTTATTCAAACTTAAAGAATACAACTCCAGTATTCAAAAGGAATTACTTGCAGGTTTCACGACTTTTGTAACGATGGCCTACATAGTTTTTGTTAATCCTCAAATCATGTCTCTTACTGGAATGGATCAAGGGGCGGTTTTTGTTGGAACCTGTTTGGCGGCAGCATTGGCCTGCTTGTTGATGGGACTTTTTGCTAATTGGCCAGTAGGTTTGGCTCCTGGTATGGGGTTGAATGCGTTCTTTACCTTTACTGTAGTAGGTGAAATGGGTTATTCATGGGAAGTTGCTCTAGGCGCTGTCTTTTTAGCTGGTATTTTATTTTTTCTAATGAGTGTTACACAACTTAGAAGTTGGATGATAGATAGCATTCCTCTTAATTTAAGAATAGCTATGGGTGCGGGAGTTGGCTTATTTATAGGTTTTATAGGGCTAAAAAGTGGTGGAATAATTGTTAGTAATGATGCAACTTTTTTAAAACTTGGCGATCTTTCAAATCAAGAAACCCTTGTAGCAGCAATTGGATTTTTGATTATTTCAGTTTTATCGGTTAGAAAAATTCCTGGAGCTATACTCATTGGAGTCATATTAACAACTTTAATATCTTTAGGATTAGGTTTTACTCAATACAACGGCATAATATCTTATCCGCCATCGCTAGCACCTGTTTTTCTAAAACTTGATATTTTAGGTGCTTTGAATATATCAATGATTACAGTGATCATGTCATTTTTATTTGTAAATCTTTTTGATACCACTGGTACCTTGCTTGGAGTTGCTAACAGAGCTAATTTGGTTGATGCTGACGGTAATGCAAAAAATCTTGATAAAGCTCTTAAAGCTGATAGCAGTGTTAGCTTTATCGGAACTTTTTTTGGATGTTCTCCGGTAACTAGTTATGTTGAAAGTTCGGCTGGCGTGGAAGCAGGAGGTAGAACAGGCTTGACTGCAATTTTTATTGGTCTATTTTTTATATTGACCACATTTTTATCTCCAATAGCGCTTATGGTTCCTGCTGCAGCAACAGCTGGTGCATTAATTTATGTATCAATCTTGATGCTAAGTAGTATGGAAAAATTGAATTGGTCAAATATGATTGATTTATTACCTGCCTTGATAATTATCGTAATGATTCCTTTAACCTTTTCTATTGCCGATGGAATTGCTCTTGGATTTTTGTCTTATGTTGTTTTAAAAATTGGGTCTGGCGAAATATATAAAATATCATCAGGGGCCTGGTTTCTTACTTTGATATTTATTTCGAAGTTTATTTTTCTTTAAAAAATTTATCTAATTATAAATACGTAAAATATTGAATAAATAAAAAAACACACAAAATAAATTAAGAAAAGGATCCAAACTAATTTTTCAAATAAGTTTCCGCGTTTATTAAAATAAGAAGTCTTATTTGAGAACCACTCATAAAATCTTGTGTACAAATAAAGTGGCGTGATAATAAATAGACTCCCAATCACATAACCAAAAAGAAGTGTTGTTGAAAAAGAAGAATAAATTGATGTAATAAAATCCATTTAATTGGTAATAAGACAAATTGTTTGACTTAAGTCAGTATGACCTTTCTAAAACTTTTTTCAATTATATTTTTGTTATCAATTCTCACTGTGTGAGCGTTTTTATCAATTTTAAAACTAACAGATTTAAAAACGTTTTCGTTTTTGATATGCAAAGCAGCTCCTCCATCAATTGCAAAAATATTTTTATATTTATTTGCGATTAATAGTTTTTTTACCATAGGCTTTCTTTCAGGTTCTTCATCGTAATGAGGACAACATGTTCCTTTAATAAAATTTAAACACGGCATAACTTTTAAGCTGGAACTCCAGGAATCAGTAATTCCATTTTGAAACCAGCAAATTGCTCCAGCGCTTACGCCACTCATTATTGTGCCAGCCTGATAAGCTTGTTTAAGAAATTTATCTAATTGCCATTCTTTCCAAACAGCCAACATACTTTTTGTATTGCCTCCCCCTACAAAAATTGCATCTTGTTCAGAGATTAATTGTTTTAGATCTGGTGTTCTTTTAAATAAATCCAAATGAACTGGATTACAATTTAATTTTGAAAAAGTCTCATAATAATTAACTTTATAAGAATCATGGTCTCCTGTAGCAGTTGGTATAAAACAGATATTAGGTTTTTTCTTTCTAGTTTGCTTCAAGATGTATTCTTCTATTATCCCTTCTCCAGGATTACGACCAAAACCCCCACCTCCAATTGCAATAATGTTTCTTTCTTTAGTCATACTATTTTAAAAAAGATAAAGCATCTAAATCTAAGGCTTGCCAGCCTGACCTTTCAGCCATTACTGCAAACATTTCATCACCTCTTTCGGTTCTTTCAACTATCATAGACGACATTACAGCCATTAAAAAACCCACAAACGATCCACGACAGTAATCATCCCAGGCTTCTTCAAAAGAATAGTTGGCTTCAACTTCAAGTAAATCATAGTATTCTCTCAATAAACTTTCTTCAGACATTGCTCTTTCTTGAGGATCAGCAAAACTAGTTGAAATACAATACGCAATGTCATTCAAAGGCAGTCCAATCGAAGCTGTTTGCCAATCTAACAAAATAGCAGCGTTGCTTTCATCATCAAATAAAATATTATCTAATCTTAAGTCACCTTGGACTAAAGTCATTGGACCTGCATTGGCCTCAGAATACTTTTTATAATTAGCAATTAATTCATCACCCATATCGAAAATTTCTTCATTGATCCTTCCCTTATATCTTTGCTTCCATTCTGGGTAAACGACAGGTAGCAGATCAGCTACAAACTTTTTTCTATCTTCACTAACACTATAAGTTAGCCAAGGATAGGTTAATAATTCTTCATCGTTCCAGAAACTTTTATGTAATGCAGCTGCCTCTTTAAGAATTTTTTTTACTTCAAATTCTGAACAACCATTCATTTGAGGTATTTGTTTGGCAGGATGCATATCTTCTAAAAATATTGTTCCATCCTTTATGACCGAATCATATTCAGAATAAAAGACATCTGGAACTCTTGCGGAGCATCTACTGGATAAATGTTTATAAAACGAAGTCTCAATTTCATACAAATTAAGATTTCTTGCTGTTTCTCTACTTGCTTGGTCATTTGCTGGGCACTTTGCAATAAAGGTTTCAGGCAAGCTATCTTTAATTTTCCAATTTAAAAAAATTCTATAGCAATCTCCTACTTGTCCTGAACCGACAGATTCAAATTTGAAATCTATTAAATTTGATTGATGGGTTTCAAATAAATTTTCAAGAAATTTTGTAGACAACTCATTTGGGTGATTGATCATCAATAATTATCTATTTGTAATTAATTTTTTGCCACAGATAACGTAATCCAAATATTGCTGGCAAATAACATAAAAAAGTAAAAATAATAATTTGGCCTATTAAATTCGGTTCTCTAAAAATATAAAATAATGGTGCGTCAATTAAATCTGTTATCAATCTGACCACTATTAAAATAAATAACATTGATGCATTTCTTAAATAAATAGCTAAAAGAAAGGCAACCCCTACAGCTAGATTTCTTGCCGCATACAGAGAACTGCTTAAGGTTATGTTTGTCACCTCAGGCCCTCCAAAAAAAGATGGATTAGTCAATGCTATGTAAGGACCAATAAACATTGGCCAGATCAAGGAAAAAAGAATAATTCCAAACCACCATGTATATAAAGCTTGATTTAAAGGCAAATTTTTCGATTTACTATTCATTTAAACTTTTGCTAAGTAAGCAATACATTTAATTTCTATTTTATATTTAGGGTCCACTAAGGAAGATACTCCAATTAATGTTTGAGAGACTTCTGGTTTACAATTAAAAATTTTCTCTCTTGAATCAAAAATATCACTTACGTTTGTCATGCATTCTTCTATGTCTGTAACAAACCATGTTTCGTCAATAATATTGTCTAGTGTTGCATTAAATTCTTTCAAAACATTTTCAATATTTTTGTAGCAATTTTCCATCTGACCTTGCAGATCGTTTGGAACGTTACCTTCTAAATCGTCTCCTAATTGACCAGCCAAAGTAAGAATATTTCCCGTTTGCACGCCTTGCGAAAAAAAATCTGCATATGGACCATTTCTAAAAAGTTTTTTTTCCATTGTACTTATGAACTCGTTTGTAATTTTCTTAAATTATAGCCAGCAATTATTGCAAGGATAAATAAAGCTGGGATATCGCCAAGGAAGTGTCCCATTTCATGAGTATCAATTATCGCCTGATAGGCCATAATCCCGCCGTGTACCAAACTACTCCACACTACAAACCAAACAAATAAAGGATTTTTTAAAGGATCATTCGCAGCAATTAGCATCATTACTCCTAGGGTCATATACACCCCTTGAATCATCATTTCATATTCCCATTGTCCTGGACTCCAAGCCCATCCTCCAAGTGGATCCAATTTCATCATCGGCATTATTAAAATGAATGCTACACCGAATATCCTTAATGTAATTTTTAAAATTGATAAATTATTCATATCTCCCCCTTCTTTTTATGAACCCTTATATTAATTGGTTAAATTTTACGTTTAGCTCGAATTTCTTCTGCCATTATTTGTACTTCTGCTCTTGCAATTAAATAACTGAATCTATCAACCTTTCTGCATTGCATTTTACTTCTGTCATATTTCATTTCTAGAGTGAATCTATCTATCAAAATGTCAAAATCAGTCCCTATATCTATTTTAAATTCACGTGTAGTTTCTTTCATCTTGAATATATTAGCTAATTGATAAACATCATCATCATTAAACATTTCTAAATTAACCCAATCAGATTTTTCACTTATAGTAAAAAGAATTCGTAATTTTAAATCTGGATTTGTTTGACTAGTATCGCAAACTAATAAAATATCTTCTTCATTTACGTTTTTATATCTTTCTCTTAATTCATCCTTAGAAATAGAAAAACTAAAACCTGAGAACAAAACTAAAATAATTAATAAATATTTCATAAAATTATTGTCCCATATCGTTTCAAAATTTAGCAACTCTCTATCTTAGGAACTTACATGTCTAATTATGCTTCATCGAAGTCTTCTTTTTTAATCCAATGATCTAGAAATCTATTCCATTCATCCATTAGTTTTAAATTTTCATCGCATGCTTCAATTATCTTCAGGTGACTTTGAATAAATGACATCGACTCTTTTCGAGCATCGTTACAACTTTCTCGAAGTTCATTTGTTTCTAGCATGGTGGAATTTACTTGAAATTTAAATTTAGAATCTAATTCGACTGCTATTTCTTTTAATTCCCAGGATTGAATAGTTGAGACCGATGTTCTTAAGGTCAAACTTTCCCATTCGCTCAAATGTTTTTGCTCTTCTTCCAATTTATCTTCGGATTCTTTTTTTGTTTTTAGACATTCCGCATATTCTTCATCGCCAAATTCAAATACACGAAGTTCTTCTGGATTCTGGTATTTAAAGGTTTTCATTTGTTCTAACTTATCTTTCATTAATTTACCTACTGGTTTTTAAAGTAGGGATCCAAAATTTTTCTTAATTCTCTCTTCATATGCCTCTTTACTTCAAAAGTTACTTTTATACTTTTATATAAATTAATGAAAATCCATTTCTTCAAGACTGAGAAATAAAAGATTATGATCTTCCATATAGTCTTTCCAAAAAGCCAATATGAGAGACATATCCTCAACTTCTATTTCCTGACATCCTTGATTAATCATTAACTTAGAAAGAGCTTTGGCATTTTCTTTATCTCTCAACTCATACAATGACTTCCAAATAACCTCTGCCATTTGATGAGAAATTTTATAGTGCGAAGGATTATTTACTTTACTCACTTTGACTCTATTTCCCCTATTGCATCATCTAATGCTTCATAAAGGAGTTCTTTTGGAGTATAGCTCGCAGGGTGCCCAACAAGATATACAGGTATCTCTCCAAAAAAACCTCTACCAGAATATCTGCCGCCATGTTCATGTTTTTTTATTTGTGTTGCTTTTTTTTTATTCAGAACATCAAAAGCCTTCACGCTTATGCAGATAATATTCTCAGGATTTATGGCTCTTATTACTTGTATGCTGAATCTATGGAAGGTTTTTAAATACTCCTTTCTTTCTTTTGAGCTAAATTTGGGTGTTCCATGATATTGGCAAGGCCAAATATTCATTCCAACTGTATTATTATTTAAAATCTCTTTTCTTTCTGAAGTTGAGTCAAATTGAGATCTGATGAATTTTGCAAAAGCAAATGGATAAGAATGATTATCTCTTCCTGCTGTATAAGTATTAACTGATGGCACCTCTCCTTTCAACATCTCATCATTGAATTCATCATCCCATGAAAAACCAAAGTTGCCTGGATTTTGACCGCAAATTAAAATTTTGGGATTGTAAATGGGAGGAGTATAAAGAATTGAAAACCCTATCTCTTCTTTGCTACCGACTCTTAAAAAAATGTCAGGATCCTCACCCTTATTTTCATTAAAATAATTTTTTGTTTGGCTATAAATATTAGCCAACCTTGATATCATTTCTTTCTCCATATTTCTCCTGAATTCATTAAAGCGGTGTGCACTTTAGCTACGTATTTTTTAGTATGCAAGCAGTGGTTTGGGAGATTAGATAGATTAGATAGATTAGATAGATTAGGTAGATTAGGTAGATTAGATAGATTAGATAGATTAGGTAGATTAGGTAGATTAGACAGATTAGATAGGGTTAGTTTCTCTTTGTGTCTGACCCTATCACGCCTAGAAAATCGAAAATATAATAAATTCCAATAATAAGTACCCAAAACCTATTCCAAGCCACATAACAAAACCGATAACAGTAAATACTGTAAATTCTGTTAAAATTTCAAATATATTTTGAAATGTTTCTTTAAATCCTATTTTTGAACTAAAAACATTTTTAATTTATTCTGACTTTGAATCGAATATAAGTATAAGACCACAAAATATTCCCAAAACAGTTGCAAATTGAAATGCAAGAATAAAATCATATGTATCAGGATCAAACATTTTTTCTCTCCAAAAAAACCCCATTTTTGCATATATTATTAAACATTCTAGGTTTTCAGGAATCTTAGGATTAAGTTGTGACCAAAGTTGTGACCAATCTTATTTTTAAAAATAAGCAGAAAAACTGAATATCCTGATACCCTTATGTTTATTGACTTGTATTGGTGGAGCTAGTCGGGCTTGAACCGACGACCTCTTGCATGCCATGCAAGCGCTCTCCCAGCTGAGCTATAGCCCCATACATTTTTATTAATTAATTTTATTATCCAACATTAAATTAAATTCAACTTTTTTTACCCTCACATCATTTTCAATTTCCTCGATCAAAGATTCAATTTCACTATAATTATTGGACTTAAAAGATGCTCCAAAAGAATAATTATCAATTAAAATGAGCTCATAATTCGAAGCGAATATTACCCTATCAACGTTGTCTTGAAAAAAAATTATTAAGGCTCCATCTGTTATTCCATAACTATTATCAGGAAACTGAACTACTTTATAATTTTGATCAGTTCCATCAGGATCGAATGAAAAATTTTGAAAAAATAAATTATTTGAATCTAAGTCATTAATATCTTCGACAAATTTAAAAACTCCTTTTTGTTTAAAACCAGAAAAATTAAACTCATTTTCTTTATCAATAAAAACAATGGAATCTTTTAAGATTTTTGCTTTACCGATCACTTCTTCCTCTTCAGATTTAGGAACGTCAGTTAAATCTACCTTCATTAAAGAAAAGAATTCCAAGGAAAACAAACATAGAAAAAGAAAATTAATGTGTTTAATGCCCATATATTTTTAAGCTCCAGTTATTTAAAGTTCCGCCTACATTATCATCTGTGAGATCACTCATTATTATGGTCCAATCTCCTTGAATATTTTCTTTATAAAAAGAATTAATACCAATGTCAAAACTATTACCAGAAGGATTAGTTGTTTTAATAGTGAAAGGAGGAAGAACTGTGATTCTTGTGCCATCTGGAGAAAGAAGCTCTATCATCACGTGCTCAGGATCAGGATGATTGAATCCAACACTGAGTTTTACAAAATCTATCTTACTTTTACCATTTGGAGCAATTATGGATATGGTTGCTCCTGACATAATAGTTTCTGTGTAACTATTAAATGGTGCATTTAATGAAGTTTGGTTACCAGTAGTACTCGCCATTGTTCCTAAACTTCCCAAACTATAGTTAACTGCGCTATCTATTGCACTGGCAATATTTACTTTACCAAATCCATAAGAAGGATGATGTTCAAATCCTGCTGCGTTTTGAGTCCACTGATAAATATTAAGACCTAGGAAATTTTTTTCAAATCCATCATCAATCTTAGTTGCTGTAGAAGCTAAGATGTGTTTCACATCTCGCCAAGTTAAATTGGGGTTGGCTTCTAAAATTAAAGCAATTGCTCCAGATAAAATTGGAGCGGCTGAAGAGGTACCATTCATTCTATGAGTGTAATTACAATTTGTATCATTTGTGATAACTGAACTAGTCGATATTCCTTTATTACATCCTTCAAGATCGGTTGTTAACATCGCTGGATCTACTACACCAAATTCTCCACCATACCCAGAAATCCATACCGAAGTTCCAGGTGTTGAGTAGCTTGATCTTTCGTCATTTGCGTTTAGCGAAGCAGTAGTAATTAAATATGGCTCCGTATTATCAGAGTCAAAACTTGCTATCGTGCATGAAAAATTTTCATCTCGGGCGCTTTCTGTAAATGCAACTCCTCCTGAATAACAATAGCCCTCTGAGCTTGAGCCGGGACCCCAACCATTACCAGATGACTTCACATATAAAGCCCCTTTGCCTGATCTTAAAACTTGAGTTCCATTTTCATAAGCACTCAAAATACTTTCTGGGAGCCCAAAAGTATCAAAAGCACTTCCACCCATTCCTCCAAAACTCATATTGAAAATGTCTACTACCGAAGTATTAGCTCCTCCGTCGGAGCCGCCAAGAGCATCGATATAATTTGTAAAAGATTGATACTCTACAAGGTTCTCTCCGCCTAAAAGATTGTAAGCTACTAGATTTGCTCTTGGAGCAACTCCCCTGCCGCCTATATCATTCCATCCTCTTGCAGCCGCTAGTCCCGCAACAGCAGTTCCATGTGCATGATCTCCGCTATTAAATTGTGGCGTGGGGTCATTGTCTCCGTCGCCAAAATCGTAAGATTGATTTACCAAAATATTTGCTGCCAAATCTTCGTGAGCTATTTCAGTCCCTGAATCAATGATTGCGATAGTAACCCCGTCACCGTCGTAACCTGAAGCAATGACAGAATCAACATTTAAATCAGCTGAAACATTACCACTATTTGTAGCAAAGTTATTTTGGCTTCTATTATTCAAATGCCATTGATGTTGATAATAAGGATCCGATTTAAAATTTATAGAAACATTAAAGTCATTATTTTCCGTGCCATCATTTAATCTTAACGTGACGGAATCAGCATAAGACTCAGATAACTCTGGATCATGTAATGCAGGATTTGTTACAAATGTTAAATTATTGCCATTCAAACTTGCCGTTCCTCTAGATGAATTAACTATGATTGTTGTAGATACGGTGTCGCCGTCCTCATCTTGAGGGTTTAGTGAAAAAACTTTTGAAGTGGCATTAATTGGCATAATTTCTAAATCAAGACTAGTAATGGATAAAACTGCTGGATCATTCACATCTAAGATATTGACGGTAATATTTTCTGTATCAACATAAACTCCATCTGAAATTGCCAATGTAAATGTATAAGTATTTTTTGCTTCAAAATTAGGCATGCAAGAATCTTTAAAAGTTATTCTTCCAGGTATTGCTGTATTTGAGGATTCAATGCATTCGGCATCAAGACCAGTAAAACTATAAATATAGGGATTTCCTCCTTCGAAAGAAGCTGGACAGGTATCGTTAAAAACTAAAGGGCAATCTGGATCGGTAAAAAAAGAATTACTAATATCTAGCTGATTTTCTTGAACAGAAAAAATCGTTTGACTAATTGATGGCGCATTATCGTTTAAATTATTTAAGTTGACAGTGACGGGTGTTGTTTTTGATGTAATCCCATCGGTAGTAATAACATTAACTGAAAAAGCGTTTTTAGTTTCATAATCTTGAGTATTTTTAAAGTTTAAAACAGCAAGACACCCTCCAGCGGAGCAGTCTTTAGTTAGATAAAAATAATTTGCATCAATTCCTCCTAAAGATAAAGAAGCAGATAAATTGACGTCATTATCAACATCTGTGAGATTAAATTGTCTAACTGAAATTTGGTTTTCGTTAACTGAGATTGGTAAAGCATAATCAATTGTTGGGGCATCATTTATACCCACAACTGTTATATTGATTTCACCTGATACAGTTGTTCCATTTTGAGTAAGGTTGTAACTCATATTATCGATTCCAAAGAAATCTGGATTAGGGGTATAAGTTATTGTCGATTGATTAACAACTGAAACCTCTCCATTAGAGGGGTCAGAAATAGACACCGAGTGATCTATTAATTGAGGTATATAAGTATCATTATCAAGAATATTAAAAGTAGTTGATCCATCTTCATCAAGTTGAACAATATCTTGATTAACACTTAAAGTAGGTGTCACATCAATTGTGTTTAATCCAGTCTTAAGTGCGACATAATTTATAGGATTAGTTAAGAATGAATTAATTTCTGCTTCATTTAAAGCACCAGAAGCTAAACTTACTAGTTCTGATTGAAATCCATCAATTGTCCATGAAAATAGTGAATTTTGAACTTCTTTATTTTCTGAATCTTTTATTTCCATTAGAGAAAGAACAACTCCTATAAATGTTTCTAAATTTGTTCGTAAACTTTGGTCTGCTACACCAGCTTGTGAAAGAATTCCGTCTAATTCAATACTTTCTAAGTTGTATTTAATGTAAGGATTATTTAATCTGAAATTATGAATTATTCCGCTCAGCGTATAGAAAAAACTAATCATGGAATTATCTAAGCCAAAGGTTTCAGAAATAGTCTCATACGAACGATATAAAACTGCTAATTGCGCTCCTTTTTCAACTAAATTTTCATTTAAGTATCCTGTTTGATTGATTGGATCTCTAATCGGAAAACCTGAATCTAATTCTAAAATTTCGCTTACAGCTGAGATGCTTTCCTGTAAGTGGCCTAAATTTCCATGATAAGTCCACTCTAGAGTAGTGACGGGACTGATAATTTTCGTATTTGTGGGAATTAAATCTGTGAGTCTGTGAATCATAACATCAAGTGTTAGTGACGAACTTAAATTTTGTCCTCCTGTTGCCACCAAATTACCGTTTTTATTGTTAAGAAAAGTTATTGAAAAATTTCCAGAAGAATCAGTAATGACAGAAGTTTCGTCTGAATCCAAAGTGAGATTATTATTTTCGTCTAAAAAAACTGTTGCACCAGAGATGTAGTTATCTGTAAATACCTTCCCTTGTAATGTCACGTCTATTGGTTCAGGACCTGATGAGCTTCCACCGCCACCGCCACCGCCACATGAACCTAAAAAAATTAAAAAGAGAAATGAAAGATTCCTCATTTTGTTATAATAATCTACTAATTTTTTTTTGTTAATTTTTTTTATTTTTTTATGACATTACAAGAACAACATATTTCATTTGACCCTGATGCTCTAAGATCTAAATATCGTTTAGAAAGAGACAAAAGATTAAAAGTAGAGGGGAATGATCAGTACATTGAAGTTAAAGGAGACTTTTCATATTTTGTCGAGGATCCTTACATCGAAGAGAAAATTACAAGAGAACCTAATACTAATACTTATCATACTGTGATTATTGGCGGCGGGTTTGGCGGAGTTTTAAGCGGTGCAAGACTCAGAGAGCAAGGTTTAAATGATTTTAGAATAATTGAAAAAGGTGGTGATTTTGGAGGCACTTGGTACTGGAATAGATATCCAGGCGCATCTTGCGATATTGAATCTTACATCTATTTCCCTCTTCTGGAAGAGACTAATTTCGTCCCTAAACGCAAATACACCGACGCTGCAGAAACGTTAGATTATTTCAAAATATTATCGGATAAGTTTTCACTTAGGAATAATGCTTTATTTCAAACTGAAGTCAATGAAGTCAAATGGCTAGCGAACGAAAAATTATGGCTCATTAAAACTAATCGTCAAGATTCTATTAAAGCGAGATATGTTATTCATGCCAATGGCTTTTTAAATAGACCAAAACTGCCAGCAATGAAAGGGATCAATGATTATCAGGGTCATACATTCCATACCAGTCGCTGGGATTATGACTATACAGGGGGAGATTCATACGGAAACTTAGATAATTTGAAAGATAAAAAAGTTGCGATTATTGGAACAGGCGCAACTGCTGTACAGTGTGTTCCTCATTTGGCAGCAAGTGCACAAAAATTGTATGTCTTTCAAAGAACGCCCTCTTCTATTGATGAACGAAATAATACTGAGACTAACATTGAGTGGTTCAAGTCTCAAAAATCCGGGTGGCAAGATGAGCGTAGAGAAAACTTTGAAGGCTTTTTGACAGGTAATTTTACAAATAAAGACTTAGTAAATGATGGATGGACTGAGATATTTAGAACTATCCTTGGAGGGTTGATGAAAAATGGACCTTCTAAATTAGTATTACTAGGTTGGGTTTTATCAGCTCCTTTAAATAGAAATTTCTATGAAGATGGCCTAAGAACCTTTATTAGAAATAAATTCATGAAATATGTTTCGCGTGAAGACATAAATAGAAAAGTCGAAATTGTTGACTTCCAAAAAATGGAAAAAGTCCGAGCTAGAGCAGATGCATTAGTTAACGATCCAAATACAGCAGAATCTTTAAAACCATATTATAGGCAGCTCTGCAAAAGGCCTTGTTTTCACGATGAGTATTTGCAAGCATTCAATAATGACAATGTAGAATTAATTGACACAGATGGTCAGGGTGTCAAAGAGATAAGCGCTGAAGGAATTATTCATAATGGTCAAGAGTTTAAAGTTGATTGTATTATCTTTGCTTCCGGCTTTGAAGTTGGAACGGATTACTCAAGAAGATGTGGTTATCAAGTGAGTGGGATTGGCGGAATCACATTGAGTGAAAAATGGAAAGATGGATTGGCTACATTTCACGGAATTCATTCGAAGGGTTTTCCAAACTCATTCTTTTACGGTCCTGGTCAAGGTCCGATGACCGCAAACTTCACGCATTCTCTAGACGAACAAAGTGCGCACGTAGCATATATCCTTAAACAGCTTGATAGTAAAAATTTAAAATATGTAGAAGCTTCCGATGAAGCTGAAAAAGGTTGGATAGATACAATCGTTTCAAAAGCTAGAAATATGCAAAGTTTCCAAGAATCTTGTACGCCTGGATATTACAATAACGAAGGCAAGCCAAATACAAATCCTGCAAATAATACATATGGAGGTGGGGCTTTAGAATACTTCAAGCTGCTAAAAGATTGGCGTAAAAATAACAAACTTCTGGGGCTAAAAACTCATTAAAAGGAGTTGGCAATAGTGATACGGTGTAATAATCGGTCATATCCATCGTAACCACCTTCAGCCATATGCATAACTGTCCTGTTATCCCACATTAAAAGCATATTTTCATTCCACTTGTGGCGATAAATATACTTTTCTTGTGTCATGTGTTCATAAAGTTTTGATAACAATAAAAATGATTCTTCTTCATTAAAACCACAAATATGAGAAGTATAAACAGGATTAATGAATAATCCCTTTTTTTGAGTTTCTGGATGAACTTTCACTAAAGGATGTATCTGTTCCTTTTTTGCTTCTTTAGAGGTAATAATATTCATTGATCTTTGTTCTTTTTCAGTTGCATAAAATCCATCGTCTGCATATGGCAGCTTAGCGCTATGCACAACTTTTAAATTATCTATTTTCGATTTCATTTCAGCATCTAAATCTTCATAAGCAATTTGTGTATTTGCAAACAGAGTATCTCCGCCAATTGGAGGAATAATTTTAGACAGCAGAAAGGTAGCGGCTGGTGGATTCTCCTGAAATGACCAGTCCGAGTGCCATCCGCCTCCAAAAGGTGATGATTTTTCAGACGCAAGTCTCTTTACCTCAACAATGTTTGGTTTTTCATCCAAGCCGCCTAAGAAAGGATCATCGCCAAAATTTCCAAATTCTAAAGAAAAATTTTGAAATTCATCATGAGTAAGATCTTGATTAGGAAAAATTGCTACGCCCTTATCTAACCAAACAGACCTAATTTTTTGGATTGTTACAAAAGTTAATTTTTCATTTAAATTAACATCTGTAATTTCAACACCTAACGAGGAACTAGAGTCTTTATATTTAGTCTCAATTTGCTGTAACATTAAATGAATAATAACAGCTTTTATTTACTATGACTTTGAAAAGAGTAAGCCCATTGCTTGAAAAACACTCAAAAACTATAAATCTAAATCTTGCTCCAGATCCATGGAAAATTCTTAAATGTTGTGAAACTGGTATTGTTTTTCTAGAAAATCCACCAGGTTACGAAGCTTTAAAAGAAGATTATGCTTGGGAAAAAACTTATGAATCTGAGGTTAAAAAAAGAAAAACTGATGAACCAATTCGTTACAAGATTAGTTCCCTTTTGAAAGCCTTCAGATTAAAAGTATTAAAAAGAAACAAGATTAAAGAAATTGCCAAGAAAGAAATTTTAAAAATCAATAATACTGATTCTATTGAATTATTAGATGTAGGTTGCGCTGATGGTGGCGCTTTGGAAAAAATTATTTCTGAATTACCTTTAATTTACCATAGTAAATGCTTGCCAAATGGCATTGAAATATCAGCAGCGTTAGCAAAAATTGCTAAAGATAAAGCAAACCGCGGTAAATGGGTTCATAACAACGCTTTAGATGGTATGTTAGAATTCGATGATAACTACTTTGATGTAGTAATTCTTTCATCTTTTTTAGAACATGAAATCGAACCGCTTCAACTTTTAAAAAATATTTTTGTAAAATTGAAAGATCATGGATGTGTAATAATAAAGGTTCCAAATTTTGCAAGTTGGAATAGGCACATTCGTAAAGAAAAATGGTGCGGGTTCCGACATCCAGACCATGTAAATTACTTCACCCCCACTACTCTAAGAGAAACCGCACTTCGCTCAGGTTTTTCGAAATTTTCTATGAAATTATTAGATAGACAACCTCTTAGTGACAGTATGTATGCTGTGCTTAGAAAATCTTAACTTTTTAAAGAATTAATTATTTCTTCTTTATGCTCTCCTAAAGATGGTGCTGGATTATGATTCATTAATTCTTGGTTATTAAATTTTGCAGGATAACGTAGTGCTCTCGTTCGCCCTTGATTATTACTAGCAATTTCTCTAATTAAACCATTAGCTTCAATTTGTGGATGCGACACCAATTCATCTAGTGTTGTAGTGGCTGCACAAGGAACATCTTCATTTCTTAATTTTGTTAAAGCTTCATCGGTTGTAAGACTTTCAAATTTTGATAATAAACTCATAACTTCTTCTAAATTTTCACTTCTTGCTGCAGTTGAATTAAATTTCTCATCTTCAATATACTCAGGTTTGCCCAATGCTCTAAAAATACCGAACCACTGAAGATCGTTCAAAGCGGCAATCGAAATGAAACCATCTTTGCATTTGTACAAGTTATATGACTTTGTTAAAGGTGCTAATGTTTGAACGTCATCATCTAATAAAGTGTGATTCATCATGCCATCTGGCCAAAGAAAAAAAACAGCAGAATCAATCATTGATAAATCTATTCTATCTGCAATTCCAGTTCTTTCTCTCTTCAATAAAGCTGAACTTATTGATTGGGTGACTGTGTAAGCAGTTATTTTGTCGCAAAGTAAAGTTTTGATGTATTGAGGCTGTCCAGCATCGGATTGAATATCAGTTGCTCCCGACATTGCTTGGACAACATGATCATAGGCCGGAGATGATGCAAAAGGTCCCTGATTACCAAAACCATTTATCGAGGCATAAATTAAGTTTTTATTAATTTCTTTGCATTCCTTTTCGCCAAGACCCAATTTATCCATGATGCCAGGCCTAAAGTTATTTATTAATACATCGGCTTCTGATATTAATTGCTTTGCAATATTTAAGCATTCACTATTTTTTAAATCTAAATCAATAGATTTTTTACCTCTATTGCAATTAGCAAATAAAGCAGATATTCCCCCTTTCTGAGTTCCAAGATATCTCATGGGATCACCAATACCCGATTGTTCAATTTTTATAACTTCGGCACCTTGATCTGCTAACATCATTGTTGCCAGAGAAGCTGTAATGATTGTTGAAATTTCAACAATTTTTATACCATCTAAAGGTTTGCTATTTTTCATTTTCTCTCCCCAATACTAATTTATAATTAAAAGATACTTTGTCTTTAACACTAATTCAATGAGGGAGTTATGAGTGATTTAAAAGAATTATCAGAATTAGCCTGGAAAGGTTTGCTAGATACTAAATTTGAACATCACCCTGTACATTCTTTTTATGAAGGATCGACAGAAATTAAATCCAATTTATTAGCAATGAAGGGGATTGGAGGTTTTTTTGCATTAGATACTGGAGATGGATTAGTTATGATTGACGCTGGTAGCCAATTAGATATAGAAACCGGTTACAAAGAAATTAAAAAATGGAGACCTAAGGAATTTTTAAAAGCGGCAATTTTTACTCATCATCATGTTGATCACATTTTTGCGGTAAAAAAGTTTGATGAAGAATGCAAAGCAAATAATAAACCGCTTCCTACAGTTTATTCTCATGAACTTACTCCAAATCATTTTGACAGATATAAGTTAACAAATGGCTGGAATACTGCAATAAACCGAAGACAGTTTGCTATTGATGTAGACAAATTTCAATGGCCTACCGAATACAGGTATCCAGATAAAACTTTTAAATCTAAAACATCATTCAAACAAGGAAAATTAACTTTCAATCTATATCATGGTAGAGGTGAAACTGATGATCACACTTGGGTTCATATACCTGAAGAAAATATCATTGCGCCTGGAGATTTATTTATATGGGCAGTGCCAAATGGTGGCAATCCCCAAAAGGTTCAGAGATATATATCCGATTGGGCGAATTCATTAAACCAGATGATTGCGTTAGAGCCTGAAATTTTATTACCAGGTCATGGGTTTCCCATCTTTGGTAAAGAAAGAATTAAAGAAGCACTTTCTACAACTTCAAGCCTTCTTAATTCAATCGAAACCCAAACAGTTAAAATGATGAATAAAGGCAAGAGATTAAACGAAATAATTCATTCAGTTAAAATTTCAGATGATTTGTTAAAACTACCTTGGTTAAGACCGGTTTACGACGATCCAGAATTTTTAATTCGAATGGTTTGGAGAAGATATGGCGGATGGTGGGATGGTGAATATGATCGATTACTACCTGCCCCAAGATCAGATGAATCTAAGGTTTGGGTTGAATTATCTGGAGGTGTAGAAGTGATTGTTAAGAAAGCCTTAAATCTTAGTTATGATGGAAATGATAAGCTAGCGGCGCATCTTATTGAAACTGCTTTTTATGCTGATGAAACAAACGAAAAAATACATGAAGCTAGAAAAATTATTTACAGTAATTTTTCTTCTAAGCAGGAATCTTCAATGGCTAGAAACATACTCAATCATGCGAGTTTAGCTAGCGGTCAAAATAAACGAGATTTAGCAGAGACTGATTAATTAATATTGGAAATTTCTTCTGAAGTCAATTCTCTAGCTTCTTTGACCAAAAGGATCGGAATTCCATCATTTATCGGATAGGCTAATTTACTTTCAATACAAAATAATTCTTGCCCAATCAAAATCAACTTCTTTTTTGATTTAGGGCATACTAGAACATCTAACAATTTTTTATCTATCATTTATCAGTCTTTAACTATTCAAATAATTATCTATACGGTTAATACAACTTTCTTTGCCAATTAAATAAAGCAAGTCTGAAATTGAAGGCGCATTAGATTTACCGGTTAATATTAATCTTAATGGTTTTCCCAATAAAGGAAATTTCATATTATTTTTAGTCAAGAAACTATCTATAAATACACCAATTAATAATTTATCCTTAAAATCTACTTCCTTTAGTTCCTCTTTAAATGAATCTAGTAAACTTTTATCAATTTGAATGTTCTTCATCAACTCATCGGAAATATCTGGGTCTTCATAAAAAAAAGTTAACTCATCAACAAGATTGGAAATATTTTTTGAGCCTTCTCGCATCAAATCGACAATTTCAAATTTTTTATCATTTCTCATAAATTTTTCTGATAGAGAAAAATTACCATTGATGTAAACGAAAAGCTCTTCTAAATTTGATTCCTTAAGATAATGATTATTGTAAAAATCTAACAATTCTTGAGAAAATTTTGCAGCAGAAGAATTCACATTCTTTATATCAAAGTGTTCAATCAGATCACTTTCTGAAAATATTTCTTGCTCCTTAAATGACCAGCCTAATTTAATTAGATAATTAACCATGGCCTCTTTTAGATAACCCATTTTTTTATATTCTAAAATATCCAATGCTCCTTCTCTTTTAGACAATCTTTTTCCTGACGAAGATAAAACCATAGGTAAGTGGGCATACTCTGGCAATTCTGAATTCATAGCTTTTAATATATTAATTTGTTTTAAGGTATTGGTGAGATGATCATCACCCCTAATGACGTTGGTAATTTGCATATCCAAATCATCAATTGCAGCACAAAAATTATATGTAGGAGAGCCATCTGATCTTAAAATAATAAAATCATCAAGTTCCTTATTATTAATAGATATTTTCTTTAATATTTTGTCTTCAAACGAAGTAATGCCATCAAGTGGCATTTTAAAACGTAAGACATTTCCTTCCTCATGAGGTAGATTTAAATCTCTACTAAAACCGTCGTATCTGGGTTGCTGTTTATTCTGCTGTTGAATTTTCCTGACTTCTTCTAATCTTTCTGAGGAAACATTACATGAATAAGCCAATCCTTTTTTATGCAAGTCTAAAGCAATTTCTTTATGTCTATTAATACGATCACTTTGAAATAATGGCTTTTCATCAGGCTCGATGCCAAGCCATTTCAAACTATTGATTATGGAATCAACGTATTCTTTTTTTGATCTTTCTTTATCCGTGTCTTCAAACCTCAACAAGAACTTCCCATTATTAGCCTTGGCTTGAAGCCAAGCAAAAATTGCTGTTCTAGCGCCGCCTATATGTAAGTGGCCTGTTGGGCTTGGGGCAAATCTAGTTTTCATTTTTTGATAAAGATAATAAATATTTTTCGTGAAGTTTATTTTCTTCGGAAGTTGCTTTAACTCTTAGAAGAGGTATTGAACCGTCAACTTTAATAGTTCTAGCATTAGTAGAATTTATTTGCGACGGTGCTAATTTTAAGTCAGTTTGGCCCCCGGTCATCGAAAGATACACCTCACCTAAGATTTTTGAATCAACTAAAGCTCCGTGATAAGAACGATCATAGCCCTGAACATTATATCTTTCCGTCAACACTTCTAGACTATTTCTCTGTCCAGGATGTATTTGACGCGCCATCAATAAAGTATCTGTTATTTTGGCTGCATAATCCTCTATTCTTTCTGAAATATTATTCAATGCTAATTCGTTATTAATGAATCCTATATCAAATTCTGCATTATGGATTAAGAGTTCTGCTCCTTTTATAAATTCAAGAAGTTCTGAATAGACATCAATAAATTTAGGTTTGTCTGAAAGGAATTCTTGAGAAAGTCCATGAACTTTAACTGCACCAGGATCAATTGCTCTATTTGGATTTAAGTATGACTGATATTCTCTTCCAGTAAATTTTCTATTTTCAATTTCCACGCAAGCAATCTCAATTAACTTGTGTCCAGATTTATAATCCAATCCTGTAGTTTCAGTATCTAAAAAAATTTGCTTCATTTATCTAAATTCTCAATACCTAAATTTGCCAAAGCATCGGCTTTTTCGTTTTCAGGATTGCCACTATGGCCCCTTACCCAATTCCATTTTATTTCATGAAAATTATTTAATTCGTCTAATGCTTTCCATAAACTTATGTTCTTTACAGGTTTTTTATTTGCAGTTCGCCACCCATTGATTTTCCACTTTTTAATATAGTCAGTAATGCCATCCATTACATATTTTGAATCCGTGTATAAATCCAGATCAATTTTTTTATCAAAGAAATTCAATGCTTTAATTACAGCAGTTAATTCCATTTGATTATTTGTTGTTTCTTTAGAACCGCCGCTAAGTTCAATTTGTTCATTTTCCAATAAAATTAATACACCCCATCCCCCAATACCTGGATTTCCTTTACAAGCTCCATCTGTATAAATTCTAATCTTTTTCATTTTTTGCTGTTAAACAATTGCATCTCCTAATGATAAAATTAACTTGTGATTGAAGTTATTCCCATAAAAGCATTTACTGATAATTATATCTGGGCTTTGGTTAGTAAAGAATCAGTTTATGTTGTTGATCCAGGTGATCCAAGTCCAGTTTTATCATTTCTTGAAGAAAATGACTTCATTTTAGAAGGTATATTAATTACGCATCACCATTTTGACCATACTGGGGGAATAAAAACTTTAGTTGATAAATTTAATGTTCCAGTTTTCGGTCCTTCTGGAAGTAATATTGAGGGCATATCTGTAGAATTGAAAGAGAATGATTCAATCCAAATCTTTGGTCAAAATTTTAAAGTTTTTGAGGTTCCTGGGCATACTCTTGATCATATTGCTTATTATTCAGAGAAAGATCAAAAATTATTATTTTGCGGCGATACACTTTTTTCTGGCGGCTGTGGAAGACTATTTGAAGGCACTCCGTCGCAAATGTATGACTCACTGACTAAACTTAAAAATCTATCTCCTGAAACTTTAGTTTATTGCACTCACGAATACACTGAAAGTAATTTGAATTTTGCTGTGGTAGTTAATGATGAAAATGAATTTCTCAAAAAATATCATTCAGAGGTAAAGGATAAAAGAAAAAATGACGAAATTACCTTGCCTTCGACTATAGAAAAAGAATTAAGAATAAATCCTTTTTTAAGGCTTAGCGATGAAAATATAATTACTAATGCTAGTAATTTTAACTCTTCAAAACTTACTAAAGAAGTTGATACTCTCAAAGCCGTGCGAGAATGGAAAGATAGTTTTTAATGAAATATCTCTTTATTATATTTTTAATAATCACCAATAACCTTTATGGTCAAAATGTAAGATCCTCTGAATCTTTATGGGATCTAATTAAATCAAATAGTAATTTGAAATATGATTCTAAAAGAACAGAAATCATCAATGCATCTGATAAGTACATTAGTAATCAATATTTAATAAACAGACTTTCCAAAAATGGACAAAGATATCTCTACTATACTGTTAAAGAGGGCTTAAGAAAGGGTTTGCCAGTTGAATTGAGTTTAATACCTTTTGTAGAAAGTCAATTCGATCCATACGCAAGATCAGCAACTGGCGCTTCTGGGATTTGGCAATTTATCCCGAGTACTGCAAGAGAAAATGGTTTAAAAAAAAATTGGTGGTATGACGGTCGAAGAGATATTGTTGCTTCTACCGAAGCTGCATATGGTTTTTTATCAAAACTATACGAAAGATATGGAGATTGGTTAATAGCAATTGCCGCCTATAATGCTGGTCCTTCTAGAATAAAAAAAGAAATAGAAAAAAATAAAAAAAATGGCCTCCCAACGGATTTCTGGTCGTTAAATCTTCCCAGAGAAACCAAAGCATATGTTCCTAAAATATTAGCAATAGTTGAGTTAATTCGAAACCCTAATGATTTCAATATTCAACTTCCCTTTTTACCAAATAGACCTTATTTCAGAATTATTGAACTACCCTCTCAAGTAGATTTAATGCAGGTCTCTAATTTATCTGGAGTGAACTTAGAATTGATCTATGAGCTTAATCCAGGTTTTAATCAATGGGCAACTGATCCAAATGGTCCGTTTCATATCTTATTGCCAGTTGGAATTGCAGATAGATTTCAGATTATCTTAGAAGACATTGATCCTAATGAGCTGGTCCAATGGGATAAATATTTGGTATCACGCGGCGATACATTAAGTTCAATCGCAGAAAAGTATCTTATTGATTTTGAACTATTGAAAGAAATAAACGGACTTAAGGACGATATTATTTATGAATCAGAAGAATTAATAGTGCCAAGAGGTCCAAGTTGGATAAAAGATTATCTTAACCGACCAGATGTTTATTACGTACAAAGTGGTGATAGTTTATGGTCAATTGCTAAAAAGTTTGAAGTGACAATTAGAGACCTTTCCATATGGAATGATTTAAATCCGTCTAATTTCCTCATCACAGGAACTAAGATTTTAATCTATCCAAAATATTTAAAACCTAGACCGGTTCCCAAAATTAATAGAAATGATATTGCGTATCCAGTTAAATCAGGAGACACCATAAACAAAATATCTTTAAAGTTTGGAATTACAAAGGATTGGATCTTAAAATGGAATAAAATTGAAGACGAAAGCTTAATCTATCCAGGAGACATTCTTAATCTCAAGCTTTCTGAACTAAATTAATATAATTTAAACAACCATAAAGGGCTAAGTGTTCTTGATCTACTATATTAATTACCGTATTTTCTAATATCTTAAATTGTGGTGAATTTTTGTTTGAAAGAAAGTAATTCTTTTTAAAATCTGTAGTTTCTAAAAAATACCTCAATGATCTTACTAAGCTTCCAGAAAGATAAATACCTTTGCCTGGTAAATAAATTAAAGATAATTGTGCCAAAAAATATGCTAATTTTTTGAGAAAATCACTTACAACTTCAAGAGCCTCTATCTCTTTTTCTTCTGCAAGCCTAATTACCTCCTCAGGAGTTAGATTTTTTTTAGTCAAATACATATAAAACTTTGAAATTGCGGATCCTGATAAAACATCTTCGATCTTTCTAAATTTACTAAAAGAATAAAAATCATCATCTACAAGATCTTTTATACCAAAATTTATATTTCCTATTTCAGTTGCGTGCGCAACCTTATGGTCAAATAGAAGTGAAACTCCTAATCCAGTTCCGGGTCCAACACACAAAATACAATTATTATAAGGTTGTTTATTCTTATTGATTACATTGAATAAATTTTCCTCTTTGACATTAAGATGACTGTAAGCGACGGCCTCCCAATCATTCAAAATGTAACATTGGGAAAGTTTATATTTTGCTTTAATATCCTCTCGATCAATTTTTAAATTTCTATTTGTCATTTCAATTGAGTCATATAATTTAGGCCCGGCAACAGAAAGAACTATGTTATTTAATTCAACTGGAGTTGTTTTTAAAATTTGATCTATTAACGAGTCTATGGATTCGGAGTTTTTTAATTTTATCTTTTCAATCTTAGAAATTAATTTACTCTTATTATCAGCTATAGCGTATCTAAAATTAGTACCACCTATATCTACTAGAAGAGAACTCTCCATATATGTATTACCTTTAAAATTGAGTTGAAAGTCTTAAGTAAATGAATCTACCTAAAGAATCGTAAAAAGAGGAGTAAAAATTTCCATTACCTGGCACATAACCTATTTGTCCATTAACAGGCGGGTCTTGATCAAATAAATTCTGGACACCAAATCTTAGATTCAGTTTATCAAATGAAAATTTGATGGAAGGATCAACATAAGTAAAACTTTTAAAGGGAATATTTTCACTATATGTCGTACTTGGATCGTCAATATTAATATCATCTACAGAACCTAAGTATCTAACTCTAACTGATATATCGATAGGAGTTTTGTTAACAGAAGTAATCAAATCTAAGGTTAAAATATTCTGAATCTTTGGTGATGGCAATCCACATGCATTCTCATATTTTCCTAAGCACTCAAGAGGGATATTACTCGAAGCTTGCTGAATATCTCTTTTCAAAAGAAAATTGGAGAAATTATTTACTTTAATGGTTCCAATTTTTGATTCAAAGATTCTCTCATAAAAAATATCTAAACCCGATGTGACGTTACTCACAAAATTTAATAATGGCGTGTTGATTTTTCCAGTTCCTTCGTGAAAAGTCCCTGTGACAGGATCCCTATCAATTAAACTGCACCATTTACTTAATCCAGTATCTAAACATTGCGATAAAATTGTATCTGCATTTGAGGAGCCAATTTGGTCCTCTAAGTCAATATGATAAAAATCTACTTCTAAATAGTCTCTTTGATTGTTGAAAATTAATCCAATACTTGAAGTAATAGCTTTCTCAGGAGACAAATTCAAGTTTCCTCCCAATGTAGTTGCAATAGAACTTGCAGGCGCCTCAATGTCACCATAAAGATTGACTGTAACTCCTGTATTAGCACAATCGTTTAAAGATCTTGAAGGAATATTTCCGGAGCAAGGATCAGAACTAAGGGCAACAAATTTTGAATGAGTCTGTTCAAATAATTCATGAATAGCTGGAGCTCTAATCGCTTTTTGAATTGAAGCTTTTAAAATTAAGTTATCATTTAGAAAATAAGTAAAACCTAAATCAAAAGTTTCGGCTTTTTGCGAAAGAGAATAATCTGAAAATCTATAGCTACTTGAAATATCTAGAGAATTTTTGAATGGTAAAAGAAATTCAACAAAGAATTCATCTACATTTATTTCTCCAATCAAAACACGTTGTTCTACTTGCTGCCCAGCACCGTCGTCGCCTTGAAAGTTTTCATCAGGTAGTTTAACTAGCTCCGTTTTTCTTTTTTCATATCCAAAAGCAAATGAGGGATTTAAGAGCAATTGACTTTCATAAGGAATTGAGTTCATAAAACTAATAAAATATTGAGATTCATTACTTGATCCAAAAATAGATAAGTCTAAATTAATATAATCCAATAATTCTTGAGTTACTCCTAAAGATGGATTTGAAACAACCTGATTTCCGTTGTTTATAAAAATGTTCCAAGGAACACAATCTGGGTCATTACTAATACATACTGGGTTTGATACTGTTCCTGATATATTAAGAGCATTTGCTGTTTTGGATTTTGAAATATCATTAAAATAAATATAGTTTAAATCTGTGATAGATCTCTGAATAAAAAAATTATATTTCCAATTATTTCTTAGATTTCCATTCAAATCGAAAACGAAACGTTCATTTGTTAAATCAAAAAATTGCTCTCTAGGTGAACCTTCAAAATTTCTTCTGCTCAAAATGACTGACTGAGAATCTGAGTTGATTAAACCAAAATCGGTACACAATTTTTCAATTTGTTGGGTGGATAAAAAAGGATTAGCACAGGGAATTGACACTGTCTCTCTAAATAAAAGAGAGTAATCCAGTCCCGCTGTGGTCTCATCATTCATTCGAAAATAACTTGTTTTAATTTGATGATTATTATTTATTTGATAATCAATTAATAAACCAAAATTTAATTTTTCATCAGGTCGTTGCAAAAAGTTAAAAGAAGCAAAATTGTAAACAGTACTGCCAGGTATAAAGTTCGTACCTTGAACATGATAAGTTGTATCAGCTCCGATCTTAAAAAAACCTTCTTTTGATGCAGACGAGCCTCTGCAAACAGAGTTACTTGAGAGAGCGCAATTACTTATATCTCTCTCAGACCACCTGACAAAATCAACCTTTCTATAATTTAAATATGAAATTAAATGTAAGTTTTTATTAAATTTTTTTCCAAATGTAATTGAATAAGTTTCTTGGTTGCCATCACTTACAGACTCTGGCGCTAAGGGATAAGGTTTTGCTAGATGTATTTCTCTTAAATGATGATTATTATTGTCATGATTATAAAATCCGCCTTGAAGATCTATTTTTAATCCCTCAAAAGTTCTATCTAAAATAAAATTTACTACTCCACCTATCGCATCAGATCCATAAATAGTCGATTTACCACCAGTAACTATATCTATTCTTTTAACTAATGAATCAGGGATCTGATTTATATCTGCCTGAGAATGACCGTCAAATGGAGTTCCAGGAGAAAGACGTTTTCCGTCGACCAAGATCAAGGTTCTATCACTTCCTAAGGCTCTTAAGCTTATGGACGCAATGCCGTTTGAGAAGCCTGATTGTAAAGCAGTATTACTTGGGTTAATTTGAGGTAAAGTAAATAAATAATCTTCAATTCTAAAAGAGCCGTTTTTTTCTAAGTCTTCTTTATCAATTCTAAAAAAAGGATTTACAACTCTTTCGTTGCTAGATTTTAATAATGATCCAGTTACTACCAATTGCTCAGTTAATTCATCATTTTGTGAATGAACTACTAAGGAAATTAAAAAAAACGATAAATATAAAAAATATATTTTTACCATAAGAATGAAGGAGTAATTAACTCCTTCATTCTATATGTTTTGTAAAAGATATTCGATATGAAAGATCTATAAACTTAAATCAAATCTCAATCCCAAATTTCGTCCTGCTAAAGGAACTTCATTTTTTACGTAAGAAGAATGATTTCTCGCAACTTCATCGGTTAAATTTGAACCAAAAAAGCTTAAAGTCAAATCATCCTCTGAATAAAGATTAAAGGATTTAGAAACCATTAAATCTATCATGTCAAATCCATCAGTTATTGATTCGCCAGCTGCAACATCATGTTGAGATTTAACGTTTTTCAACGATAAATCAAAAGTTAAACCATCCTGAGTGTATACAAAAGAATAAATATCTCTCGATGGAGTAATTCTTGGAATGTTTGACCCATCTAAAAATTTACCATCTACTGAATCTTTTCCAAGCAGCACAGATAAATTACCATTGAATAAATCAAAATCTGTTTTCACACTAAACTCATATCCGTCGAATTCAGCATCTTGTTGAGAGTGTCTTGCGATAAGCACTTCTTCAAGCTCTGTACCATTAGGATCATCTAGAAGATAAATATAGTTATCAACATCATTTTCAAAATAAAGTAAATTAAACTGAATATTATTTAATTGGTAAGAAAATTCTAAATCAATGTTTTTAGATTCTTCTGTATTTAAGGCAACACTTCCGATTTCATATCTTTGAATTGCCATATGCTTACCATTCATGAATATCTCAGTTGAAGAAGGTGCTCTTTCAACATTTGAATATCCCAACGTTGCTTCAATATTATCCCCGAGAGGCGTATTAAGAGATAAAGAATAACTCAAGTTATCGAAGTCTAAATTGTGATTAGTTATCACTACGTTGTTAGGGTCGGTAGCATCAGAAATGGAACCACCAATACTAATTTGATCATATCTAATTCCGAAATCTAAATGTAAATCATTAAAATTTGTTCCTAAATAATAACCAATAGTTTCTTCAGATGTATCAGCTGGTCTCATCGAAGGTGTTCCTTCTTCTTTAATTACTGAAGAATCAGAATTAGCCATGTTGAAAACAATTTTTTGCTCGTTTTCTTTAGATATATCTAAAATCAACTGAATTTCTTCCGAATCATTAGTGAAAGTAGTAGCTCCGTGTTCTTCGTGATCGTCTCCACCGTCACCTCCATCATCTCCATCGCCGCCTTCATTAGCGTGGTCATCATCATGGTCTTCTTCTTCATGCTGTTCAGTTAGAAAAGAATCTGTTTCACGAAGCGAATAAGCAATCGAATTAATTGGACCATTCAATTGGTATTCTCCTGCGAAATTTATCACGCTAGAATCAGTAAAAGCAAAAATCCTTTCATCTTCATGTTCTGGTTCTGGGTCGCCTGGATCAACAGGGTCTTCGTGCTCTTCACCGTGAAACGGCACTCCGTTAAATTGATCTATATTCAATGCGGAAATACCGTAGTAACCCCAATCTCCTGTTTTTGAAATACCAAATCTTGTTGCAGACATCTTTGAATCAGAATTTGCAAGGAAAGATGACTCATCATGATCGTCATCATCGTCATCATGAATTACTGCTTCATCTGGAATATCAAAATTATCTAGGTTTTTGTGAGTATGAGAAAAGAATAAATTAATTCCTTCAACATTTCCTGAATAGTTAAAATTGAAATTATCTCCATCGTTGACTGATTGAGATTCAAAACCAATGTTTATAACATTCTCTAGAAAGTCTTTTTTTGAAATTGTATTATCAACGATATTTACTATTCCCCCAATCGCACCATTTGAATAAAGAATAGATGAAGGTCCTTTGATTATTTCAATTTGTTCAACACCGCCAATATCAACATCTATAGGATGATCGGCGCCCATAAAGGCTACGTCTCTTACGACCAACCCATTATTCAAAACTTTAACTCTGTTACCAGACATACCTCTGATAATTGGTTGGCCAACCGAAGCGCCATAATCTTGATTTGAAACACCCAATAATGAATCAATTGACTCAGCTAATGTTGAGACTCCTTTTTTGGAAAAGTCTGAATATTGAATGACATGTATAGGATTATTAATACTACTTGCATCACTATCTAGAAAAGCTGAAGTAACTGTAAGTTCTTCAATATCTTCCTGAGCAATTAATAATCCTGTTGCTACAAATAAAGCAGCAAAAAAAATATAAAAATTTTTCATAAAAACTCCTGTTTTTTGTAATTAATTAAAAAAATAAACTCTTTAAATTAATTAGGCGGAGCTCGAATGAAAAAATTTGAATTAGATAAATTAAATAAGTTGTTTTGAGAAGAAAAAAAGTAATTTGTTGAATACTTATTATAAATTTCAATTGAAAGATCGTCTGAAAAATTAACTTCGGTAAAATGACAAAAAGTACAAAATTCGGTTTCTTCTTCATGATCAAGATCTAAATGTTCTTCATGAAAATATGAATGACCTGTTAAGGAAAATAGGGATAAGCAGGATAAAATAAAATAGATCTTGAATTTCACGAGGAATGATTATACTCAACGTGATAAAATTTTGATATGTCTTTTTTAAACAAAAAAAAATTCTTAATTGTTGGTGTAGCAAATAAATTTTCAATTGCTGCAGGAATAGCTAGAGCTATGCGTAACCAAGGAGCAGAAATAATCTTATCTTATCAATCAGAACGACTTAAAAGCAAAGTCATGCAAGTTGGACAAGAACTAAATTGTGATACTTACATTGAGTGTGATGTTTCAGATGATGATTCTATTAAAAACTTGGTAAAAAAAGTAGAAAGTAAATGGGGCTATTTGGACGGACTAGTTCATGCTGTTGGATTTGCTCCAGCAAATGAATTAGAGGGAGATTTTACTGAAGTTGCTACTCGAGAAGGGTTTAAGATAGCTCATGACATAAGCGTATACAGTTTCACTGCATTAGCTCAAGCATCAAAAAATCTTATGAAAAATAGAAATGCATCTTTGTTGACACTCTCCTATTTAGGCGCTGTAAGGACCTTACCAAATTATAATGTCATGGGTGTTGCCAAAGCAGGATTGGAATCTACTACAAGGTATTTAGCTAATAGTCTCGGCAAAGACAATATTAGAGTAAATGCCATCTCTGCAGGACCTATAAAAACTTTAGCTGCGTCTGGAATTAAAAGCTTCAGAAAAATGCTTTCTTATAATGCGTCTAGGAGTCCTTTAGGGAGAAACATCACTGTTGAAGAAGTTGGAAATGCGGGAGCTTTTTTGTGCTCTGACTTAGCCAGTGGAATAACTGGAGAAATTTTATATGTTGATGCAGGTTTCAACATTACTGCTATGGGTGATTTATCTGAAGCGGATTAGTAAATTTTTGCCGAAGCTCTTAAATCTTCATACAAGCTATCTCTTTCAATTTCACCTAATGCCTGGCTAATAAAATCTTTAGTTTCTTGTATTTCTTCTAATGTAATGACGCCTTTGAAATCTTCGACATCTGTGAGCTGGATTACATAGGCGTCATCTAAATAAACCTTAGATATAATTGAATCTTCTCCATTCGAGTCAGAAATAGAGAAAATAGCGCTTACAACCTCTTGAGGAAATAAACTAGTATCTCTATCTACCTCTGAGTATGTTGTGAAGCTCTCTAGATTATTTTCACTTCTAATATCTACCAAAGAGTCATTTATCAAAGAAGGTAATAATATTTTTGCTGAGGAAATTTTTAATTCGTTAACAATTTCATCCTTAACTTCTTCCAATGGTTTTAACGTACTAGGAAAATAGTCTGTTGGTTCCAAAATAACGTATCCTTGATCTGATTCATATGGCCCATAAATTTCATTAAGAAATACATTTCCACGTTCAAAGTCTTCAATTAAATCTACTTCCCCATAGGAAGTAATTAAGTCCGTAACGGACATCCCGTTGATAGAGCTGGAAAAGATATTATATATTTCAGAAATTTCAGTAACTGATAGATTATCTATGTTCTCGTCAATTTCGTTTAAAACATCTTGAAGCTCATCTTCAGCTTTCATTGAAATAAGTCTTTCTATAATTTCATCATCAGAAATAGTAAATTCGTTTTTTTCCGTTAATTTTAAAATATGAAAAGAACCATCAAGATCGATAACATCGGAAATCTCATTGATATTGAGATTAGAAATAGCATTTTCAAATTTATCTGGAAAAATAGTTCCATCGGTAAATCCTAGATCACCAAAATTATCTTTGGATCCAACGTCGTCAGAAAAAGCCAAAACCAAATCATTAAAAGTTTCCGACGAATCAATTATTTTTGAAACAATCTCATTTGCAAGGTAAAGCTG
Source organism: uncultured SAR86 cluster bacterium (assembly GCA_902536295.1). Lineage (GTDB taxonomy): Bacteria > Pseudomonadota > Gammaproteobacteria > Magnimaribacterales > AG-339-G14 > AG-339-G14. Next base: position 75,210 of record CACAWS010000001.1, on the reverse strand, counting down.
TTCATCTTTGTTATTTGAATCATAAGATAACTGAATGTGACTGATCCTAGACTGTCCGGAGTTTTGACTACTCATAGATAAAGCTTCTTTTTCTTCTTTAATTTCATCATTAGATACTTCCAATCCCTTTTTAAAGTCATCCTTAGAAATACTAATCGTATTTAAATCTATTTTTTTTAATGTAAGAAAATTTGACTGGTTATTTTCATAAAAATCAATTATCTCTTTTTCTGAAACGGTTTGAAGCTCAGCAACATCTTTTAAATTTATTTTTTTAAATCTAATATTTCTTTTTTGCTTTGAAGTTGTTATAAAACTTTTTGCATCCTCATTGGTTACAAAAACCGAGTTGTTAAAAAAATTTATCAATTCCAGAGCATTGTATTTTGACTTGGTAAGTGCCCTAAAATCTTCAGTAGTCATCCCTAGCCTAGACAAAAGCCCTCGGAAAATATTTACATCAAATCTACCATCTACATAAAAACTAATATCCTTTTTTATAATATCGTTTATTTTATCTTCAGATATATCAAGGCCTAAGTCGTCTGCCTTTTGAGAAAATAATTCTTTAAAAATGATCGAACTTCTTGTGAAAGCTTCTAGATCATCATCAGAAATATCTCCAGAATTAAAATTAGATGAAATTCTATTAGCTTCTAAATTATATTCACCGATGTGTATATCTTCTCCATTTACTGAAAATGCTTGATTATTTCCTAAATTAGTATTACCAATAAAGCCTCCAAAAGTTGCAACCAATACAAATACGATAAATCCAACAATTATTGTTGAACCCGTCGAACTTAAATTTTTTCTTATATTTGATATTGCCGACATATTTCCAAAAAAAAACGCGCCATTACGACGCGTTTTTTATTATATATATTTTATAAACTATCTTTAAGGGCTTTACCCGGTTTAAAACCAACACCTTTAGATGCAGCTATTTGAATAGTCTCGCCAGTTTGTGGGTTTCTTCCCATTCTTGCCGCTCTTTCTCTTACTAAGAAAGTACCGAAACCAACTAATGCAACTTGGTCTCCACTACTTAATGCTCCAGCTATTCCATCAAGAACAGCATCCAAAGCTCTCCCCGCCTCAGCTTTGGACATGTCCGTTGCTGATGCTACTGAATCAATTAATTCTGCTTTATTCATAACTCTCTCTGTTTAAATTTAAATAAAATAAAAGTTATTAACTATTCGTTAATAACTCTGGTCATTTAATTCCTAAGTTATATAGATGTCAAGCAGATATGAGGTAATGCTTAAATAAATTTTTAATGAGTTTCAAGTTTATTTTTCTTATTTTTCAAAGTTTTTCGAGTTTTCGGTTCAACTATCTTCTCTGCCACCCAAGGTTTGGGTTCTTCAGTAAAAACCACTTTAAATACTTCATCAATCCATTTAACAGGTTTGATCTGTAAATCCTTTGTAATTTTCTCAGGTATTTCTTTTAAATCACCAACGTTACCGTCAGGTATCAAAACTGTTTTTATGCCTCCTCTACGAGCCGCTAATAGTTTTTCCTTAAGTCCACCAATTTTTAAGACTTCACCTCTAAGAGTAATTTCACCGGTCATAGCTACATCAGCTCTAACAGGCAGGTTAGCTAAAACTGAAGTGACAGCAGTGACCATACCAATTCCTGCACTGGGACCATCTTTTGGAGTCGCACCTTCAGGAACGTGGATATGAATATCATTAAGCTCATAAAAATCAGGATTTATTCCAAGCCCTTCAGATCTAGATCTAACTACAGATATGGCTGCTTGAATAGACTCTTGCATTACGTCACCAAGTTTACCAGTCTTGATTATTTTTCCTTTTCCTTTGAAAGCAGATGCTTCGATGGTAAGAAGTTCACCCCCAACTTGCGTCCAAGCCAAGCCAGTCACCTGTCCGATACGATCTTTTTCTTTGGCTTCACCAAAATCAAATTTCTTAACCCCGAGAAAATCTTCAATATTTTTAGAAGAGATCTTTTGTTTAGTTTTTCTTTTTAAATCAGCAATTTTTTTTATAGTTTTTCGACAAATTTTAGCTATCTCTCTTTCTAAGGCTCTAACTCCAGCCTCCCTAGTAAAGTATCTAATTGCATCGAGAATACCAGAGTCTTCAAAGATAATTTCGCTATCAGCAAGCCCATTATTTTTAAGTTGTTTTGGTACTAAATAATTTTTTGCAATACTTAATTTTTCATCTTCTGTATAACCTGGAAGCCTGATTATTTCCATCCTATCAAGCAATGGACCAGGAATATCTAAGGAGTTGGCTGTGCAAACAAACATTACGTCAGAAAGATCATAGTCAACTTCTAAATAATGATCATTAAAAGTATGATTTTGTTCTGGATCTAAAACCTCAAGCAAGGCAGATGAAGGATCACCTCTATAATCAGCGCCAATTTTGTCAATTTCATCTAAAAGAAATAGAGGATTCTTAACCCCAACTTTTGACATCTTTTGAAGAATCTTACCTGGCATAGATCCTATGTATGTTCTTCTATGCCCTCTAATTTCAGCTTCGTCTCTTACTCCGCCCAGTGCAACTCTTACAAATTCCCTACCCGTGGCTCTAGCAATGGATTCTCCTAAAGAGGTTTTACCTACTCCAGGGGGTCCAACTAAGCAAAGAACTGGCCCTTTAATTTTACTAACTCTTTTTTGCACAGATAAAAATTCAAGAATTCTTTCTTTTACTTCTTCTAAACCGTGATGATCGTTTTCAAGGATTTCTGAGGCCTTAGAGATATTCTTTTGAATTTTAGATTTCTTCTTCCAAGGGATACTTATCATCCAATCAATATATCCCCTCACGACAGAAGCTTCAGCAGACATTGGCGGCATTAATTTAAATTTATTTAATTCCGTATTAACTTTTTCCGTAGCCTCTTTGGGCATACCTGAATCCTTAATTTTTTTCTCAATAGCTTCTATCTCATCATCTATGTCTTCACCTTCACCCATCTCTTTTTTAAGAGCTTTCATCTGTTCACTCAGATAATATTCTTTTTGGCTTTTTTCCATTTGTTTTTTAACTCTATCTCGTATTTTTTTCTCCATTTGAGTTAGGTCCAGTTGATTTTCTAAAAGTGAAACTAGATTCTTTGATCTTTCTTCAAGATCCGTTTCTTCTAATAGAATTTGACGATCTTCAAGAGATAAAGATAAATGGCCTACTAAAGTATCAATAAGCTTATCCAATCTTTCTATAGATCTTGCTTGACTTATAATTTCTGGTCTAATTTTGGAAGATGCTTTAGAAAGATCCTTAAATTGAGCTTTTAAAGTGTTTAAGTAACTTTGTTGCAAATCGTCGTCCATAGAAGAAGTATTTAAGATTTCCACTTCAGACTCTAAATAATCTTTTTTATCTTTAATATTTTCTAAACTTGCTCTTTTAATCCCCTCTACTAAAACTTTAAAAGTTCCATCCGGCAATTTGATTAATTGTAAAATTGTAGAAACGGTTCCGATTTTATAAAGATCTTCCAATGTTGGATCTTCATCATCTGCGTTTCTTTGGGCTATCAACATAACTGACTTGTCGTCAGCCATAGCTTTTTGTAAAGCATTGATTGATTTATCTCTGCCAACAAATAATGGGGTTACTACTCCGGGGAATATAACAACGTCTCTTAATGGAACTAAAGGTAATAACATAAATATCTCTTATATATATCTTTAATAGTGCCTATATCAAAAAAAACAAGAGCTTAATTATTTTCTTCTTGAGTTTTATTATCGTTTCTATAAACGTATAAAGGTTTAGATTCGCCTTTGACACAAGCAGAATCAACAACGACTTTTTCAAGTTCAATTTCAGAAGGGACTTGATACATTGTATCTAGCAAGATATTTTCAATAATTGAGCGAAGACCTCTAGCACCTGTTTTCATACTGATTGCTTTCTTAGCAATTTCTTTTAATGCGTCTTCACGAATATCAAGTTCAACATTTTCCATTTCGAAAAGTTTCATGAATTGTTTAGTCAATGAATTTTTAGGTTGAGTCAAGATTGTTATGAGAGCCTCCTGATCTAACTCTTCTAAAGAAGCAATTACAGGTAACCGACCAATAAATTCTGGAATCAAACCATATTTAATTAAATCTTCTGGTTTAACCTTTTTAATAGTTTCAGCTACATTTTTTGATTCGAAATTTTTGGTAACAGTAGCTTCAAAACCAATTCCTTTTTCTTCAGATCTACTTCTAATTATTTCATCTAGACCTGAAAATGCTCCGCCACATATGAAAAGGATATTGGAGGTGTCAACTTGAAGAAATTCTTGTTGAGGATGCTTTCTTCCGCCTTGAGGAGGAACTGAAGCAGTGGTTCCTTCAATTAACTTCAACAAAGCTTGTTGAACTCCTTCTCCAGAAACATCTCTAGTAATTGATGGGTTGTCAGATTTTCTTGCAATCTTGTCTATTTCATCAATATAGACTATTCCTAATTGAGCTTTCTCTACATCATAATCACATTTTTGAAGTAGTTTTTGAATGATGTTTTCAACGTCTTCTCCAACATATCCAGCTTCAGTTAAAGTTGTTGCATCAGCTATTGTGAATGGAACATCTAGTAATCTTGCTAACGTTTGCGCTAAGAGAGTTTTTCCACTACCTGTAGGACCTAGTAATAAGATGTTACTTTTTCCTAGTTCAACATCATCAGAAAGATTAGTGTTTCTTAGTCTCTTATAATGATTGTATACGGCAACAGAAAGAATTTTTTTCGCATCATTTTGACCTATTACATATTGATCAAGAATTTCGTTGATTTCAGCTGGTATAGGTAAATTATCTTTTTGATCGTCTTTAGCTTCTCCAGAAGAATCTTCTTTGATAATGTCATTACATAAAGCAACACATTCATCACAAATATAAACCGAAGGACCTGCAATCAATTTTTTTACTTCACTTTGATTCTTGCCACAAAATGAGCAGAACAATTGTTTTTCTTTGTTGTCTTTATCTGTCATTTTTCTATTCTTTCTGATAAAACTTTATCAATTAAACCATATTCACAGGCTTCTTCCCCAGACATAAAATTGTCTCTTTCAGTATCTTCTGTAATTTTTTCTAGAGATTGCTCACAATGTTTAGACAATATTTCATTTAGCTTGGTTCTAATTTTTAGCATTTCTTTTGCATGAATTTCAATATCAGTAGCTTGTCCTTGAAAGCCCCCCATTGGCTGATGAATCATTATTCTAGAATTTGGCAAAGCAAATCTTTTATCCTTAGAGCCTCCAGCGAGTAATACTGCTCCCATGCTGCAGGCTTGCCCAATACAAAGAGTGCTAATATCAGGTTTTATATATGTCATTGTGTCATAAATCGAAAGACCAGCAGTAACTGACCCACCTGGTGAATTAATATAGAGATTGATATCTTTTTCTGGATTTTCAGCTTCTAGAAAAAGTAACTGAGCTACAATTAAATTAGCCATGTGATCTTCAACCGTTCCAGTAATGAAAATAACTCTTTCTTTCAAAAGCCTTGAATATATGTCAAATGCTCTTTCCCCTCTAGGTGTTTGTTCAACCACCATTGGTACAAGTTGATTTTTAAAATCCATGGATTTAATTTAACTCATTGACATCATTTCTTCAAAACTTAGTTTCTCAATTTCGCATTTAGCTTCAGATGAAATGAGTTCAGTCACTTGTTCTTCTAAGGCTATGGATTCAATGTTTTTTAACTGCTCTTGATTTCCAAAAATCCACTGCTTGTATTGTTCAGGATCTTTAAATCCAGTTGCTCTTTCTTCTATAAGTTCCTTTATAAGGTCATCATTTTTTTCAATTTTTCTCTCTTCAATTATTTTATTTAGAATAACGCCAAGTTTTACTCTTTTCGTAGCATTTTCTTCAAATGTTTCTAAAGGAAATTCATCATCTTTGAGTTTTGCTGGGTCCATTCCCATTTGTTGGGCTGAAGAGTTTCTTAAATTTTTAGCTTCCGCCAAAACCATTGCTGAGGGGATTTCAAAGGAATTTTGTTGTTCAATTGCATCAAATATTCTTTCTTTTAATTTCCTTTTCCCAGTAATTTCAAGATCTCTTTCTAATTGAGCTTTCAGGTTATTTTTAAATTCCTCTTCTGTTTTTGATGGAATACCTGCTTGATTAAAAAAATCTTCATTTAACTCGGCAGGTTTAGTTTCTAAAACCTCAATAACTTCTATTTTAAATAAAGTTTCTTTCCCCTTAAGATTTTCAGCATGATAGTCATCTGGAAAATTTAAATTAAGGTCTTTTTTATCTCCACTTTTTAATCCAATTAAACCCTCCTCGAAACCCGGAATCATATTCTTAGACCCAATTTCTATAAGATAATCTTGAGCAGTACCACCTTCGAATTTTTCATTATCCAAAAACCCTTCAAAGTTAATTTTTGCAAAATTACCCTCTTCAATTTCTTTTTCTACTTTGTCAAGCTTTCCAAACCTTGTTTGCATTTTTTCAACTGTATTATTGATATCTTCATCCATTAAATCGCATATAGGTTTCTTTATTTTCAATGTTGAAAATTTCTTTAACTCAAATTCAGGGTAAATTTCATATGAAGCTTCTACATTTATATCTTTACTGATATCCATAGATAAAGGGTTTAGTGCAGGCTGACCAACAACAGATATCTTTTTTTCTGTTACGATTTTATAAAATTCGTTAGTCATTGTTTCATAGATTACTCTTGCTCTGAGTTGTTCACCGTAAAACTTCTCAATAACATCTAAAGGAGCTTTTCCTTTTCTATAACCTTTCAAGTCAGAAGAAGCTTGTTCTTGAGATAGTTTTTTTTGATACTCCTCAGTCATTAAACTCGATAGAATTTTAAATTTAAGCTTTTTGACTTTTTCTTTCTTTCCAAATCCAAACATTTTATCTCCAATTGGGGTGGACGATGGGGCTCGAACCCACGACAACCGGTACCACAAACCAGCGCTCTACCAACTGAGCTACGCCCACCATATTATGGCCTCCCGGGCAGGATTCGAACCTGCGACCCTCTGCTTAGAAGGCAGATGCTCTATCCAGCTGAGCTACCGAGAGAATAATTAGAAAGTATTCTAACCAAAAGGCTTGAATTAGTCTTGAAAACATTTTTTTGGTCGGGGTGGAGGGATTTGAACCCCCGACATCCTGCTCCCAAAGCAGGCGCGCTACCAGACTGCGCTACACCCCGTTAAAAAAAATTTGAGGAATGTTATCATACATAATAATGGCTATTGTACTTGACGGAAAAAAATTATCTGAAAAATCTGAAGAAGAGTTAAAACTTAGGGTTTCTAAAATCAAAGAAAAAACTGGGGTAACTCCAATACTCGCGACAATTTTAGTTGGAGATAACCCAGCTTCTGCGACATACGTAAAAATGAAAGGTAATGCATGTAACCGAATTGGCATGGAATCATTAAAGATAGAACTTTCAGAAAATACATCAACAAATGAGCTTATAGAAGAAATAAAAAAACTTAACATCAATAAAAATGTTCATGGCATCTTGCTGCAACATCCAGTTCCCAATCATATAGATGAGAGAAAGTGTTTTGATGAAATTGATATTAATAAAGACGTTGATGGAGTAACTACTTCTGGATTTGGAAAAATGAGTATGCAAGAAAAAGCTTTTGGTTCCTGTACACCCTATGGAATCATGAGATTATTAGATGAATATGAAGTTGAATTAGAGGGAAAGTTAGCTGTCGTAGTTGGAAGAAGCCCTATCCTTGGAAAGCCAATGGCCATGATGTTACTCAATAGAAATTGTACGGTAATAATTTGTCATTCTAAAACTAAAGAACTGGAAAACATCATCAAAGAAGCAGATATTATTGTTGGTGCGGTTGGTATTCCCAAATTTATTAAGGGTAATTGGATTAGAGATAATTCAATTGTTATCGATGCTGGTTATCATCCCGAAAAATGTGGAGATATAGAATTAGAAAATGTAGCTGACAGATCTATGGCCTATACTCCCGTACCGGGTGGAGTAGGCCCAATGACAATTAATACTTTAATCCTGCAAACGATTGAGAGTTGCGAGGCTAGCTTAAAATAATCTTATTTATCCCAGTATTCGTTTTTTAAAAGCCTTTTATAGAGTTTTCCCGTTGGATGTCTTGGTAGCTCTGGTCTAAAGTCTATAGACTTTGGACACTTAACATGAGAAATTTTTTCACGACAATAAGCCATTAGTTCTTGCTCTAAATTATTTTCAATTTCTTTCATTTCTACTGGTTGAACAACTGCTTTAACTTCTTCGCCCATCTCTTCGTTTGGAACTCCAAAAACAGCCACGTCAGCAACTTTCGGATGCATAACTAAGACATCTTCAGTTTCTTTAGGATAGATATTAACTCCACCAGAAATAATCATGAAAGCTTTACGATCAGTTAAGTATAAATAATCATCTTCATCCAGGTATCCAACATCTCCCAATGTTGAATATCCCTCTTTCGATCTAGAGCCTTTAGTTTTTTCTGGATCGTTATGATATTCAAAACTTTGAGAAGTCGGTCCTTCAAAATAAATGGTGCCCTCTTCGCCTTTTGGAAGTTCATTACCATCATCATCAAGAATATGAATAGGACCTAATAAAGATTTTCCCACCGTCCCTTTGTGTTGAAGCCATTCTTCAGAATTGCAAGCAACAAAGCCATTGAATTCAGTTCCTGCATAATATTCATGAATAATTGGTCCCCACCAATCAATCATTTTCTCTTTAACTTCAACAGGGCAAGGTGCGGCTGCATGAATAGCTACTTGATGAGAACTTAAGTCATACTTATTAAAAATTGATGGATCACTTTTTAAAAACCTAACGAACATGGTTGGAACCCATTGTGAATGGGTTATTTTGTATTTTTCTATTAAACGTAATGCCTCTTCAGGATCAAATTTTTCCATTACTATAGAAGTGCCTCCTAAAGCTTGAAATCCGGTATTAAATGCCATTGGCGCAGAGTGATACAAAGGCGCTGGGGATAAATATATTGAATCTGGACTCGCTCCATACATACCCTCTACGACCCTTGTTAAACCAAGGTCTTCTTCTTCAGCTGTATAAGGTAAAGGGCTTAAGGTAATTTCTCTGCTTACTCCTTTGGGTTTTCCAGTTGTTCCAGAAGAATATAACATTGTTGATCCTTGACATTCATCTTCAATAGCACTTTTGGGAAATTGTTCGATAGTTTTTTCTAAAGATAAGTAATCTTCTGTTTCTCCATCAACCATGTATTTATTAACTTCAGTTAATAAAGGTGTCAGAAGATTTGCATTTTCCTCTAAAAATTTTGATGTTATGAAGACTTTGGCACCACAGTCTTTAACGATATATTCAACTTCTTCTGGTTGTAAGCGCCAGCTTATTGCAGTGTAACGCAACCCGCTTCTATAAGCTGCTGCAGCTATTGGAAAAAAATATTTATGATTTTCCATCATAAACGCCATACTATCGCCTGGATTCAATCCTAAAGATCTAAAAAGATGAGCCAATTGATTGGAAGTTTCATTAAGCTCTTGATGTGTTACAACTTCACCACTACCAGCCATGATAATTGCCGGTTTATCCTTGTATTTGGGTCCATTTACTCCTGGGTGCATTATTTCTCCTTAATTGATATAAAATATTAATACTATCTGATTAAAAATAACAATGAAAAATCTAAAAAAACTTCCGGTTATATGTTCAATGGGCGGTTTAAATTCAGCTGGAAGAACATCTGGTAACATGGCTTACAAGAGATTAATTTTTCAAAACCTATCAGGCCAAGACAAAAAAGATGTCCTAAAAGACTTAATGTCTTTGTCTAAAGAAAATAAAACTGATCAAGAAATATTGTCAGGTACGCTTATAAGACAAATTGATAAAGCCCTCGACCCATTTGGATTTATGACTGAACAAATGGGGGTGAATGCAGGAGCTAAACTACCTGATTTTTATGAAATAGATAACTTATATAATTCTAGACAACACCCTAGGGGCATTAAAATGACTGTTTTTGGTGTAAATGATGCACTAAATAATATGGGAATTGATTGGCAGGATGAAATTCAACCGCTTTTAGACCCAAACAGAGTTGCTGTATTTGCAGGACCAGCGATAGGTCAACTCGATGAAAAGGGACTAGGTGGCTTAATGCAATCGAGATTACAGAATAAAAGAGCTAGCTCAAAACATTTATCTATGTCCTTAATTGAAATGTCCGCCGACTTTATTAATGCCTATATATTAGGCTCAGTAGGAAAAAGTGGTCAAGTGGCTGGAGCATGTGCAACTTTTTTTTATAATTTAAATGCCGCATCTACATTAATAAAATCTGACGAAATTGATTATGCGGTTATTGGTTCTGCTGAGGCGCCCATTAACCCAGAAGTAACTGACGGTTTTTTTGCTACTACTGGTATTGCAGATGACAAAAAAATTATTGCCATGCAAGAGCGACATGGAGAAAGTATTGAAGATATTGATTTTTCAAAGGCTTGTAGACCTTTTGGTGATAACTGTGGCTTAGTTTTGGGAGAATCTTCACAATTTGCTGTTGTTACTTCTCTAGAATTTGCAATAAAAATTGGAGCAGAGATTTTATGCGCTGTTCCACATGTTTTCATTAATTCGGATGGTATTAAAAAATCCATAAGCTCTCCTGGCATAGGAAATTACATAACCATGGCTCAAGCATTTTCAAATTACATTAAAGATTTTGATAATAAAAAACAAACTTGTGTGATCGCCCATGGAACAGGAACTTTTCAAAATAGAAGTACTGAATCAGATGTTTTAAGTAAGTGTGCAACTTCACTAGATATTAAAAATCTCAAAGTAACAGGTCTCAAAGGTTACCTTGGTCACACAATGGGGCCTGCGGGCGGAGATCAACTTGCATGTAGTTTAGGAATTTTTAACCAAGGAATTATTCCTGGTCTAAATTCAACTCCAATATTGGCTGATGATGTAGTGAAAGAAAATTTAAATTTTTGTATGACAAATGAAGAGATCAATGTTGATGACTTAGATGCTTTTTTCTTAAATGCAAAAGGATTTGGTGGCAACAATGCGACCACGAGCATTTACAATCCTAATTTTGTAAAAAAATTATTGCCTGAAATTTTTACCAAAAAAGAAATTAATTCTTATGAAAAATCTTTAGAGAATACCAAAAAAAAGAAGTTCGATTACAATGAGAAATGTTTATCTGGTGAGTTCAATCTGCTCTATCGAGCTAACGAAGAATTACTAAATCCCGATGAAGACCTTGAAATAAACCAAGACTCAATAAAACTAAAAGATTATCCAGATATTGAAATTTAGTTAACGGTTTAGGGGTTTGTCTTTTGGAAATAATCTTCTTATTAAAAAGACAAAAGGAAGAAGATATATATACCACTTAGGAAAAATTCTTTGAATAAGATCGTAAGCATATGCATCTGAACCAACAAGAATTCTTTTATTTTTTTTCTTAATATTTTTTAAAATAATTTTTGCAGCTGTATTTGCATTTATAGGTGCTTTATCTTTAAAAAGTTGTCCTGCTTCTTCAACAGTTTTTGCTTTTGATCCAAAAATATTTGGCCCATCATCTTGTTTTTCAGGATCAAATTCAAATTTTCCATTTCTCGCTCCGATATTGGCAATATTGGTCCCAATATGTCCTGGATGAACTGAATAAACCTCAACATTAGATTTTTCCATTTTCATTTCTAAAGCTAAGCTTTCAGTAAATCCTCTAACACCGTATTTACCAACATGGTAGATAGATTGATTTGGCACACTCAACAATCCGAAAATTGATGAAGTATTTACAATAGCTGCTTCTGGTCTTTTTTTCAGATGCGGTAAAAAAGCTCGTGTACCATTTATGACTCCGTGAAGTAAGATGCCTAAGCCCCATTCCCAATCTTCATCAGTTGAATCTTCAACTGAAGAAGCAAGGCCAACTCCAGCATTATTGAATACCATATCTACTGATCCATGTTCTTCAATGACTTTGTCAGGTAAGTTATATACTTCTTCTTTATTTCCAACATCTAAAATATGTTTTGAAACGCCAACATTATATTTCTTTAATAACTCCGCAGTTTCATCGAGAGTTGTTTCATCGATCTCTGCCAAAGCGATATTTGCTCCTGATTTAGCGAGCTCTATGGCTAGCTCTCTTCCCATTCCTGATCCAGCACCAGTGATAACAGCAACTTTATTTTTAAAATCCTTCATAAATCAAATTATACCCTCTCGGTAAAAAGCTTCTATTAATTGGTCAATATCCATACCTTGAATAGTATATTCAGAACCAATAACATTTAAAAATAAATCTTTTCCATTTGCCTCAAACTTATAACTTCCACTGCAACTAAAAGGTTCATCAAGATCTAAATATCTTTCAATTTCATCTAAAGTTAAATCTTTCATAGTTAACTCCGCAATAGCAGAGGACTGCCAAATAATTTTTCCGTCCTTGCAAATTGCCATTCCGCAGTTTTGAAAATGAGTTTTCCCAGACAGTTTTTGTAGAGAAACTATTGCGTTATCTTTATTTCCTGGTTTGTTAAGTATTTCTTTATCTAAGCTACAAACTTGATCAACTCCAACAACAAAATAATCTTTATTTTTATCGCTTACAGCTAAAGCTTTTTCGGTTGCTAATTGTATTGCAAGCTTATCAAAGTCATTTCCATGGAAATTTAACTTAATAAGTTCTTCGTCAACTTCTGATTTTATAAATTCACAACTTATGCCATGAGACTCTGCAATATCTTTTCTGATTTCAGAGCCGGTAGCGAAAATTAATGGCTTTTTAACTAAAATTTGATCTGAAGACAAATTAGTTATCTGAACTAATTAAGTTCATAAACTCTGCTCGAGTATTAGCATTTTTCCTAAAGGTGCCAAGCATCCTGCTAGTAACTGTACTTGTTTCGGTTTTGTGAATTCCTCTAGTAGTCATACACATGTGAGCCGCATCAATTACTACCGCGACACCTTTTGGATTTAAAACTTTTTCAATCGTATCAGCAATCTGAGCTGTCATGGTTTCTTGGGTTTGCAATCTTTTTCCAAACAAATCAACCATTCTTGCTAACTTGCTAATACCTACAACTTTTTTGTTAGGGATATAGCCTACGTGTGCAACACCAATAATAGGAACCATGTGATGTTCACAATGAGATTCTACTCTTATGCCTTTGACAATAACCATTTCATCATAACCTTCAACTTGCTCAAAAGTTCTAGAAAGAACTTCTTCTGGATCTTCATTGTATCCAGCAAAAAATTCGTCGTAAGCTTTAATTACTCTTTTTGGAGTGTCTATGAGACCTTCTCTAGATGGATCATCGCCCGTATAAGCTAACAAAGTTTTTACAGCTTCCATGGCTTGTTCTCTAGAAGGTCTAAAATTAATTATTTTTTCACTTTTTTTCATAATAATGATTTGATTATACAGATTGTAAAAGTTTTTTCTTATTTTTAGATAATTCTTATTAAGGTATAAGCATTTATTAGTCTGGAAATGGACTGAAAGGAAAAGGTTTTAGATTAGAACTATAAGTTACGAAATCAATAATTTGACTTAAATACTTTCTAATTTTAATAGATAAACTTAGTAAATTGTCATTCGGCTTTTTTGTAAAAATGGTAAACAGAAATTGGATGCCAGCGATCAACCATAAAATTATATCTGTAAAAGTAAATACAAATAAAAAGATTAAAACCAAAACTAATCTTAACCAGATTGATGTTTCTTTTATATTCTCAACTACAGCCTCAGGATTAACTGAAATCATCTGGTCTTGCTCGTTGTTACTATTTTCTTTTTCGCTCATAATCAACTATCTATATTATCACCCTCTATTAAAATATCTGCAAAGCTATCTACGGCCTTTTCATTTTTAAACACAATTTTATATAAGATGTCTATGATCGGCATCATAAGTTTTAACTCATTTTTTTTCTCAAATACCATTTCCAAAGCACCTATTCCTTCCACGACCTGGTTTACCTTTTTAAGTGAAGTATCAACATCCATACCCTTTCCTAAACAATAGCCAAATGAATAATTTCTACTATCGGAGGAGCTTGAAGTTGCAATTAAGTCTCCAACACCAGCCAAACCTAATAAAGTTTCAGGATTTGCACCTAAAGATTTAAATAATTCTGACATCTCATGAAGACTTCTTGTTAGTAACATTGCTTTAGTATTAAACTTGCTTCCCATTCCGTCAGCAAGACCAGCTGAAATTGCATAAATGTTTTTTAGAGACCCTGATAGCTCAACACCCTTTTTATCCTGAGAAATAAATACCTTGAAAGATTGGTTATTAAAATACTTTGACAATTGCTCTACTCTATTTAACTTTTCTCCTGCCAATACAGAAGCAGAAGTTTGCCCTTCAAAAACTTCCCCAGCTAAATTTGGACCGGACAGAACATAAATTTTATTGGAAGGAATCTCAAATTGTTTTTCCAAAACTTCAGATATTGTAGAAAAAGACTTATCTATTCCCTTTGAAGCAATAATAAATTCTTTTTTACATAACGAGTTTTTATCTACTTCAGATAATACTAATGGTATTTTTTTAGAAGGAATAGCTATTATCCAAATATCAGAGTAGGTTTTAAGCTCTTCTAATTTTTTTGTGATGCTTACATTTTTGTCTATTAGTCTTTTGGGGTGATAGATCTCATTAATCTGTTTAGTAGATATTGAATCAAAAACCTTTTGATTTCTGGTATACAACAAACATTCATTACCATTGCATGCCAGTAAATTAGCCAAAACCGTTCCCCAAGAACCTGCTCCTAAAATAGAAAAACGAGAAGTCATAAAAATAATCTTTATTTAATAAGGAAAAAAATATATTTTAACTTAAAATTAATTATGAATTCTTGGAATATAAAGTCTGTAGGTTTTTGGTTAGGTCTAATCTCCTTTATATTCATTTTGATTATTCAAAACCCAACTGGTCTATCGACAGAAGGAAGATTGACTCTTGCTGTATTTTCTTTAATGGGAATCTGGTGGGCTTTTGAAGCTCTTCCACTTCAGGTCACGGCTTTAATGCCATTAGTACTCTTCCCTTTATTAGGAGTTGTGGAAATTGGTGTTATCAGTAAAGAGTATATGAATAAAGTTCAATTTTTATTTGCTGGCGGATTTATCATTGCTATTGCAATCCAAAAATGGGGTCTTCATAAAAGAGTCGCTTTAAACATTTTAAGATTAAGTGGATTGAACGCTAATGGTATAGTTGCCTCATTCATGCTCGCCAGCGCTTTATTGAGCATGTGGGTAATGAATACATCAACTGCAATTATGCTTTTACCAGTCGCTATCTCCGTGATTAAAGTGATAACAGATACAGTCAAAGAAATTGATGATAATCAATCTTATAATTTTCAATTGTGTTTACTGCTAGGAATTGCCTACAGCGCTTCTTTAGGAGGAATAGCTACTCCAATTGGAACCTCTCCAAATGGAGTGCTCATTCAATTTGCTGGAGATAACTTCAACAAGGACATTGGTTTTGCAAATTGGATTGCTTTTGGGCTTCCAGTAACAATTATTTTGGGTCCCTTAGTTTGGTATTTACTAACTAAATTTATATATCCTGTGAATTTTGAAGCTTCAATTAATGCGAAAGCAGAGCTTGAAACTATGTTGAGCGAATTAGGAACCATGACAAATGAAGAAAAAAAAGTAGTAATAGTATTTACCTTCACTGCATTTTGTTGGATTTTTAGACAAGTATTAGACGATTTACCTGGGTTATCTCTTCTAGATGATTCGGTTATAGCAATGATAGGTGGTCTATCCCTTTTTTTTATAAATCGAAAGGACAAGAAAGAGAAGCTTCTAAATTGGGAAGATGCTCAAAATGGTTTTCCTTGGGGACTAATATTTTTATTTGGCGGAGGGATGGCTTTAGCCTATGTTGTTAATGACTCTGGATTAGCTTTATGGCTAGCTTCTCTCATACCTTCTCAAACTTATTTTTTTATTGTTTTATTTATTGTAATAACAATGGTGATTCTTTTAACAGAATTAACAAGTAATTTGACAACTACAGTTACCTTTTTACCTGTTGTGGCAAGTGTGGGTCTCAACTTAGGAATAGATCCGATGTTATTAATATTACCTCTTACTTTGTCAGCAAGCTGTGCATTTATGTTGCCAGTTGCTACTCCACCAAATTCTATAGTCTATGCATCAGGATTAATTCCGATTCAAAAAATGGTGAAAGCTGGAATAATTATTAACTTATTAAGCATTGTATTTTTATTTGTTTTAGCTTATTTCTTTATTCCAACGTTAATTTGATAATTGAAAGGATCCATTTAAGTAGTAGAATATTATTAATAGTCGCAATTGATAGAATTTAAAACAGGGTCTCTATTGTTGCTAATTTTAACAATCCCTGACAGGAGGTGATCCAAAATTAATACGAACAATTTAACAGGAATATCAGGGGGAACCGCCTGACTAGGGTTTTCCCTATTCCGACTAAGAGACGCTTCGGCCGCTCTTAGAAAGAAAAAAGTTGAGATACTTTATCTTGGAATCCTGCCTCAATAGAGGCAGGATTTTTTTTAAACTGACAAATTATGTCCTGAACAAGCTGTTAACCCACCGTCACAAGTAATCGTTTCTCCAATTGTAAAATTTCCAGCTCGAGAACA
Organism: uncultured SAR86 cluster bacterium; assembly: GCA_902536295.1. GTDB lineage: Bacteria > Pseudomonadota > Gammaproteobacteria > Magnimaribacterales > AG-339-G14 > AG-339-G14. The sequence goes on along the minus strand of CACAWS010000001.1, from coordinate 58,526 downwards.
TAGATAAATAGCCAAACCGCCAATATCTTCCATTGTTCCAATCCTTTTCACAGGACTTCTCTCTTCAAGAGGACTAAAATCATGGGCAACTGCAGACCCCAACATTCTGCTTGGGAATGGGCCTGGAGCAATCGCATTCACTAGAATATTTTCTCTTACTAACTTTGAAGCTAAATGCCTAGTCAATTGATGAACAGCTGCTTTGGAAGCGCTGTAAACGTAATTTTCAAAAGCGGGAGTGTTTATTCCATCAATAGACCCAATATTAATTACTTTTGATGGAACTTCAAGAGATCCAGCTTGTCTTAGTAATGGCAACAGTTTTTGAGTAGTAAAAAACATCCCTTTGACATTTAAATCCATAACCTTGTCCCAGCCGGATTCAGAAAAATCGTCAATTTTTTCGCCCCATGCTGCGCCAGCATTATTTATCAAAAAATCTAAATTATCTTCTCTTGCTTTAATTTCGTCAGTTAGTTTAATTATTCCATCCATAGAACCAACGTCTGCTGGTATTGAAATACATTCAGAACCAAAGGTTTTTGAAAGCTCTTCAGCTTTTTGATCGCATGGATCGGCTTTCCTTGCTGAAATGTAAACTTTTACTCCATTTGCTAAGAAAGCAGCTGCTATCATTTCTCCAATCCCTCTCGAGCCGCCTGTAACCAATGCGACCTTTCCTGAGATATCGAATAACTTATCTATTTTCATTTTATTTCTCCTAAAAAATATTAATTTAAGTCTTTAAAAGCTTTTTTGTCTTCACTAGCATCTTTTCTAAAGGCCGAGAACAAACCTAAATTTAAATCTGGAAGTTTATTATTTCCCATTCTTTTGATTTGCTGATAGAACCAAGCTTGAGCTCCAAAAGCATTCAAAGCTTGAATCAATCTGAAGGGGCTTGATGGAGAGAGAATCCAAGGACCTAAAGATAAAGTTTTCTCGTAAATAGGAAGCTGTTCAATTTTTCCATCAAACATTTCCTTAATCGCGTATGGATTTGCACACAACGGCCTACCGACACCCACAATTTCACAAGCTCCACTTTTAACAGCACTTTCCATTCCTTGTTTAGTTCTAAATCCTCCGGTTACCATCAATGGTATCTGAATATTTTTCTTAATTTTTTCTGCATATTCCAGAAAATATGCTTCTCTTGCAATCGTACTCTCTTTTCGAACTTCGCTTCGATCAGGATTGATACTCACGTTATCAAGTCCTAACAAACGTGGTTGTTCATAAGTTCCACCAGAAATTTCTATGTTGTCTACTCCAGCTGCCTCAATGATTTTTGCTACTTGGATGGAATCATCTGGAGAGAAGCCACCTTTTTGGAAATCTGCAGAATTCATTTTTACAGAAATAGGAAAATCTTCACCAACCTCCCTTCTTATATTTTTGATTATCTCGACGTGAATTCTAGATCTATTTTCAACTGTTCCACCCCATTCATCCTCTCTTAAATTAATATCAGGAGATAAAAATTCTGAGAGCAAATAACCATGAGCAGAATGAATCTGAATTCCTGTAAAACCTGTTTCTCTTGCAATCTTGGCAACAAAAGTAAACTTTTTAATTATTTCCTGTATTTCTTCTGTCGTTAATGCAGAGGGAATTCCATAATTTCTTCCTGGAATCTTCAATTGAACAGACGAAGGAGCTTTAGGGGATGAATTAATTTCTCCAGGTGTTTGTCTACCTGCGTGAGAGATTTGCATCCATAAATGAGTGTTGTCTTTGGTGCCCTCTTCAGCCCATTTTCTCAAAAGCGGAAGCTGTTCGATATACGTCTCTTCTTCTATACAAACATTAGCTGGACCTTCTAAATGCTTTTTATCTACTTGAACATTGCCGGTGAGTAAAATTCCAATATCTCCTTCAGCCCATTTTTTGTAAAGATTAAGATGTCTTTGATTTGTATAATTATCAGAAAAAGCTATTCTCTCAGTCATCGCAGCTTTACAAATTCTATTTTTGATTTGTGCTCCGCAAGGAAGCGTTAATTTGTCTTTTAATATTGTCATTTTTATAATCTTAAGATTTTTGGTTCAAATTTTTCTAATTCTGTTTCTTCAAAGCTTCCGTATGCAGCAATAATGATTAAATCTCCAACATTTGCTTTGTGTGCTGCAGCTCCCATCATGGAAATTGTTTTTGATCCAGCTTCAGCCTCAATTGCATAAGTAATCAATCTTTCTCCGTTGGTTAGATTATAGATATGGATTTGTTCAAAAGGCTTAATGTCAACGGCTTTCAAATAATTTGAATCTATTCCGCAAGAACCATCGTATTCTAGTTGAGTGTGTGTAACGACTGCTCTGTGTATTTTAGATTTGAGAAGAATAGTTTTCATGAAAAATTGTAAAAATTATTATATAGATAATATAAATTTTATAAATTTATTATTTTCTTATTTGTAGTAAACTTATCTTTGTAAGTTCTTATTTATAAAATTATTTTTATGCAGAAAACTATTATTTCAAAACTGCCAGTTACCGTATTATCTGGATTTCTTGGAGCTGGTAAAACAACAGTTTTAAGCCACATATTAAATAATAGACAAGACAAAAAAGTCGCTGTCATTGTTAATGATATGAGTGAAATAAATATTGATTCTGCAATTGTGCAAAACGAAGTTTCTTTAAATAGGAGTGAAGAAAAACTTGTTGAAATGAGCAATGGTTGTATCTGTTGCACTTTAAGAGAAGATTTATTACTTGAAGTAACAAAACTTGCACAAGAAAAGAGATTTGATTACTTAGTAATTGAATCAACTGGGATTTCTGAACCCTTACCAGTAGCAGAAACTTTTACTTTTGCGGACGAAGATGGTACTTCTCTATCTGATGTTGCTGACTTAGACACAATGGTTACTGTTGTAGATGCAGTTAATTTTTTGAAGGACTACGATGAAGCAATGTATTTAGCAGATAAAGGGGAATCACTTGGGGAAGAAGACGAGCGCAGTGTTGCTGACTTACTAGTAGATCAAATTGAATTTGCTGACGTCATCTTGATAAGTAAAACTGATTTAGTTTCATCCGAAGAAGTTTCAAGGCTTAATGCAATTATCAAAACTTTAAATACAGATGCAAAAGTAATTCCTATTTCTAATGGTGAAGTTGATGTTAATGAAGTGTTAAATACAGGTAAATTTGATTTTGAAAAGGCTCAACAATCTCCAGGATGGCTTAAAGAAATGAGAGGAGAACATATTCCTGAAACAGAAGAATATGGTATCAGCAGTTTTAGTTATGAAGCTAGACGACCATTTCATCCTGCTAAATTTCACAGTTTTCTTCATAATACCAATCAATTTGGTAAGTTAATTCGTTCGAAAGGCTATTTTTGGCTTGCTTCTAGACCTCAATATGCTGGTCAGTGGAGTCAAGCAGGAGGAATCGCTCGTCATGGTTTTGCTGGATTATTTTGGAAAGCAGTCCCTGAAAAAGACTGGCCTACCGAAGAAGTATATTTAGATTCTATAAAAAAAAGCTGGGTAGAGCCTTTTGGAGACATGCGACAAGAATTAGTTTTTATAGGTCAAAACTTAGATAAAAATAAAATAATAAAAGCGTTGAATGATTGTCTTTTGAAAGAAGAAGAAGTTCTTAAAGGAAGAGATTATTGGATTGAATTGGAAGACCCCTTCCCCAAGTGGATCTGAAATAGAATTTTAAAATAATGGCGGACCGGACGGGGCTCGAACCCGCGACCTCCGCCGTGACAGGGCGGCGTTCTAACCAGAACTGAACTACCGGTCCATTTTAGAAAGCCAATTATACATAGTATAAAAAGAATGTAACTTCAAAAAGTACTCACTTTATACGAATACTAAAAAATATAATGGTGGGCGATACAGGACTTGAACCTGTAACTTCCACCTTGTAAGGGTGGCACTCTACCAATTGAGTTAATCGCCCAAAGAGAGATGTATTATACCCAGACTTCTCAAAATCTAAATGGACAGAAATAGTTTTTTCAGGCATATTTTTCAGTCAATTAATTAAAAATGCCTAAATTAGAATCACAGCCTTTTAAATCTAAATTAAATAAATCAAGCGATCAATTTGAGAAAAACAAATCTTCCATGCTATCTATGCTTGAAGAAATTGATGAGTTGTTAGATGAAGCAGAACTTGGAGGAGGCGAACATCACAAAGAAAGACTTGCTAAAAGAGGAAAACTTCCAGTAAGAGAAAGAGTATTTCATTTTTTAGATCCTGATAGTCCATTTCTTGAAATTAGTGGTCTGGCAGCATTTAAATCTGATTATCCTGTAGGAGGAGGAGCAATTGCTGGGATAGGAGTAAGCTCAGGAATTGAATGTATAATTTTTGCAAATGATCCTACCGTATTAGCTGGGGCTATGCATTTCTATTCTGTGAAAAAGTGGATGCGAGCAATGCAAATTGCAAGAGATAGTAGATTGCCCTTCATACAGTTTGTTGAATCTGCAGGCGGAGATCTAAGACCTAGGAGTAATGCTGTTGTTGGAGGTACGACTCATTTTGCAGAATCTGGAAGACAATTCTACGAAATAACAGAACTATCAAAACTTAATATTCCTACTGTGACTGTAACTTTTGGAACAGCTACTGCTGGAGGGGCCTACCAACCTGGTATGTCTGATTATAATATTTTTGTTAAGGATCAAGCCGATGTTGCTCTTGCGGGACCACCTCTAGTTCAAATGGCAACTGGAGAAATATCTTCAAGAGAAGATATTGGGGGAGCAAAAATGCACGCCGAGAAGTCAGGCTTAGCAGAATATCTTGCTGAAGATGATTTAGATGGCATAAGAATTGCTCGTGAAGTAATGTCTCATTTAAATTGGGAGAAAGAAGGCACCAATCCTAGATTTTCTGTAGAAGAGCCTTTATACGATCAAGATGATCTCCTTGGTTTAATAGAACCTAGTCTTAAAACTCCTTTTGACATAAGAGAAATAATAGGAAGGATTTCTGACGGTTCCAAATTTGAAGAATTTAAGCCTCTCTTTGGTCCAACTATTATATGTGGATTTATTTCAATTCATGGTTACCCTGTTGGAGTGCTTGGCAATAATGGAATGTTATTTCCTGACGCTTCGCAAAAAGCCGCACATTTTATTCAGTTGTGTAATAAAAGAAATTTACCTTTAGTTTTTTTACAGAACATTACAGGTTTTATGGTAGGAAAGGATTACGAGCAAGATGGTTCAATTAAAAAAGGCGCTCAGATGTTGAATGCTGTTTCAAATTCAGAAGTTCCTCATTTAACAGTAATCGTAGGAAATTCTTATGGAGCTGGAACTTACGCAATGTCTGGAAGAGAATTTGGAAACTCTTTTACGTTTCTCTGGCCAACCGCAAAAATTGCTGTGATGGGGGGAGAAGTAATTGCTGGCGTCATGTCTATCGTTAGAAGAGGTCAAGCAGCAAGAAAAGGAGTTAAATTCAATGAAAAAGAAGATGCAGAAATTGTCAAAAACCAACAAATTGCACATGACAAAGGCTCAGTAGCTTTAAAAGCAACTAGCGTCCTCAGTGATGATGGAATTATTGACCCAAGAGATACCAGAGATGTTTTGGGGATATGCTTGTCCGTAGTAAATAACAAGGAAATTAAAGGTTCAAAAGGTTTTGGTGTATTTAGATTATGACTATAAAAAAGGTTTTGGTGTATTTAGATTATGACGATAAAAAAACTTTTGATTGCAAATAGAGGCGAAATCGCAAGCAGAATTATTCGCTCAGCTCATGATATGGGTATAGCTACTGTTGCTATATATACTGAACCTGATTCGAACTCCCCTTATGTCAGGCAAGCAAATGAAGCATTTAAACTAGAGACTTCTTATTTGGATTCAAAAGAAATTCTTAATATAGCTTCTAAGGCAAATGTAGATGCAATTCATCCTGGATATGGATTCTTGTCTGAGAATTACAATTTTGCAAATCAAGTAAAAAAAGCAAATTTAAAATGGGTTGGTCCTTCTGCTAATGCTATAAAAAAAATGGGAGATAAATTAATCGCGAAGACTTTATCTGAAAAAGCTGGAGTTCCCACCTTACCTATGACTAATAATCCCAAAAATGCTGACAAAATAGGTTTCCCCATCTTAGTAAAAGCTGCGGCTGGGGGCGGCGGTAAAGGAATGAGAATTGTTAGAAAACAAAAAGAATTAAAAGATGCAATTACTTCTGCAGAAAGAGAAGCTGAGGGAGGATTTGGCGATAAAAGAGTTTTTTTGGAGAGATATATAGCAAAATCAAGACATATTGAGATTCAAATTTTAGGAGATTCACATGGAAACATTATTCATTTAGGAGAGAGAGAATGTTCCATTCAACGACGTCATCAAAAGGTTGTTGAAGAATCTCCTTCCCCTATCATTGATTACGATTTAAGAAACAAAATGGGAGAAGCTGCCATTAAAATGGCTTCACTACTAAAGTATGAATCGGCTGGCACTGTTGAATTTCTGTTTGATGAAAAAACAAAAGAATTTTGGTTTCTTGAAGTAAATACGAGATTGCAGGTTGAACACCCAGTTACTGAGGAAGTGACAGGAATTGATTTAGTTCGAGAACAACTTAAAATTGCCAACGGAGACCCTCTGAGTATTACTCAAGATGACGTTGAAATTATAGGTTCGTCGATAGAAGTAAGACTTTATTCAGAAGATCCAGGAAATGATTTTTTGCCTGTAACAGGAAAATTAATTGCCTTTGACCCCTGTGAAGAACCCTTAGTGAGATGGGACGTTGGAGTTGAATCCGGTTCAGAAATTACTCCTAATTTTGATCCCATGCTTGCAAAAATTATTTCCTATGGAGAGGATAGAATTGAAGCAGCAAATAAATTAGCTCTTGCACTTGAAAAAAGTCATTTTGGAGGTCTAAAAACTAATAGAGATTATCTTATAGCAATTTTAAGATCTGAAGAATTTTTAAAAGGTAACACAACTACAGATTTCCTAAATCAGGCTAACATCAAAGATGAAATCAACTTAACTAAGGAAGAAGTATTATTGACTGCAATTTCTGCTTCTATGTGGGTTCAAGGAAAAAATAGAAATGATTCAGAAGTATTGTCAAATCTAGCTTCAGGCTGGAACAATGCCCGTTTACCTAATCAAGAAGTAAATTTTGATTACAGTGGCGAGAAAATTTTAATTAAATATAAAAGAAATAGAGACAATACTTTTTCTATATCAGATGGAAAGAAAGCCATTATCCACTCATGGGCTCCTAATTTCATAGATATAGAAATTGATAATTCAAGATTAAGATCAAAAATTACTTATGAAAAAGACTTAATATTAATTAATACTAAAAGTGGCGATGTGTTATTTAAAATTTTACCAAAATTTTCTGTCAGAGAAGAAAAGGCTCCAGAAGGGAGTTTAACTGCTCCGATGCCTGGTAAAGTAGTCGAAATAAAGATCAAAAAAGGGTCGAAGATTAAGAAAGGAGATACTTTATTGATATTAGAGGCAATGAAGATGGAGCACCAAGTACTAGCTCCAAATAACGGAAAGGTTTCAGATATTCTTGTATCCAAAAATCAGCAAGTCGAAAATGGTGAGCCCTTGGTTATTTTGGATTAAATTAAAAAATATTTTCGGTACTAATTATGGGTTTAATCCTAGCAGTCCCCCCTATTTCTTTTTCTAGATATTGAAAAAATAACTCAGGATTAATGTTTTGTGATTCTGGCGCAAACACTCCTGTTTCTTTAATTTCGTCATTCAAAAGCATTTTTACTCCACAAGCCAAAGGGAAACCAGTAGCCTCTCCCATTGATAAATTATTTAAGTCGTCTTCTCCTTCTAAACTTACTCCCACCCTACAGCGTTTTCCATTTTTTATACCTTCCGCATATGCATAAACTCCTGGGAGATTAGAGAAAGATTTTAATTTAATTTTTTTATTAGGATTAGTTTCTAAAGATTCTAAAATTTTAGCAGCCCAATTTTTTGTGAGTATATTTAACTCTACAAAAGTCCTTATTATTTTAATTAATTTAATTGAGAAATTAGTCGCGCCATGCATAAGATTTATAGATTCTTTCAAATCAGGATAATGATATGGAAAGGTAATAGCTTCAGGATGACCGAAAACGTATGCTGATTTAGATCCAATTTCAGGATACATAAAATTAATCTTTGAAAGAGGTCTAATTAATTCATAGTTATAATTTCTAAAAATTTTAATTCTTCCAATCATCTGTTCAATTCCATGGAGCATCGCTGCATTAACACCTGCCTGAGAAGATTCTTTTGCAGGTTTTGCCGATGAAATATCCCATCCGGTATAAATCTTTTCTGTTGAATCTAATTCTCTAATTGCTAAAGCACCTAAAACGTTAGTAATTCCTGGGCTTGCGCCTATACCTAAAATTGCTGTAATTCCATTTTTTTTTGCAGTTTCATTTAAAGAAAGCATTTTTTCCGTTGGTTCCCAATCATCACAAATATCCAAATAATTGCATTTGTTTTCTATAGCTATTCTCAGAATGGGTTCGGCAAACTTATAGAATGGACCCGTAGTATTTATTACCACTTGAACTGCAGACATCGCCTCAGATAATTTTTTATGATCTGTAACATCAAGTCCTACTCCTTCAACCTTTTCGTTGAAGTTAGCAGCAAATTGCTTGGCAGAGCTTTCGTTTAAGTCGGCGACAATAATTTTAGAAATGATAGGAAAATTTAATAAAGACTTCACTGCAAATCTTCCCATGCCCCCACTACCGCCTAAGGCTAAAATTTTCATTTGATTAATCCCAATTAGGATCTCTTTTTTCTAAAAACGCTGCTATTCCCTCTTTTGCATCGGGCCCTTCAAATGTTTTAGCAATTTGTTTTTGTAAAAAAGGTAATGCTTCATCAAAACTCATAGAGTCTTGTTTTTCATAAGCTTCAAGACCGAATTGCATAGTTCCCGGAGCAAGACTAGAAAGTTCTTTTGCTAAATCTGAAACTGTTTGATCTAAATCTTTTTTTGAAACTGATTTATTGATTAAACCCAATCTTTCTGCTTCCATAGCATCAATTGGCTTTCCTCTCATTACAAAATCTAAGCCAGCTCTTTTTGGCATAACTCTAAATAATCCTGCCATCACCATATGCGGCCAAAGGCCTCGGTGGATTTCTGGAGCAGAAAACTTAGCATCTTCAACTGCTATAGCATGTGAAGAATTTGTAACCATTAATAGAGCGCCGGCAAGAACAGAACCTTGAATCTTACATATTACTGGTTTGTATATATGCCTCAAGGCTAGACTAAGATCATCATTATCTTTCAATTTTGGAACATTCGATTCTGACTCTTCTCTTCTAAGATCGGCTCCTGCACAAAAGATATCGCCCTCAGCAGCTATAATAATTACCCTAATTGATTTTTCTTGCTTTGCATAAGCCAATGCATAGTTAATTTCATTCATCATGACATTGTTAAGAGCATTTTTTTTCTCAGGACGATTTAAAGTGATGGTTAAAATATTTTCAGAAACATCAATTTTAGTTGCTAAAAAATTTAAACCTTTCAAAGATAATTTCATCTTATTTGTTAGTTATTAATTGTGATGGTACTTGAATCTCCTTAGATCTTAAATACTCACCCAAGGATTTTGCTTGTCCATCCATTCTTGTCGAAGACGAAACACCCTCTTGTAATATTCCATGAACGTAAAAGTTTAACGAGTTTATGTTAGGTAATTCATATCTATCTATTTTATATTGATCAAGATCAGGTAATAATTCTTTTAACTTTTCCACTGTAAGAAAATCAAATAAAAAGGAATAACTTTCTTCATTTTTAGCCCAAACACCTAAATTCGCGCAACCTCCCTTATCTCCTGAACGCGTTCCAAATAACCTCCCAAAGAAAATTTTTTCAAAATTAGATGGATCAATTTTTTTCAACTCAAAGGGCTCTTTTTGATAATATTTTTCTTCAAGATTCATTTGACTGGTAGGTAAAACCTCAATCTTTTTGTTGCCAATATTTACTATCTCTTTGATGTGTTTACTGTCCACTAACGTAGGCCAATATTCTATATAAGCTCCATTCGGCACTACTCCAGACCTTCCAGTCCAACCAGGAAAGTTTGCTAGTGCCAGCTCTACAATTTTTGCATTAAAAAGCCTCCCAACCAGATCTGGGTTTGAGGACATAACATCTATTCTCAGAAAAGCTTGTGCTTCTTCGTTTGAATTTGCATCTAATTTATCTGTTCTGTGTAATTGGACGTCTACTTTATCGAATATTTCTTTTCCACCCACAGATTTGAAAATTTGATCAATAATTAATTCCGCTTTTTCTTCGATGTCTAATCCGGTCAGTAATAATTCAATGCCGTTTCTATAACCACCAACTAAATTAACGCAAACCTTATGAGTTTTTGTTGGGCTGCTGCCTCTAGGATTTTCCACTAGTACTCTATTTTCTGACTCCTGTGAAATTTTAAGTGTATCAAAATGACTAATAACATCTGGATTCAAATATGCTGGAGATCCTATTTCATAAAGCAGTTGAGCCGTGACAGTTCCAACTGAAACAAGTCCACCGGTATTGTCATGTTTTGTTATCACAAAACTACCATCTTTATATATCTCAGCTATTGGATAGCCAATATTATCAAAAGTTGGTATTTCCTGAAAAAACGAATAATTTCCTCCAGTAGCTTGGGCTCCACACTCAATTATGTGTCCAGCTGCTAAAGCTCCTGCAAGTTCATCATATTGATCTCTTGACCAATTAAATTTCCATGCTGCAGGTCCAATTACGACCGCAGCGTCTGTAACTCTAGGACAAATCACAACATCCGCGCCATTGTCTAAGGCCTCTTTAATACCCCAAGCTCCTAAATATGCATTGGCTGTGATCGGTTTTTTTGGATAATCTGATAAGTTAATCTCATTGTCTAAATTTTTGAATTTTTCGCCAGCTTCAGAAAGCTTTTGGAATTCAGGGATTAAGTCATCACCTTCTATATAAGCTACTTTCAATTTTAAATTTAATTCGTCTATTATTTTTTCTACTTCTAAAGCCATGGCCTTTGGATTCAATCCTCCAGCATTAGATACAATTTTAATATTTTTTTCTTGGGTTGATTTTGCAACATCTTTAAACTGTTTAAGAAAGGTTCCAACATAGCCATGATCTTCTCCCCTTTTTATTTTTTGGTTATATAGAATTGTCATGGTGAGTTCTGCAAGATAATCACCTGTAAGGACATCTATTGGTCCTCCTTCAACCATATCTTTGGCAACGGACAATTTGTCTCCATAAAAACCACTGCAATTTGCAATTCTAATCATTTCTTTCGTCATGAATTTCCTCTATTTAGTCTTTCGCTTAAACCTGCGAAATAAATACCTACAAGAAGAATAATAACACCAATAAATTGACCTATTAATAAAGTCTCAGAAAAAAAATAAATACCCAAAATAGTCGCGGAAACAGGTTGAAATAATAAAAGAAGAGACGAAATTTGAGGTTTGATTCGACTAAGGCCATAAATTACTAATCCCTGACCCATAATCTGAACAAAAACAGCTTGACCAAGGAAATTAATCCATCCTAGATATGAATTTGGAAATGGATTATCTATCTCAAAGAGGCTTCCTATACCTATGGGTATGCAAGCAAACAAACATGAATAAAAAATTAAATTGAATGTATCAAACTGAGTTGATAACTTATAGATAGAAAATAAATATCCTGCATAAAAAAAAGCTCCCAGCAGCGCTAACGTGTTACCGAAAGAATATAAGCTCCCGTCAAAAGAAGAATTTGTGGTAGTCAGAATGATAATTCCTGCAGAACAGAGCATTAAAGCAATTGTAAAAAGAAAACTTAGTTTTTCTTTAAACAAAATATAAGCAAAAAGACAAACATATAAAGGAGCTGTATTAACAAATAACGTAGCGTTCGCGACTGAAGTCATGGTGATAGATGAATGCCAAAGAGTTATGTCCACTCCGAAAAATAAACCAGGTATAGCAACTAAATATAATTGTTTGTATTTAAAAAATTTAAGTTTTTTTGAAACTACTCCAAATATAAAAATTAGAAGAGTTGCAAATATAAATCTATAAAGACCGGTAAAAGATGGCCCTACTTCGCTAACTCTAACGAAAATTGGCGCTAGTCCTATCAAGCAACCACCTATGCAAGTTGCTAAAATTGGAATAATTTTTTCATTCATTTCAATATATGATTTTTAATTGTTTATACTGCATTAATGCGAGAACCTAATCAAAATAATAATTTAAAAATCCTGTCTGTTTCTGATTTAAATAACTCAGCAAAAAGACTTTTAGAAAAAAATTATTCATCAATTTGGATACAGGGAGAAGTTACAAACTTCAGAGCTTATGATTCAGGGCATTGGTATTTCAAAATAAAAGATGATAGTTCGGAAATTCAATGCGTAATGTTTAGGTTTAGAAATAATTCTGCAAATATGCAGCCCTTAGATGGAGATCAACTCATCTTAAATGGTTCGATATCTATGTATGTCGCTAAAGGCACATATCAATTTCAGGTGGACTCAATAGAATACGCAGGCGAAGGTGTTTTACTCAAAAATTTTGAAGCTCTGAAAAGAAAACTTCAAGCAGAAGGATATTTTGATGATGAAAAAAAAGTAAGTATGCCTAGTCTTCCTCAACATATTGTTGTGGTGACCTCTCCAAATGGAGCAGTGATTCAAGATATCAGAAATGTACTAAATAGAAGAGCTCCTCTAATTAATGTTTCATTAATTCCGTGTCTAGTGCAGGGCGAAGGCTCAGAAGAAAGTATTTTGAAAACTTTTTCGCAAATAAAAAAACTTCAAGTAATAAACAATATAGATGCCATAATTTTTGCAAGAGGTGGTGGTTCTTTAGAGGATTTATGGTCTTTTAATTCAGAGAAGCTAGCCAACGAAATATATAATCTTAAAATTCCGACTATCAGCGCAATAGGACATGAAACAGATTTTACAATTTGTGATTTTGTTTCAGATCTAAGAGCTCCGACACCTTCAGCTGCAGCAGAAATTATTAGCGAGAGTTATTTAGAAACCCAAACTAATTTAAAAGAAACTTTCGAATCTTTAGTTAACACTCTAAGAAATAAAATAAGCAACAGTAATAATAATTTAAAAATACTAAATAAAAGTTTAATTAACCCCAGAACTAAACTACTTCAAGTACATCAAAAGCTTGATAGTTTTGAAAATTTACTTTCTATCATTGCAAAGAAAATTTTAAATAAATTACGAAGTGATATATCTCTTACTTATTCAGAATTATCAAAATATAATCCGGCTCAAAAAATTCTTATTTCTAAACAAGAAATAAAATCAAACCAAGGTATGTTAGAGAAAAATATCCAGTCTTCTATTGAATTAAAAAAAGGAAAATTTTCTAGGCTTGTTGGCGAAATGAATTCGCTTAGTCCTTTAAATGTTCTCTCTAGAGGGTATTCAATTACTAAAAATAAGAAAACTGGTAAAATTATTAGATCAAAAAAAGATTACTCTCCTGGTGATGTTGTTACAACTAAAGTTTCAGAATCTACGTTTGATTCGAAAATTCTTAAGAATTGAATTATTTTTCCTTTTGCCTTTAATTTTGATTAATTGCAGTTCCATACCAATATTTAGCTCTAACTGTAATTTTCCTGATCAATCATTGGAACCCGGAGGCATTGTAAATTCAAATAAAAGCGAAATTGATGTAGATATTTTGGCAATTGATTATATTGAATGTGGTGTTGGAAAAAGACAAAGGATTATCGCCCCAATATCCTACAACTATGATAAGAAAGCTTTTAAAGCCTTGGGACTAGAAATTCTGGATAAAAGATTTAGAAATTCATATATAAGTATCACAGAAAATAAATTCAATCAGATTAGTGAAAAAGATTTAATAAGAATTGATAGAGAAAGAAATATTTATATTAGAGCTCTTGAAAGAGAATATTCAGCAGCAAATTTAGAGTTTCCTTTGCTGAATCCCTCAAATGGAATTATTTCTAGTGAATATGGAGTAAAGAGGTTCATTAATAATGTTCAAAGAAATCCACATCTTGGATTAGATATCGCAGCAAATATTGGAGAGCCTGTTTATGCTTCAGCTGATGGAATTGTTCTATTATCAGATGAATTTTTTTACAAAGGAAATTTTGTTCTTTTAGGGCATGGCAATAATTTTAAAACTTCATACTCTCACCTTAATGAATCGTTTGTAACCGAAAATGAAATCGTTAAAAAAGGCCAATTAATTGGTTTGGTAGGTAAATCTGGAAGAGTAACTGGACCTCATTTACATTTTGAAGTTATTTTTTTAAATAAAAAATTAAATCCAGAATTATTTATTCAATAATTTTTAATAACTTCTAGAAAACTCATTTCAGTTTGTGGTCCATTTAAAGTTTCAACCAATTGAAGATTAGGATTTATTAGATAGGAAACGGGTAAAGCTTCTGGTATCACTATATCGTAAAAATCTTGAGGATTTGTTATCAAAGCTGGCAGTGTGATATTGAATCTTACCATTTGTTCATTGAGCTCTTCTCCTTCTAATCTATCAAAATTAAAAAGAAAAACTTGGATATCTTCATGATTTTTATCCAAATTATGCAATTCAGGAATTTCTTTTATACACGGAGGACACCAATCAGCCCAATAATTTATTACGGTCCACTTTCCTTCTAAGTCATTCAAATTTTTTCCTTTCTGATTATGAAACGACAATTCATAATTTGAACAGCTCAATAAAAAAAATAAGAAAAATGATGTAAGAAAGATTCTCATAAATCTGTTAAATTTTATAATAACTCATTAATAATCGTTATGTTTACAAACTTACTAGATAAAATAGATTTTGTTAGGAAAATATTTATAAACACGTTATTTATTATTTTCTTATTAATATTCTTTTTACTGTTAATTATTACCCCCTTTATGAGTAAAACAGTTAATACTCAGGACTCCATACTATTGCTTGATGCTTCAACTCAGATGCAAGAAAGTTCTCCGTTATCGGGAAGCATTGGGCTAAGTAACTTTCAAATTGTAGAAACTATTGAACTTGCTACAAAGGATGATGATATTTCTTTAATTTTAATGGATACATCACTAATGAATCTATCAGCTACTGATGCGATAGAAATAGGTGAGGCATTGAATAATTTCAAATCAAAAGGAAAAAAAGTAATTTCTTATGGAGATTTTTATTTTCAAAATCAATATCTTCTAGCTTCATATTCTGATGAAATAATTTTAAATCCTTTCGGTTTAGTATATTTAGAAGGTTATAAAAACTATAGGTTTTATTTAAAAGAAGCGTTAAATAAGATTGATGTAAATATTAATACTTTCATTGCTGGAGATTATAAATCTGCAGCAGAAATATTCACTAATAGTTCTATGTCGGAAGATTCAAAAAAAGAATCTGAAAGATTCCTTACATCACTATGGGAAAAATGGAAGTTTGTGGTCTCTAACAATCGTAATACTAAACTTTCAATAAATATTCAAAATTATATTGATGACATTGGTAATCTTATTTCTAATTCGAATAAAAAAGGTTCAAATTTAGCTACTGATTTTGGACTGGTCGACTCAATTATGAATAGATCTGATATGGAAGAGTACATATTTAGTATCACAAATAACAAAAAGGAATACTTCCTAAATTTTTATGAGTACATTCAGGTTAATGAGCCTGCGGCATCAGAAAATAAACTTGCTCTAATTGACGCAAAAGGTGAAATTATAGATGGCGATTTTTATGATAATGAGCTTTCCAGTGGTCATTTTTCTAGATTAATAAATAGAGTAAAAAATGGAGATTATCGTGGATTACTTATAAGACTAAACACACCAGGAGGTAGTGGTTTTGCCTCGGAAATAATAAGGCAAGAAATTATTGAATTAAAAGATTCAGGAATCCCAGTCATAATTTCAATGGCTGACATCGCAACTTCGGGAGGTTATTGGATTTCAGCCGACGCGAACGAAATTTGGGCATCAGATTTTAGCTTAACAGGGTCAATAGGAGTATGGACAGCCCTACCTGATTTCAATGAAGGATTAAAAAATATAGGTATTAATTATGATGGAGTTAGTACAACAGACTTTAATCCTTCTTTAATAAATGGTCCCGATGACAATACCAAATTATTAATTCAAAACGTTGTTAACTCAGCTTATGAGTTTTTTCTTGAAATTGTTGCTGAGGGAAGAAATATGGATAAATCATTTGCCAAAAAAATTGCTGAAGGAAAAATCTGGAGCTCAGAAGAAGCAAAAGATTTAAATTTAATTGATGAAATTGGATCTCAACGGGAATCGTTGAATCGACTGGCTGAATTATCTAATTTAAAAGAATACAGTGTTGAGTTAATAGAAGATGATATAAGTATTTTTGATCAAATAGGCTATTATTTTGCTGATTTTCTTCCTAAATCTATTGAAAATAAAATTTTTAGCACAGTTAATTTGTCTGTTCCATCTTATTTGCTAACTAAAAATGAAGCCCCTTTTCCAGTAAACATGATATGTCTTGAATGTCTTATAAATTAATAAATTTTTTTATTAATGGAATTGTTATATTTTTCTTCTCAATTAAAGAAATCTTATCTAGTTTATAAGACAGTTCAATTAAATCATTCAAACTTCTAGAATATCGATTTATTATAAAATCTATTGATCTATTATTTAAAATCAGACCTCTTTTTTTCATAAAATTTAAAACAATTATTTTTTTATCTTCATCAGATAAATCAGGAAAGTTAAGCTGCAGAGATGATGACAACCTAGATTCTAAATCTTTTAAATCAATTTTTTGAGACTTTTCAATAGAATTATTAAAAATAAGTTTTATTTTTTGTTCTTTTGAAAGATTAAATAAATCGAACAGTTTTTTTTCACCTTCTTCAAATCCAAATAAATTATTGTAAGAATCCAAAAAAATGATTTCAGTTTTTGTATTTTTCAAAAAAAGGAAATCATTTTTTTCCTTAGATGAGTGATAAAGACAATTAAATTTTTTACTCAGCAAGTTATGCAAGGCGAAAAAGAAAAAAGATTTTGCTAAATCTTCTTTTCCAAAAAATACAAGAGAAAGTTCATCACTACTTAAAAAGTTATTTACCCTTTCATGGATTTCTTCAAAAAAACTACAAGATTGCATATCTTTCATTTCTATAAAATTTTGAAACTCTAGGTCTAAACTTTGTTGTTTCATAATCAAAAAATTTTTCTCATAAGTTTCATCCCTGGATCTCTTAAATAGTCCACTAAACTCAAAAATATTGAAACGATTAATAAGAAAATTATTGATAAATTAAGGATTGAATTATTGAAAATTTCTGCAGATGATAAAATTGTAACTCCTAAAAAAATTAATAGAAATGTAGTATAAGCTTTACCCGAAAAATGAGTTTTTACTTTATAAGGGCTTAATAAAACAGAAGAAAGTATAAAACCAACGATAGCAATCATATCGCGTCCCAAAATTATATAAGCTAACCAAAGATCAATTTTGCCAACAATTGCTAATGAAATTAAAGTACCTATTACTAAAGTTTTATCTGCTATAGGATCAGCTATCATCCCAAATTCTGAAATAGCTTCTAATTTCCTAGCATAATAACCGTCTAAAAAATCTGATACTCCCGCCAAGATGAAAAACCCAATTGCTAAAACAAATTGAGCTTCGAAGATACAAATTACTATAGGATAAACCAAGAAAAACCTAAATATGGTCAGCAAATTAGGTAAATAATTAATCATTTTAATTATAAATCAATGTGACGCTTTTTTTATTTACTGTCTCAAGACTAAAGCTTGAAAAGTTATTAAAAAGTTTTTGTATTTGATTAAAATCTCCGATCAAAAGAGTCCTAAGATTTAATTCATTTGATGACAAAGAATGAATTTTAATATCAGAAAAAATGATTATCTTATCTAACTCTCTCAATACCTTTTTATAATCTTCAAAAGATAAAATATTTTTTATTCTTATAGAGAATGCCTCAGGGAATTTTGAATTTATTTCTAAAATTCTATCATCTAATACTCCATCAATTATTTTGTTAAGAGCAGAGTACGAGTCAAATGTTTTGGAAAAATTTAGACTTCTTCCATTTGAAATATTTTCAGGTAAGTAACACTCTTCTTTTGAAAAAGATAATTTACAGTAGAAAAAACTATCAGCTTTATATCTATTGCTCAAGTACACTGTGCTCAATTCATCATCGGAGCTTCTGAAGGAAACTAAATCTTCAGAATCAAAAAACGGAAAAAATACGTTTGCGTTTCTCTCGCTAGAGACTTTTTTCAAATTTTTTTTTGTCTGATCACATTTTAATTTAGTTTTTTTATAAGTTTTTAATGAATTTAAATCGTAATCACAAAAAATCCAGGCTACATGATTCGTAGGCGCTTCTATGGATATATTAAAACTATTTCTAACTAAAAAATTTCTCAAAGATCTCGCATCAACTATTATTTTTGAAAAGGTCTTGTCTTCTTTATCGAAAGAACTAAATTCTGTAATGTAATCCCTTGATTGAATAGAATTAAAGAAATCTTTATTTTTAACAAAAATTTCATGATTGCCTAAAATTTTTAAAACAGAAATTTGAACAGCTTGATTCAAATAAGAACTTTCATTTGTTTCGTTAACTTCTATTAAAATATTATGTTCGTCAGGTAGCGAAGCAAAGGAAAGATTTGAGATAAAACCCACAAAAAAAATTAACAGAAAAGAAAAAAAAGATCGAATCATTTATCTTTGAATTATAATATTTTAATAATATCGAAGTTAAATATATTGTCTTCAAAAAATAAAATTTCTTATAAAACTTCTGGAGTAGATATTGCTCTAGGTGAGAAGTTAGTTGATCACATCAAACCTCTAGCTAAGAAAACATTTAGAAATGAGGTTTTAAATGAAATTGGTGGATTTTCATCTTTATTCGACATACCAAAGAAGTATAAAAAACCAGTTTTAGTAAGCTCAACTGACGGCGTTGGAACAAAAATTGAAATAGCTGAATTTTTAGATAATCACAAAACTATTGGAATTGATCTAGTTGCTATGTGTGTTAATGATTTAATAACTTCAGGAGCAGAACCGTTATTTTTTTTGGATTACTTAGTCACAGAAAGAATTAATTTGAAAAAATCTAAAGACATAATTTCAGGAATAGCTAAAGGATGCAAAATATCTAATTGTTCCTTGATTGGTGGAGAAACTGCAGAACATCCAAGAAATTTTCCAAAAAATAAATATGACCTTGCTGGATTTTCTGTTGGAGTAATTGAAAAAGAAAAAATAAAAAAAATTAAATACGATAATAACGACATATTAATTGGTCTTAAATCCTCAGGATTACATTCAAATGGTTTTTCTTTGATTAGAGAATTACTTAAAAGAAAAAAAATAAAATTGAGCTCAAAGATTGGCTCTAAGACTTTAGGAAAAATACTTTTAGAGCCAACAAAAATCTATGTGAAAGAAATTAAGCAATTGTCTAAATCTATAGATATTAAAAGTATGGCACATATTACTGGAGGCGGTCTCTTAGGTAATTTAGAGCGAATAGTTTGTGATAATTACAATTTTGAACTTGAAAGAAACAAACTTTTCTTCTATCACAAAAAACTTTTTAAACTATTAATGGCTAAAGCTTCCTTATCAAATGAAGAAATGTTGCGTACCTTCAATTGTGGCTATGGGATGGTATTGGTAATAAAGGACAATGAATTAAAAAAAGGTACAGGAATTTTAAAAAAATATAATCAAAGTTTTCAAGTTATCGGCAGAATAAAAAAATCAAAGGACAAGTCACAAATAAAAATCATTTAAATTATTATGAATGACTTTAAAATTGCAGTATTTATATCTGGAAATGGCACAAATCTTCAAAGTCTGATAGATACAAAATTTTTAAATAATCATAATTCCTTAAAAATATCTGTAGTTTTTTCTAATAATGAGAAAGCTTTTGGTTTGAAAAGAGCCAAAGCACATAATATTCCTTATTTTACTCTCAATCATAAAGACTTCGATTCTAGAGAAAATTTTGACGAAGAAATTATTAATAGATTAAATGAGTATGACTTTGATTTATTGGTCTTAGCGGGATATATGAGAATTTTAAGCGAAAAATTTATCAATTCGTACAGAAATAAAATCATTAATCTTCACCCTTCTTTGCTACCAAAATATCCTGGATTAGAAACACACAAAAAAGTAATAGAAAACAAAGACAAATATCATGGTGCTACAGTGCATTACGTTGATTCAGGATTGGATACCGGCCAAGTTATTGGCTTTAGTAAATTTAGAGTAGAAATAAATAACTTAAATTTATTAGAAGAAAAAGTTCATGAAATAGAACACAAACTTTTGCCATTAATCTGTAGTCTAATTAAAAATAATTATATTGAATTTAAAGAAAACGTTTTAAAAATTGAGGGACATGTTTATCCAAATGGTAAAGAATTTATTTTTTAGTTTTTTAATATTTTTTTCTATCAACTCTTATTGTCTTGTATTGACAGAATATGAAAATTTTTATGAGACTGATGGAGCTTATGTCATTGAAACCTTAAAAAAAATTGATGAAAAATTATGGATTATGGAGTCTACAGCAGAACACTCATTATTTAAATTTTATCAAAAATCAGTTTTTTATGTAGAGAATAACCGAATTTATTCAACTGAGATGGAAAGAAGACTTAGAGCATTTGGCGGGCTTAGAAAAGAAAACCAGAAATATTTAATTAATCATTTAACTAAAGAAGTCGAATACACGTTCAATAAAAAGGAAGGTAAATTTAATTTTGATAATCCTTTGTATGGCAACCTAACTTTGCAACTTCAACTAAAATTCGATCTAAGGAGAGATGACCTACCACATACAACAGACTATCTTTTTTTAGATAAAGGAAAAGTAAAGACAAAAAAATTCTTTACTGAAATTGATACTAGCAACGAAGAATCGTTTCCTTCTTTTAAAATATCTGAAATTAGAGATGATGATAGAGAGTATTATTTATGGTTTAAAGAAGACGAACTTCTTACAACTTATAAAATTTTTAACGACTTTGGAACGAGGACAGCAACATGGAGATTAAAGGAATCTAAGCTTTCGGGAGAGTAACTCCTTTTTGCCCTTGATACTTACCGCCTCTATCTTTATAACTCACTTCACAATCTTCATCAGATTCAAAAAATAACATTTGAGCCACGCCTTCATTTGCGTAAATTTTTGCTGGCAAACTAGTTGTATTTGAAAATTCCAAAGTTACGTGTCCTTCCCATTCCGGTTCAAGCGGAGTTACATTTACTATAATTCCACATCTCGCATAAGTAGATTTTCCCAAACAAATAGTTAATACATTTCTTGGAATTTTAAAATATTCAATCGTACTGGCTAAAGCGAAAGAATTTGGAGGAATTATGCATTCCGACCCTTTGTAATCTACAAAGCTATCTGGATCAAAACTTTTTGGATCGACAGTTGCGGATTTTATATTTGTAAATATTTTAAAATGTTCCGAACATCTAACATCATAACCATAGCTAGAAAGTCCGTAAGAAATTAACTTTTCTGATTTATTCTCCCTAATTTGTTTCGATTCAAAAGGTTTTATCATCTCGTGCTCAATAGCATTTGATTTAATCCATTTATCAGATTTTATAGTCATAATTAAAGTTTATCTCCTAATTCTCTTCTCCATGAGAATGCTCTTTTCAATGTATTATTGTCAACAAAGTCCAAATCTCCCCCTGCAGGTACTCCTTCAGCAAGTTTTGTAACTTTTATATTATCTTCTTTTAGATTTTCTAAAAGAAAATAACTAGTAGCTTCTCCTTCTAACGTAGAATTCAAAGCAATGATAACTTCTTTTATTTTTCTTTGCTCACTTAAGTTAAGTAACTTTTTAATTCTTAATTCGTCTGGACCTATTCCATCAATAGGAGAAAGAAGTCCATTAAGAACAAAATATTTTCCCTTAAATTCGTTAGTTTCTTCAATAGCAAACAAATCTGAGGTTGATTCAACGATGCACAAAGATTCATTATCTCGAGAAGAGTCACTACAAATAGAACAGACCTCCAAGTCATTAAGGACTCCACATATTTTGCATTGCCTTACAGAATCAATAGCCGTAGTAATTGAATTAGATAGATTTTTGGCTCCATCTTTATTTTCACCTAGTAAAAACATGGCAAGACGCTTTGCCGTTTTGGGTCCAACGCCAGGTAATATTTGAAGGCTCATCATTAAATTTTCGATATTTTTACTTACTTTCATTCAGAATTATCAAATTTTTTAATTTCTGGTTTTAATTCACTCACAATTTTTTTATATGAATCACTTTTTTTTATTTTTTCTTTAACTATCTCTTCATTTCTTTTAACACTTTCCTCTTTTAGATTAATTGGCGAAGTTGAAAGCTCAAAATTAGTATCGATTTTTATTTTTAGGTCACGAATAGAAAAAAAATCTCTTAGTTGATTTTCGATAATCTTCAAATTTTTTTCACTTAGTAAATTCTTTTTTTCTTCAGGCAAAGAAATTATAAATTTTTCATTCTGCAAAATACCATTACTATGCATTAAATGTTGAGATAAAACTTTACCTAGCTTTAACTCACTTAAAAGATCTGACCAATTATAATTTTTACCTTTTTCTGTTACTGAAGAATTTTTTTTTTCTTCGAGATCAAAGGCAAGCATTTTTAATAAAGTCATTTCAAAAAGGCCTTTTGGATCGGGTGAGTCATCTATGTATTCAATATTCACTAGACATAATTGGTAAAAAATTTGAAGTGATTCCGGATCAATCTCTAGTAGCGAAGAATTAAAAGTATTATCTTTCTTCTGAGAAAATTGGTTAATGGAAACTTTTTTAATTAAATTCATCAAATTTATAAAAATATTTTTAATAGAGGTGTCATTACTTATCTCTTTAAGGTTTTCAAATAATTCATCTGTGTTTTTATCCTTTAAATTCAGTAATAATTCTTCTACCAATCTTTCGTCAGGGATTCCTAAAACTTCTCTAACTATTTCTTCCGTGATATTTTTTTCAGAATAAGAAATAATTTTTTCAGATATTGTCAACGCGTCTCTAATACTTCCATTCGCCGCATCCGATATTAAATCCAATGCAGATTTTTCAAATTTTATTTTTTCCTTTGAGAAAATTTTAGATAGTTGTTCTGTTAGACCTTCAACAGTAACAGAGTTTAAATTTAATTGAAGGCATCTTGATAATATTGTTGGGGGAATTTGTTCAAATTCAGTTGTGGCAAACATAAAAATTACATGAGGCGGAGGTTCCTCCAGAGTTTTTAAAAGTGAATTAAAACTCTCCTTTGTTAACATATGCACTTCGTCGATCAAATAAACTTTATATTTAGATGAAGTAGGCAAATAAGGAATTGTTTCTAATAATTCTTTAGTCTCAGAAATTCCTCTTCTTGATGCAGCGTCTATCTCTTGAAAATCAATAGAAGACCCTGCATTTATCTCATTACAAGAATCGCAATCATTGCATGGCTCTCCTTCAATTAAATTTCTGCAATTTAAAGCCTTCGTTAATATTCTCGCTAAGGAAGTCTTTCCTACCCCCCTAGTTCCTGTGAACAGAAATGCTTGGTGAACTGAATCACTTTTCAAAGAATTTTTGAGAGCTGTTACAACATGGTCTTGGCCAACAACTTCTGAAAAAGTTTTTGGTCTCCATTTTCTTGCTAAAACTAGATAACTCAATTGTTTTTAATAATTTTATTTATTTTTTCAAGATCAAAACCTCTATACAAGAAAAATTTAATAATTTTGTCATAGTTTAGTTTTACTTCTTGAGGGAGGTATTTTTTTTTAAATTCTTTTTCTAATTTACTATCCCAATCTAACCCTGTTTCTTGAAAAGCATTTTCTATCTTATTTTGTAAAACTCCTTTCTTTTCAAGTTCATACTGAATTCTTACTGGGCCAAATCCAGAATAATACCTTGATTTAATATATGCTTCTGCAAATCTATCGTCTGAAAGCAGTCCTTCTTCTTTTAATTTATTAATTTCCTCTAAAAGCTTATTTTTTGACTCAACTAAACTAATGAATTTAAGATATATTTCTTTCTCTGAGTGCTCTCTTCTAGCCAAAGCATTCATGACTTTTATCCTCACGTCTTTATCTTGTATCTTTGTTTTAAGCTTCATTTTTATAACAAAGGATAATTTTCAAAGACTAGCTCATCTAAGTCTTGGCTTCTGAAATCTAGTTCACAGTTAACTAAGAAACCTAAATTTTTCATTAAAAAGCCTTCCTCTAGCAAAATATCTTTAGAGGTAGATATAACAAAAAGATAATCATAGTAATCATTATAATTTTCTGGAGACAGCATCAAGACTTTTTTTTCATTATCTAGATTAAGGATGTTTAAACTGTTTATAATTTGCTCCTTAGAAACATTTTCTAATTTTTTGCAAAAGAAAAATCTCAACTCCGTATCTTTCTCATTGATACTTTGAAAACTTAAACTTGTCATTTCATAAAAATATTGTTTTTGATTGTTCTTACAAAAAGCTGTTTGACTAAATTGCGCTATCCAACGTTTGTAAAAGAAACCATTTTTATCTTTTGAATTTTGATGAAAGGATTCTTTATTTTTAAAAAATTCCATCATAATG
The DNA here is from genome assembly GCA_902536295.1 of uncultured SAR86 cluster bacterium. GTDB lineage: Bacteria > Pseudomonadota > Gammaproteobacteria > Magnimaribacterales > AG-339-G14 > AG-339-G14. The sequence continues at coordinate 33,821 of CACAWS010000001.1, read as the reverse complement.
AAATCGTAAGTATCAGTTTTGAATAAAGGATTTAAATAAGAAGCATTAAAAGAATTTGATTCTAGAAAATTTCTATAGTCTATAAAAATAGCTCCCAATTCATCTGGGCTTTTATTAGATGCATAAGAACACCAATTGAATTCTATAAAGACACTTTCAGGGAAATTGACTACATATTCGTCATCTGTTGAGCAAGAAACAAGAAACATAAAAAAAGAAAAAATTATTATATTTTTCATGATTCTAAATTAAGAGAAAAATCTATAGATTGAATATTTTTTGTTAAATCTCCTAAAGAGATAAAATTTACATCAAATTTTGAAAACTCTATAAACTGTTTAGAGTCTCTAATACCAGAAATTTCTACCAAACATTGTTTGTTAATTATTTTTATTGCTTTTTGTAATGAGCTAGCTGAAAAGTTATCTAACATAATGATGTCAGGATTTAGTTTCAAAGCAGCCTTCAACTGAGAAATTTTTTTTACTTCAATTTCTAAAAACTTACCTTTTTTTAAATTCTTCTTGAAAGAAAATTTATCTAATCCTCCTACTGCAGCAATATGATTATCTTTAATCATTAATCCATCAGATAGATCGAATCGGTGATTAATTGCCCCTCCAATTTTTGTGGAATATTTTTGTTCATACCTAACACCTGGAATTGTTTTCCTTGTATCTAGAAGTTTTATATTTTTATTTTTTATTAATTTAATGATGTTGGAGGTCTTTGTAGATATTCCTGACATTAATTGTAAAAAATTTAATGCTGTTCTTTCAGCTGACAAGACTTTATTTGAAGGGCCTTTAACTATTGCGACTAAAGAATTTTTTATTAACTTGTCGCCTTCTTTAAATTTCCATTGGATTTTTATTCTAGGATCTACTTGATTGAAAGATTCTTCAAACCAAGCAGTTCCGCAAAGTATTGCGCTTTCCTTAACTGTTAACTTTGCAGTGATCAATTTTTCTGCAAAGCTTTTCAGTGCTTTTATAGATAAATCATTTCTAACTCTATCTTCCTCCAAAGCTCTTCTTACATTTTTTTTTAAAATTTTATGATCCATAGATTAAAACGAAGTCATCCTGTTTAACGATCTTTGAGCCTCTAAAGCAATCTGGTTTGGAACTTCGATAAGATTTTTCATATCAATTAAAGTTCTTTCCAAATTTTCAAGAGAATTAAGACCCATCCATGGACATTGCGAACAACTTTTACATTGCGCACCATTACCAGCAGTTGGAGCTTCAAAAAATTCTTTATTAGGATTCTCCTTTTGTAGCTGATAAAAAATACCTTTGTCGGTAGCGACAATAAATTTTTCATAATTTAATTCCTTTGCTGCCTTTATTATTTGAGATGTGGAACCTACAGCATCAGCAAGATTTATCACATCCATTGGAGATTCAGGATGAACCAACACACCTGCGTCTGGATGGAGAGCTTTCATTTTCTGTAAACCTTGAAACTTGAATTCATCATGAACAACACATGAAGAATCCCATAAAACCATATCTGCATTTGTCTTAGTTTGAATATACTTTCCTAAATGTTTATCTGGAGCCCAGATTATTTTTTTATTTTGACTATCTAAGTATTCAACCACCTCTAAGGCAATACTTGAAGTAACAACCCAGTCTGCTAATGCTTTTACTTCTGCGGATGTATTTGCATAAACTACTATTTCCCTGTCCGGATATTGATCGCAAAAGTCTTTAAAGTCCTCTATTGGACAACCTAAATCAAGCGAGCAAGTGGCTTCAAGTGTTGGCATTAAAACAGTTTTTTCAGGACTAAGAATTTTTGAAGTTTCGCCCATAAACTTTACTCCTGAAACAACAAGTAAATTAGCATCTGTGGTTTGTCCGAACTTTGCCATTTGGAGCGAGTCGGAAACACACCCATTGGTTTCCTCAGTTAACTTTTGAATTTCTTCGTCGACATAATAATGAGAAATTAATACTCCATTTTTTTCATCAAGAAGTTTCTTTATAGATTTTTTTAAATTCTTAAGAGTATCGGGATCATATTTTTTTTTAATCAAAATATTATCCTGATGTCTCTTTAATATATGACCAGGTACAATTTCATTCATTTTTAGACAGATATATTGATAATTTTACAAGAATTCATATATATAAATACTAATTAAGAAAGATATTAGACATTTATAATTTAAAATTTAACATGTTGCTTAATGAAAGATACTCTAAAAGATAAATTTTTATATTTTTGTGCTCCAGAAAGCGTCGAAGATTATTTTAACAACTCTTTAATATTTTTGTGTGCTAATGATGATAACGGCTCTTATGGTTTGATTATAAACAGAACCGTAGAAATAAAGCTTAGAGATTATTTCTCATCAGTAAGTACAAAACTAGAAAAAAAGCTTAATTCAGGAAAGATAATATTAGGCGGCCCTGTCCAACCTATGTCAGTGTATGTTCTTCACTCAATCGATAAAAGATTTAAGCCACTTTTAGAAGTCAATGATGAAATATCTGTATCTCAAGACGTTAATTTAATCAAAGCAATTTTAGATGACGATGGTCCTGAAGAATTTTTAGTTTCTTTTGGATTTACAGGTTGGAGTAAAGGACAACTTGAAAATGAAATACTTTCCGGAAATTGGTTAATCACTCCGTCTAATAAAGAGATTATCTTTAATACGCCTAACGAACAAAAGATTAACAAAGTTTCAAAGCTAGCAGGTTTCGATTTAAAAACTGTCAGCGTAAACCATGGAAGTTCTTAAAAAAATATCTTTATTATCTCTCTTATTCTGCAGCCTTTTGAATGCCAACGCAGTTGGAACGGCTTCAAACTCTTCTGTAGAAATTCTTACGCAAGATGTAGTAAAAATTTCTGAAAATAATTATTTGATTGGGGTTAAGTATAAATTTGATCCTGGCTGGCATACATATTGGATAAATCCTGGAGATTCTGGAGAAAAAGCAATATTCAATTGGAATCTCCCTCAGGGATACTCAATATCTTCACCAAAATGGCCTGCTCCTGAAGTAATCCCATACCCACCATTGATAACGTATGGTTACGAAAACGAAGTAATTATTTTGTTCAATCTTAATAAAGATAGTCAGTCTGATACTAATGATGAAATTATTCTTCACTCTGAATGGCTAGCATGTTCAGATATTTGTCTGCCTCAAGAAGGTTCATCTTCAGCAAACCTTGAAGAAATTATTAACTCTACTAACAATAGTGATTCTGAAATTTTAAAAGTAAAAGAGAGCCTACCAAGCAAATTTCCTTCAAAAGTATTAACAACAATTGACGATGATAAAATTTTGTTAAAAGGTGAAATTAATGATGAGCTCAAAAATTCAAATATATATTTTTTTCCTTACAATCAAAATCTAATTACTCATACTGCGTCACAAAATTCAACTTTCGACGTAAATTCTTTTACTCATTCCGTTGAAAGAAATAAAAATAATGATTTTTTATCTGAAATAAAAGGAGTAATTTCATTTACTAAAGGTGGAGAGATCAATTCATTTTATTTTTCCTCTAATACTTCATCGACCTCAAGCAGCTTAAGTATTTTAAATCTTACAATTGCTTTGATATCAGCATTCATCGGAGGATTGCTATTAAATTTAATGCCCTGCGTCTTTCCAGTGATTTCTTTAAAAATATTCAATTTCATCGAGATATCGAATAATAAAAAAGAAGTTCTATTTCACGGCCTTTCCTTCTCCATTGGGTCAATTCTTACTTTTGTCTCAATAGGTATTTTAATTTTAATTTTAAAAATCTTAGGAAGCGAAATTGGCTGGGGGTTTCAATTACAATCTCCTCTGTTTGTAGCAATTCTTATTTATTTATTTGTTATTTTATTTTTGAATTTCACAGGTGTTTTCAATATTCCAAATTTATTCAGTAACTTAGGTATAAATTTTCAAGAATCAAATTCTTATAAAAATTCATTTGGAACAGGGGTGCTTGCAGTTGCAGTTGCAACTCCTTGCACTGCTCCGTTTATGGGGTCGGCTCTGGGCTTGGCCTTAACTCAACCAAATATTTTCTCCATCTTAATTTTCTTATTTTTAGGATTAGGTTTTTCATTACCCTATCTAATAATTAGTCTTTTCCCAAAAATATTAGATTTAATGCCAAAACCTGGAGATTGGATGGAGACTTTTAGAAAAATAATGGCAGTTCCAATTTTTTTAACAATATTGTGGCTAGTCTGGATTTTAAGTAATCAAGTCATGTTAAAAGACTTACTATATGTATTTATCGGCATTTCTTTTATAACCATACTTTGTTTCTTAAAGGAAATTACAGGGTTTTTTAGACTGTCTCTGAAATATTTTAAGCCTGTTTTTGCCTCGTTATTTTTATTATCAATTTATCTTCTACCTCTCAATTTAGAAAAAATGAATTCAATTCAATCTGAAATATCCCTAGATGAAATTGAGAAGCTTTCGCAATTAGGTCCGCTTTTTATAAATTTTACAGCAGATTGGTGTATAACTTGTAAGGTAAACGAACAGATAGCTTTAAATTCCGACTATTTTGAGTCAATTATTGAATCAAAAGGAATCAATTACTTAAAAATAGATTGGACAAATAAAGACATAAATATTAATAAACTAATAGAGTCTTATGGGCGATCAGGGATACCTCTTTATGTTTATTATCCCTACGAAGAATATGGACCAGTATTTCTCCCAGAAATTTTAAATCAGTCAATACTAGAAAATTATTTAGAATTTAATTATTAAGCAACGATGTATTCTTCCCAATCTTCAATAATTTTGTCTTTGATTACAAGTTCTTGACCTCTAAGAAGATCTCTAAACGTTGGAATAGTCGCTTCGGGCGGGTTATCTAAAATTTTGTCTGCCTTAGAAATATTGCACGATTTACATGATGTTGTCACATTATCCCAACTTGTCTGACCTCCTTTACTTTTAGGAATAAGATGATCAATAGTAAGGTCTTTTTTTTCAAATACATTCATACAATATTGACATGTATACATGTCTCTCAAAAAAACATTAGAACGAGAAAATTTAATTTTACTTGAAAATTTATGGTACTTTCTCAGCATCACTATACTAGGAACTTTAAAGTTTATTGAAGGAGATCTTACAATCCAATCTGAGTACTCTTTTACAACAATTACATTTCTGGTAAAAACAAGTTTAACTGCAGTTTTCCAGTCAACTGCAGATAAAGGAAAATAACTGAGAGGTCTCCCATTACCATTAAGTATTAAACAATGATTAGACATTGTTAAATGATACTACGAAAATATCTATTATCTTTAATCCAATTTGGAAAATAACTAATACTTTATACTATATTCATTTCTACCTTAGTGATAAGATTCTCACCAATGGAGTTCCTAGGCAGCAATATCATCTCCATAAATCAATTTAAAAAAGATGATGTTGAATTGATATTCGAAACAGCCAACAAACTTATTCCCTTCGCAAACCGCTCTAAATTAACTAAAGTTTTAGATGGCGCCATATTAAGTAATATGTTTTTTGAGCCTAGCACCAGAACAAGGATCAGTTTTGGAAGTGCCTTTAATATTCTTGGTGGATCTGTACGTGAAACAACTGAAATGGATTCAACCTCTCTTAAGAAAGGTGAATCTTTATATGACACGTCAAGAGTTTTAAGCGGCTACAGCGATATTATTGTGATGCGACATCCTTTGGCTGGTTCCGTTGAAGAATTTGCTAATGCTTCAAGAGTGCCAGTTATAAATGGAGGAGATGGTGATAATGAACATCCAAGTCAGGCTCTTTTAGACTTGTACACGATTAAAAAAGAATTGGAATCGCGTGGAAAAACTATTGATAATGCTAGAGTTGCTTTAATTGGCGATCTTAAATACGGTAGAGCTGTCCACTCGCTCTGTAAAATTTTAAATCTTTATAAAAATATTTCACTAAATCTAGTCTCTCCTGAAAAACTAAAATTGCCATCTCTGTTATTCAAAGAACTGAAATCAAATTCAGTTAGTTTGAAAGAAACTGACAATATTCAAGAAGGAATTTCAGATGTTGACATTTTATACGTTACCAGAATTCAAGAAGAAAGATTTAATAATGCTGACGAAGCAAAAAAATACAAAGGCTTAATGTCACTCAATGAAGAGATTTATACTAAAAACTGCGAGCCTAATACTGTCATCATGCATCCTCTGCCCAGAGACTCAAGAAACGATGCCAATGAACTTGATTCTGATCTAAATCAAAACCCAAATTTAGCAATATATCGTCAAACTGATAATGGTCTGCTTATTAGAATGGCTTTATTTACTCTAATCTTAGGAGTTTCAAATCAGATCGATGATTCTGCTTCTCCTGTTAATTGGTTTTCTAACAAATCTTAATTAGCGCGTGGTAATTGATTCCAGTTGGTTGTGTATTTAGGAGATTGCAATTCTCTTTTCATTGACCATTCTTTTTTTATCCCTTGTGATAAAAACGTGACTGGCCCATTACTTGTTTTGTTAATCCTATCAATTGTTTTCATTAAATTTTTATCAATATAGCTTCGGTGTTCTGACTTAAATAAATCTAATTGAAGAACTTCTTCATCATAAAAGTCACTAAGCATAATGCCGGCTTTATTATATTGAAAATTAGGTTTAAAAATTTTTTTCATAGCCATTCTTGCGCCATACATTAAATCCCTTGAGTCATTAGTTGGATTAATAAAGGGAATTGAAATCATTTGTCTATGCTGAGTATCTTGTTTTCGAAAAGGATTCGTTCTGATAAAAACTGATAACAGCTTACATACTTGTTTTTCTCTTCTCAATTTAACTCCTGCTCTTGCTGCATAATCACTAACAGCTTCGTTTAGTAAATCCTGATTTGTAACTCTCTGACTGAAAGTTCGACTTACAACAATTTGTTTTTTTGTTATTGGTTGATCTTCCAAATCAATACATATCTCACCTTTCAATTCTCTAATCGTTTTAGCTAGGACAATATTGAAACGTTTTCGAACATAACTTATATCTAATTGTGTCAGCTCATAAGCATTTTGAATACCAATAGCATTTAAGTGTTTTTCTAATCTTCTTCCAACCCCCCAAATTTCTCCTATTGGGGTTATTTTTAGAAGTCTCTCTTGTCTTTTTTTATCAGACAAATCTACTACACCATTAGTTGCCGGATATTTTTTAGCACCATAACTTGCAATTTTAGCTAAAGTCTTGGTTGGCCCTATTCCAACTCGGACTGGCACTCCAATCCATTTAAGTATTTTTTGCTGACAATCAATCCCAAAATCGTAAAGATCCATGCAATTGTTTACGCCTGATAGATCTAGAAAAGCTTCATCAATACTATAGACCTCTAAACGTGGAGCAAGTTGTTCTAAAATATCCATAACTCTTGATGAAATATCTGCATACAATTCGTAATTTGAAGAAAAAACTACCCCTCCTTTTTTTGTATATTCTTTTTCTATTTCAAACCAAGGATCGCACATTTTAATACCCATCTCTTTAGCCTCTTTTGTCAAAGCAACTACACAACCATCATTATTTGATAGAACAACTATAGGTTTACTTTTTAAATCAGGTCGAAACACTCTTTCGCAGGAAGCGTAAAAACTATTGCAGTCTACTAAAGCAAACATTACTTAGAACTGATTTATGACTGCTGTTACTACTCCCAGAATTTCTAAATCTTCTTCTTTATTAACTTTTATTGGAGGATATTTAATATTTGCTGAAAGTAATTTTGGTTCAGGAAAAAGCTGCAATTTTTTACAAGTATAAGCGCCATCAACGGAAGCGATTACAATTTTTCCATGTTGTGGCTCTATACTACGATCGACAATCAACACTGCGCCATTATTAATACCCGCATTAAGCATTGAGTCACCACTCGCTCTAACCAAGTATGTGGCAGCTGGATTACTAATCAAAAATTCATTTAAATCGATTGATCGTTCCACGTAATCATCTGCAGGACTTGGCCAACCCACTTGTACTTGTTCAGTGAATATTGGAACTTTTATAGTATTTTTATCGAGGTCAAAATAACCCCCTAAGCTTTTTATTTTCATCTAAGGTAGTTAAAGTATACTGTATATATATACAGTATATTACCACACTCAGGAAATGCAACTAAAACTAAATTACTTTAGCAACTCTTACTGCAAAAGCTGAACCTCCCCCAACAATCTTTACCCAAAGATTAAGAAAAAACCCAGAAGAAAGATTTTTTTTATGACCAGATTCAATTTTATGTTCGATCTCATCATCCTGGCACGATTGTAGAAGATTGATAAGGGACTGATTAGGATTATTTTGAGATCTTAAATAAACAAGTTGTTCTTCGTAATGGTCTTCAACAAAAGACTCGACAGCTTCAATGGTAGCAAAAACTATCTTGGGTCCAAATAAAGCAGGAAGAAATCCTAAAAGATAGCCTGCAATTTTCCAAAGAAAAACAAGTTTGCTTCTTTTTGTCTGAGGTAAAACCTCTTCGATTCTTCTTAAATGTTCTTGTTCAGTGGATAAGTGTCTTTTTGAAAATTCTAAAAGCTCAGGATCTTTTGCAATAGTTAAAATACCTTTATAAATATAAACGGCACCAACTTCACCAGCATGATCTGAACGTAAAAAACTTTCTAGCAATTTATTCATAAAGTATATATTAGAGTTTTTGTTACTTATAAGATAATAGCAAATAATTTTTTGAGAATGGTAGACACGCCCGGATTCGAACCGGGGACCCCCACCATGTCAAGGTGATACTCTAACCAACTGAGCTACGTGTCTATTATTTTGGTGTGAATTTTACAGGTAATTCTTGAATGGCGTTAACAAAATTATTTGGAGTTATAACCATCTCTCCGTCTTGAACCATATCTGGAAATCTTTCAAAAATCTTTTGGTAAACAACTTCTAATTGCATATTCGCAACATGCTTCCCCAAACAAAGGTGTCTTCCGTAGCCAAAAGCTAAATGCTTTTTAGCATTATCCCGAGTGATATCAAAAACATCAGGGTTTTTAAAAATTTCTGGATCTCTATTTGCTGCTCCATACCATAAAGTGACTTTTTCGTTGGGACCAATCATTTGATCTCTTATTTTAGTCTCTTCTTTTGTTGTTCTTCTCATGTAAATTACCGGTGAAACCATTCTAATTGATTCGTTTACCATGTTAGGTAACAAATCTTTATTATTCATTACCAATTCTTTTTGTGTTGGATTTTCTGAGAGAAGATTCATAGTACCGCTTATTGAATTTCGTGTAGTGTCGTTTCCAGCAAAAATAATTAAAAGCCAAGAGCCATCTAAATATTCATTAGGCAATTTGTCACCTTCTACTTCTAGATTTGCTATAACTGATAAAAGATCTTCTTTTGGATCTTTTCTTCTTGATAAAAGAATTGATCGACCATAATCGAACATTTCCTCAACCATTTTATTAAAAGCTTCAATTAAGGCTGGGTCTGGGGCATGAGCTTCTTGCTCTTCAGAAAACCTTTCTCCTCTATTTTCCATTGATTGAGTAGCAGCCAAGAGTTGTGCCATTTCAAGAAGTTTCATCCATTCGATAATTTTTGGTCTATCAGGCTCTGGTACTCCTAACATTTCGCATAAAGTAAATAATGGTAGTTCTGCTGACACAGCATCAACTAGATTACATTTTCCCAAAGGAGCAATTGCATCTAATAAATTATCAACTTTCATTGATACTTTTTTCTTTAAATTTTCAACATATTTTGGATTAAAGAAAGTCATATGAGGATTCCTTATATTTAAGTGCAGCATACCGTCTAGACTTAACATATGGTCCATGGTTGATCTGTAAAGTAAGTCATTCTCAGGGCGCTCAAAACCATGAGTAAGCGAAGTACCCCCAGCAAGTTGTGAGGAGAAAATTTGTTGATTTTTAGATACATATTCTATGTCTTTATAACTTGTTAAAACCCAAAAACCTGGTTCATTATCTTCAGGACCCGTTTCATGAAAATATACAGGAGCCTTTTCTCTTAAGTCTTTAAAATGCCCATAAGGTTGGCCTTTAGTGAATAAAATGAGATCTGTCAGATCAAAAGTTCTATCAAATTTGTAAGCTTCTTCAAATTTTGGAGAAGCTATTTTTACATAGGGTTGTTTGTCGCTATTTAATTCAATTGTCATACTAATATTTGTTAACTCTGGCGCGCCCGGAAGGATTCGAACCTCCGACACCGTAGTTCGTAGCCACGTGCTCTATCCAGCTGAGCTACGGGCGCTCGATCATATTCTACAGTTTTTAAGAAGATTTATTATTAATTTCTTCTCTAACTACCTTAATAGAATTTGGTGCAGTTATTCCTAATCTCACGTGAGAACCTTTAATTTCTAAAACTGTAATTTTAATTTCAGTGTCGATCAGTAATGACTGCTCTTGTTTTCTGCTTAAAACTAGCAAAATGTTCCTCCCTTAAAAAATATGTTACACACAATTACCGACACTGTATACGGTAATGCTTAATCAGGAGGCTCAAATCCATAAGGTGGTGCTTTAATATTATTTTTATCTAGAAGATAAGTTCTGGTTCTCAAATAATCTGCTAATTCGTCATTAGAATAATTTACATTTAAATCTGAATACTTAAATGATTCACCTACAGTAAAAGGAACCTTTGTATTAATACGTCTTTTAACCTCATAAAATAAAAGCGATGCTCTTAAAATAGAACTAAAATGACTTACAAATTGAAAAATTCCGGAGTTTGATCCAGAAAAGTGAACTGGAACTATAGTTGCATCTGATTGTTTAATTAGCCTAGAAGTAAACTTTTTCCATTCACAATCAAATGCTTTATCTTTTTTTTGATAAAGCTTAGCTGTAGTTGAAACAGAACCTGCTGGAAAAATAATAACTGAACCCCCTTCAGCTAAATGTTTACGAGCTATTTTTCTAGTCTCAAGGTTGGTTAGTAAAGCATTTTTATCTCCAGTAAAATCAATAGGCAATAAGTATTTTTTTGTTTCCGGGGCTCTTAAAAGTAACGAGTGAACTAATAATTTAAAATCATCTCTTCTCTGACTAACTAGCCAACTTAGAACTAATCCATCTAATACACCAAAAGGATGGTTTGCGACCACTATGGTAGGACCTGTTTTTGGAATATTTTCTAATCTATCTTCAGTGATATTTATTGATAAATTTAATAAATGAACACAACCGTCCCAAAAACTTTTCCACTCGGAAGGGTTCTCTTGGTATTTTCTATAAAGTTTAAATATTTTTGGCTGTCCCGCACAGTATTCTATGGAACGAATCAAAAACCTTCTTAGAATGGGATCGTCTGGATCAGCATAGCTAAAATATTTTGATTCTATATATTCCATTATTCTCCTGGCGGAGAGAAAGGGATTCGAACCCTTGAAGGAGTTTCCCCCTTACCCGCTTTCCAAGCGAGCGCATTCGACCACTCTGCCATCTCTCCCGATTATATATCCTATCTATTATATAGATTAACTTCTTATTCCAATGCCTTTCTTTAATAAATGCAATGCAACAAGATAAAAAATAACTATAAAAACCATAATCATAGAAATAGCGTAAGCAACATTGATATCAGAAACTCCCAGCATGCCGTATCTAAATGCGTTAACCATGTATAAAAGTGGATTCAATTTTGAAATAAGTTGCCAAGTCTCAGTGAGTAAAGTTATCGAATAAAAAACTCCACCTAAGTAAATTAAAGGCGTAAGGACAAAAGTTGGAATAATAGTTATATCATCAAAACTGTCAGCAAAAATTGCATTCAATAGACCTGCTAATGAAAAAAGGATTGAGGTCAAAATAACCACCAAAATTGTTATGAAATAATATTGAATCATAATTTCGGTAAAGAAAAGAGAAGTTAACATGACTAACAAACCAACAATAATGCCTCTTACTACCCCACCTGCGACAAATCCAAGAAGAATCAAATATGTTGGCATTGGTGAAACCAATAACTCTTCGATACTTTTTTGAAATTTTACTCCATAGAAAGAAGACACCACATTGTTATATGAATTTGTTATCACTGCCAACATTACTAATCCTGGCGCCATAAATTGCATGTAATCGAACCCTCCCATTAATCCAATTCTTGAACCTATAAAATTACCAAAAATAATGAAATACAATATTGTAGTTATAACTGATGGAATAAGCGTTTGTTGCCATATTCTCATGAAACGTTTTATTTCTTTTAACGTCAAAGTATTTAGAGAAATAAAAAGTTCTTTAGTATTCATATTTGATTTGTAAGTTTCAAAAAAAGCTCTTCAAGCCTATTAGTTTCGTTATGGATGCTATTTATTTCAATTCCATTGCTTTGAAATATTTTAAGAACTTCATCGATACCCTTCGACTTGTTAACTTGAACGGAAATAGTGAATTCATCAATATAATTAATTTGTAAATTCTCTAATTTCTGGTCATTTGAAACCTTTTCTTTTGTTTCAAAGACATAAACCTCAGACTCAAGTTCTTTCAATAAAGATTTCATAGAAGAAGTTTTTACAATTTTTCCTTGATCGATGATTGAAATATTCTTACAAAGTTTTTCAGCTTCTTCTAAATAATGAGTTGTGAGAATAATGGTTGTACCCTTTCGATTAATCTCTTTCAAAAACTCCCATAGAGATCTTCTTAATTCAATGTCAACTCCAGCGGTCGGCTCATCTAATATAAGTAGTTCCGGTTCGTTAACCAGAGCTTTTGCTACCATTAATCTTCTTTTCATGCCGCCAGAAAGATTTCTGCCTTGCTCATTTCTTTTATCCCATAAATCAAGCTCTTTTAAATAATATTCACTATTTTTTTTAATAACACTTCTATCCAAACCGAAGTATCCTGCCTGTTGAGTCAAAATTTGATAAACCGTTTCAAATTGGTTGAAATTAACTTCTTGGCCAACTATTCCCATTTTCTGCTTTGCAAGCGCATGATTTTTATCGATATCAATACCTAGAATTTCTACCTTACCTTTATTTTTATTAACTAATGAGCTGATTATTCCAATCAAAGTAGACTTTCCTGCCCCGTTAGGACCTAACAAAGCATAAAAATCACCGGAGTTTACTTTTAAATTAACATTATCAAGAGCTTTAAAATTCTTGGGATAAACTTTACAGAGATTTTCAATATCTAAAGCTACTTTGTCCAAAATAAAGATACAAAAATTTTTAATTTACTTAGTTAAAAAAGACATCCCATCCTCTAATCCTTTAAGTGTTAGAGGATACATTTGATCATCAATTAGCGCTCTTGAAAGTTCTATTGATGAAGAATAGTCCCAATGATCTTCAGGAACAGGATTTAACCAAATTAATTTTTCATAATTTGCAAAAAATTTTTTCATCCAAACAGACCCAGGTTCTTCGTTCCAATGCTCAATGCTACCTCCTGCATTTGTGATTTCATAAGGAGCCATAGTGGCATCACCAATAAATATTATTTTATAGTCCTGAGAGTATTTTTGAAAAAGTTCAGTGGTTTCGATCCTTTCATTATGTCTTCTTGTATTGTCTTTCCAAACAGTTTCATAAATGAAATTATGAAAATAAAAATACTCTAAATTTTTAAATTCAGTTTTACAGGCAGAAAACAATTCTTCACATATTTTTACGTGAGGATCCATTGATCCTCCCACATCAAAAAGAACAATAACCTTAACTGCATTTGCTTTTTCGGGGACCATTTTTATATCCAAAAGACCGGCATTTTTTGCAGTCGATTTAATGGTTCCATCTAAATCAAATTCTTCATTATGAGATTCTCGGACAAATTTTCTCAATCTTCGAAGAGCAATCTTTATATTTCTTGTTCCTAACTCAATAGAATCATCTAAGTTTTTAAAGTCTCTTTTTTCCCAAACTTTTACAGCTTTATTTTGTTTTCCTTCGCCCCCAACTCTTATTCCCTCCGGATTCATACCTGAATTACCGTAAGGAGAAGTACCACCGGTACCAACCCACTTATCACCGCCTTCATGCCTTCCTTTTTGTTCTTCAAGCCTTTTTTTAAATTCATCCAATAACTTTTCAAGTCCGCCCATTGATTTTATTTTCTCTAATTCTTCAGGTGTTAAAAATTTTTCAAATTCTTTTCTCAACCATTCATCTGGAATGAGTGCTTGAATGACATCATCTAAAGTTTCTAGGCCCTTGAAATAAATATCAAAAGCTCTATCGAATTTATCGTAATTTTTTTCGTCTTTTACAAGTATTGCTCTTGAAAGAAAATAAAATTCTTCAGTATTTGCGAAAACAAGCCTTTTATCCAATGCATTCAATAAATCCAAAAGTTCTCTGAGTGAACAAGGGACTCCTGTGTCTTTTAAAGTATTAAATAAATTAATTAACATCTATTTATTAGATTCTCTTCTTGTCATAAATGCTAACCTTTCAAGAAGCTGAACATCTTGTTCATTTTTAATCAAGGCGCCGTACAAAGGCGGTATTGCTTTAGAGGGGTCTCTATTTTTTAGGATTTCGTCAGGTAAATCATCAGCCATTAAAAGTTTTAACCAATCAACTAGTTCAGACGTAGAGGGTTTTTTCTTTATTCCGGGTACTTTTCGAACATCAAAGAAAATGTCTAGGGCTTCTTTAACTAATTTTTCTTTAACTTTCGGATGGTGAACTTTTACAATTTTTTTCATAGTTTCTCGATCTGGAAAAGAAATGTAATGAAAAAAACATCTACGTAAAAATGCATCAGGAAGTTCTTTTTCATTATTACTAGTTATCACAACAATAGGTCTATGCTTTGCTTTTATTGTTTCTTTGGTTTCATAAACATAGAATTCCATTCGATCCAACTCTTGCAACAAGTCATTGGGGAACTCAATATCTGCTTTATCTATTTCATCTATTAATAATACGACTCTTTCATCACTTTGAAATGCCTCCCATAATTTTCCTTTTTCGATGTAATTAGATATTTCTTTTACTCGCTCATCGCCAAGCTGAGAATCTCTTAATCTTGTGACAGCATCATATTCATAAAGTCCTTGTTGAGCCTTAGTGGTAGACTTGATATTCCATTCAATCAAAGGTACTTTCAAAGAGCTTGCTATCTCTTGGGCTAGCATTGTTTTACCAGTTCCTGGTTCCCCTTTTATCAATAATGGCTTTTCTAAATTAACAGATGCATTTACTGCCAAACTTAGATCTTCAGTAGAAATATATGTTTTCGTTCCTTTAAATTGCATTTGATGTCTCCATGACTTGTATAAGATTATCTATAATATCAAAAAGTAAAAAAATTACTTCTTTAATCTTAGCTTTGCTAATTGTTTTGATTGTCCCACTAGGTTTCCATCTGAGTCCCAAATCTCTCTATCCTCTTCCATGAATCCTGAAGTTAAAAATTCAGTTTTCGCAGAAACTTTCAAGGGTCCCGACGAAGGAATCGCTCTTAAATGACTTGTCAAACTTATAGTAGGAACCCAACCGACGGAACCCATATTATTGAAAATTGGTGGAGTCGTAGAATCAAGAAATAGAATTAAGCTATATAAATCTGCTGTTTCTTTGTCAGGCCATGACATATATAAATTTAAGGTAGCTTTATTTTTATTATCTACCTTTTTTTCATCCCACCAGACAGAGTCTGGACAATATCTCTTTTCAATAGATTTTTCTAAATCAGGATTAAAACCTTTTTTGAATGGATGGAATATACAATCTTCGTAAGCAACGAATTCTGGCTCTTTTCTGAAAGATTTATTTAATCCGTTTGATTTTAAAAAATCCGTAAATGTAGCTGTAAATATCACTTTTATTTCATTATTTTGAGACATAGTCGCTCGAGCAGAACTCAAACTTTTTGTTGAAGGCATAACTTCTACTTTAATTTTTACCGTTCCAAAATCTAATCTATTTAAATAATTAGCTGTAATTACTAAAGGATCTTTATGGTCAAGACTTTCTGAAATAGCTTTTGCCGCAATAGCCATCGTATAACCTCCATTAGGTGTGCTGCCAATACTCCATCGATTGGAAAGATTACCCTCGTATACATCTTGACTAATTTGAACCACAGAAATATCTGTTTTAAA
Organism: uncultured SAR86 cluster bacterium; assembly: GCA_902536295.1. Classification (GTDB taxonomy): domain Bacteria; phylum Pseudomonadota; class Gammaproteobacteria; order Magnimaribacterales; family AG-339-G14; genus AG-339-G14. The sequence continues at coordinate 17,749 of CACAWS010000001.1, read as the reverse complement.
GTGTTCAAAAGGAGTTTTCATTTGATTAGATTAAAAAATATAGATACTTTTTATGCAAGGAAATTATTTTGACATCGGAGTGAATCTTACTCACGAATCTTTTAATTCTGATTACCGCGCTGTGATAAATGATGCAATTTTAAAAAACATAAAAAAAATTTGTTTAACAGGAACATCAATCGAAGATAGTAAAAAGTGTATTGAAATCGCTAATGAATTTAAAAAAAATCTTATCTGTACAGTTGGAATTCATCCACATAATGCATGTTATTTCGACGAATCTTCAAATAATAAAATTTTAGAACTTATAAAATCTCCTCTTGTAAAAGCTATAGGTGAAGCTGGGTTAGACTTTAATAGAAATTTTTCCAGTAAAGAAGATCAAATAAATTGTTTTATAAACCAAATTAAAATCGCTAATGACTCGAACCTTCCTCTTTTTCTTCATCAAAGAGATGCACACGATACATTCATGGAATGTATATTAAAAGAAAAAATAAAAGGGAAAGCTATTGTGCATTGTTTCACTGGCTCAATTAATGAGCTTTATGATTATTTAGATAATAATTTATTTATTGGTATTACAGGATGGGTTTGCGATCCTAAAAGAGGGAAAAAATTGGAATCAATAATTCCTGAAATTCCTATCAATAAATTATTGATAGAAACTGATTCTCCATATTTGTTACCAAAATCGCTGAAAGTCAAAAATAGGAGAAATGAACCGAGCTTCCTCCCGGTTATATTTGATAAGATTGCTAATCTTAGAAAAGAACCTAGAGACGAGCTTAAGCATCAAATCTATGAAAATAGCGTAAATTTTTTTAATCTAAGCGAATAATTTTCTTATCTGATAATTCAGAAACATCAATCTTTGAACTCAAACTTTCAATTATTTCAGGAGTATTGCTTCCAACCTTTAAAGGGGGGTGTTTGATTTCACTCTCTGTTCTCGAGAATCTGGGAGCAGGTGCTGGTTGTTTGATTCCAGCTACCTCGACAAAAGTTTCCCTATCTAAATTATGTTGATTGTTCAAAGATTCTTCCAATGAAAGTACCGGCGCAAAACAAATATCTTTACCAGTAAAAATCTTACACCATTCGTCTCTGGTTTTTTCTTTAAAACGCAGGCCTATTAACTCTTTAAGATTTGGCCATAAATTCTTATCGAATTGATTTGAAAATTTAGAAGCATCTAATTCCATATTTTCTATTAAAGACGTATAAAATTGAGGTTCAATAGATCCAATGGAAATATATTTCCCATCTTTACATTCATAACATCCATAAAAGTGAGCTGCGCCGTCCAAAAGGTTTGATTCCCTTTCATCTTTCCATTGTCCTGCACTATACATCCCAAACATCATTGTCATTAATAAGGCTGAACCATCTGTCATGGCTGCATCAATTACTTGACCAAGTCCTGATTTAGCCGTTTCAACTAATGCTGCGCAAATTCCTAACGCTAAAAGCATACCTCCGCCTCCAAAATCTCCCACCAAATTTAAGGGCGGAACAGGTGGGATATCTTTAGCCCCCATAGCTCCAAGAGCTCCTGTCAAAGCGATGTAATTGATATCATGACCGGCTTCAGCAGCAAAGCTTCCCGTTTGCCCCCATCCGGTCATTCGGCCATAAATTAATTTTGGATTTATCTTTAATAAATCATCGGGACCATAGCCAAGTTTTTCCATTTTTCCCGGCCTCAATCCCTCAAGCACCGCGTCAGCATTTTCTATTAGCTCATGAATTAATTCTTTTGAATCGGGATTTTTTAAATCTACTGCAATAGACTTTTTGCCTCTACTAGCAAGATCGTTTGTTTTCTCTCTTCCATAATTTTCAATTCTATCTACAACTATCACGTCAGCACCCATATCGGCAAGCACCATTCCGCAAAAAGGACCTGGTCCTAATCCTGCAAACTCAATAATTTTTATTCCAGATAATGGTCCCATAAGATTAACCTCCCAAAGGCTTAAGTTTAATTAGTAAAGCAGGCAAAAGCACTAATGAACTCATAATTGCCATTGTCATTGCCAAGGCAGTGAAAATTCCAAAATAAACTGTTGGGTTAAAATTTGACATAGTCAAAGATAAGAAACCCAAAATAATTGTTGTTGAAGTAAAGAGCAATGCCTTGCCAATAGTGATATGTGTGTTTTTTGAAGAAACTAAATAATTTTGGGTTGATTCAAATTCTTTTTTAAATCTAAAAATATAATGAATTGTATTGTCCACGCCCATACCAATACTCACGGCAGCAACCGTCACAGTCATTACATCAAGCGGAATACCTATTAAGCCAATTGTTCCAATAACAGCGCCGGCGGAGAGAAAGTTTGGAATCAAACCTAATAAAGCCAAGTTAAAAGATCTAAATAATACTAAAAACATTATAAATATAGAAACAAAAACAATTCCTATACTTCCAAATAACGAACCAAATAAACTTTGAAGGAGATTGCTATAAATGACTGATATACCAGTTAAAGCGTATTTATTTTTTTCTAAATCAAAAATTTCTTGAAGATCATTGTCAACTGAATTAATAAAATCTTTCCTATTCAAGCCATCTAAAGATTCTATTACTCTTGCAGATAATCTTACTTGGTTATCATCGTCACTAATATAAGAGCTCAATAACTGTTCTTCTATATCTTTGGGTAATAAATTTCTTAATAACGCTAATTCAACATCAGTTAAGCGCTCATTGTTATTTGCAATTTCTGCTAATTTAATTCCACTTGAAACTGATAAAACTTTTCCAATTTCATCTCTACTTTCTAGATAATCATGAATAGATTCTAAAAAAATTAAATTTTCTGTGGTGAACCAATATCCCTGGTTTTTTAATTCATTATTGAATTCTTCACCAAAATCGTCATCAAAGCCATCATCAAAACTATACTCATCTTCCTGTAAAATTTCAGGAGCATCAATAATGATATCTAAAGTAGCTGTGCCTCCAAGTTTTTTATCTATTAAAGACAGTCCTTTATATATTTCAGAAGAGGATTTGAAATAATCAATAAATTTATTTTCAACAGTTAATCGATTAAATCCTACTATAGAAATTATGAAAATAAGAACTGCAAGTAATAGGATTGTGTTTAATCTTCTTTCAACCCAATTAAAGATAGTATTTGTAAAATTCTCAGATACAGGTTTAAGATTAAAAGTGTTTTTTGCAAAAAGAGAATTTAACGCTCCAAAGTAGACAAAAGTAAAAATAAATACACAACAGATACTCACAACCATCATTAATCCAAAATCTATAAGTGGCTTTATGTCGCTCACCACCAATGAGGCAAAAGCAACAATAGTAGTTAAAGCAGTGTAAAGGCAAGGAATAAACATTTGCTTCATGGTTTCATTTACTAGAGATTTTTGTTCGAGTTCTAACTTTTGATTAAGCTCTTGATACCTAACAATTAAATGAACTGCTAAAGACAAGCTGATGATCATTACTATCGAAACAAAATTTGCTGAAACAACCGTTACTTCCCAATTTAACCAGCCGATAATTCCAACAGAAATGATTGAAGAAAAGAATGCCGTACTTAATGGAATCACAACCCATCTAAATCTTTTAAATATTAAATTTAAAACAATTAAAAAAATTAAAAAAACAGCTATTCCAAAAGTAATCAAGTCTTGAGAAATATAATCTATCGTATCGACTGTAATCATTGAGGCACCACCTAAAAAAAGTTCTCCAAAATAATCATAATTTTTTAAAATCGATCTTATCTCTTCTACCAACTCTCTTTCTTTTTTAGATATTTCTTGTCTCTCTTTATTTATTTTTTCATTAACCAATTCAAGTTTAGAATCAAAATTAGAGGATTCGTCATCATATAATTGATACCTTTCATTAACTAAATTTTCATAATTTAAGTTTCTTTTAAGAGTCAGCTGAATAGCGGTAGTCTTTAGGTCCTCACTTATCAATAAATTTTTATAAACTTGATTGCTACTAAAAACTCTTTTGGCTTTTGAAATATCCGCATTATCTGAATTTAAAGTAGTGACTTGATCAGCTACTTCAGACAAAGATAAATTATCATTTGGCTCCAATAAAGGCACATCAAGCAAGCTCAGAACATTTTCAACTTGTTGAATATCAAGCAAATCGTTTATTAACTTTTTTAAAGTATCAATAGAAGATTCTTCAAAAATTGATTTAAAAGGAGTTACAGTAACAACTAAAAAATCTGTTGATCCATAGGTATCTATAGAGTCTCTGTAAAGTTTTAAATCAGGATCATTTTCCAGAAGCAGTGTCTCAGAAGAAGCATCTAATTTGAAATTACTAGAACCCATCAATGCAGTAATTAACAACAAAGCTATAGCTATCAATGATAACTTTGGTTTTTGAGTTATAAAATTAAATATACTCATGAAGGAATCTTGTTAAATTGTTTTTGCCTTTCTGCATATCTAACCCTATCTTTATCTGATTTTTCTACAATACACTTATGACAAGAAATCCCTTTAATATAGTCATCATTTAACAAGTCCTCTTTCGATAGAGGCCTCCTACAAGCATAACATTGATGATAATTACCAGGTTCTAAATGGGAATTTACAGTTGTCCTGTCATCAAATACAAAACATTCTCCATTCCAAATACTTTTATCTTTAACTTTTTCAAAGAAATTTAAAATACCTCCATTTAATTGATGAATATTTTTAAGTCCATTTTTTTCAAATAAAGCAGAAGCTTTTTCACATCTAATACCGCCGGTACAAAAAATTGCTAATTTTTTATTTGACAATTTTTTTTTATTTTTTTTTATGAATTCGTCAAATTCTCTAAAATTGTTTGTATTTGGTGATATAGAATCTTTAAATGTACCCACCTCAATTTCGTATTGATTCCTAACATCTATGGTCAAAACATCTTCCTGGGATATAAATTCTTGCCAGTCTTTCGGTTCAACATATTTGCTGACGTGATTTATAAGTTTCAGATTTGTTCCAGATGGCACAATTTCCTGTCTTTTTTTTATCTTAAGTCTTTTGAAGGGTCGTTTATTTGAAACGGAATCTTTAGTTACTATATCTCCTGAGTACTTTTTTATTAGCTCAATTCCTTTTTCTAAGGAGGTTTTTTTTTCTGAAGCAATAGTTGAATTAATACCTTCTGGAGTCAAGATTACCGTGCCTATGATTTTTAGTTTTTTAAGCTCTTGTCTAAAAAAGCTTTCTAACATTTCAATATTCTCTAAACCAAAACACTTATAAAAAGTAGATATGTAATATTTTTTCTTTGGGTCTTTATTCAGCATTTTCTCCGCCAAGACAATTTGGCGATGTAAGATCTTCACCTGATATATCTTTCCACTCATCATTGGTATAAGGATGAATAGCTATGGCATGAATTTTTTTCATTTCAGTCTTAAGAATCTCATATATTTTTTGATGTCTTTGTACAGGTCTTAACTGATCAAAAACATTAGAAACAACTGTTATTTTAAAATGAGATTCTGCACCGTCAGGAACATTATGCATGTTACTTTCATTAATAACTTCCAAAAAACTAACATCTAAGTTGTCTTTTAAGTTATTTTCAATATCTTCTTTTATCATGATTCTGAATAATTTAAATTGTCTAAATTATTTTCATGCGATGCTTTAGTCATCCTTACTCTAGAAAATACGAATAAAGCTAAAAGCCATAATGCTGTTGAAATAGATAAAACATATATAGCAACGCTTACAATTGTTTCACTTGCAACCTCACCTGGCACAGCTCCTGAAGGCCAAGAGGATATTGTTAAGATAATTCCAGCTAAAAAAGCTCCTGCACCACTCATACATTTTGCTGCGAAAGATCTTGCAGCTAATAAAGTTCCTTCCATTCTTCGACCTGTTATTTTTTCTACTTCTTCAACAGTATCAAAAACCATCGAGCCTAGAGTTGTATAAGAAATTATTTGAGCTGCTACTGCAATCCAATGACAAACTAAAACAATTGCTAAAACATAAGGAGTGTCGTTTGAAGGCATCAAATCAAAAATTAATAAAAAGATAGCTATGTTTTCAGCAATAAATGCAAATAGAAACATACATATAATTGTGTTTCGTTTTCCAAATCTACCCGCAAGATAAGGAGAGATTAATATGCCAACAAAAGGAGTTAAAAACAATGTAACCCCAATCGTCAAAATGTTTAAAGGTGTAAATTCCCAAAAAAAACTGTAATAAAAAAGAGTTAAATTGGTTGCTATTCCAGATGCTACAGAGGTAATAATTCCTGCTAAAAATAGCACTAGGTAATCCCTACTTACAGTAAGAGTTTCCCAAAGTTGCTTGAGAGTATTTTTTACAGATATTTTATTTGGTTCTGGAGAAAACAAATCGTTTATGTGCCGGTGAGTTCCCAGACCGGTCACCATAATTGCTATAAACATTACCACTCCACATGCCAACCCATAACTCTGCCATGTAGATGGTAAATACCTAGCATCTGTAGTACCTGTATAGCTGCTGTAAACAACAAATATCCATAGAGAACACCATACTGCTAGTCCTCCCCACCAACCAAACCAATATCTATATGAAAGAAGGGAACTTCTTTCTACATAATCTTTTGATAGTTCTGGACCTAATGCCATACTTGGAATTTCATAAAAAGTAATAGCCGTTCTAATAAATATGCCTACGAATAATAAGTACAAAAATAACTCAAATTGAGATAAATCTAGAGGAGGAATCCATAAAACAAAGAAAGATATACAAACCGGTAATGCGGACAAGTAAATATATGGATGTCGTCTACCCCATTGGGTCTTGGTGTTATCTGAAAAATATCCAACCAAAGGATCTGAAACTGCATCGAAAACCAGCATTAAAAGTATTGCCAATCCAGCTAAATCAGGACTTAAACCAAAAACTTGCACGTAAACAAAAAGTAAGAAATAGGCAAATGCATTATCTTTGATTCCAAAAGCCATAGATCCAAAACCGTAAAGTACTTTTGTGGAAACTGGTAATTTAGAATCTTTCATCTCTTAAATTTTATTTACATAAATAGGTGATGACCATGCCCTTTCTTCCGAAAGAGAAACACAATCATCTTTTTTATCAGTGAGGTAGCTGCCATGACAAATGTTGACTTTAATACAATTTCCCTGATCATCATACTCACATCTTAAGTTATCTCCATTCACCCTTAATGAAGGTTCTTCTATTGCCCTCACATAATAAACACTATCTCGTCCATTTCTTTGAAATTCTCTGTCAGAGAATCTTATCTTGCAACCATCTTGACTAGGTTTGCAATCAAAGACCTTCCATGTGTCTTCTATTAATTCATCAACAGGTTCGTTATTATAGTTTTGTGGAGTGATTTTAATAACTTCTATTCTTGTAATGTTTCTTCTTTCATTCGATGGATTAAAACATTCGCCTCCACATATTTTTTTCAGCCTAGCATTGTCATTTGCAGATAAACCAAAATCAGGACAGCCAGGTTTCTGCTTAAAGGAACCAACAGCTTTTACTTCAAAGACAGGATTTTTCTCTAAATTAACTTTACTGCCCATAGGAAAAGTTTCGGAAGTAGTTATTAGATCAAACCAAAGTAATATTTGTGGTCCGCTGGTTGCGTAAGTTTCTTTATTTTTGAATCCATTCCATATCCCTTGTTTTGACCTATCTTCAACATGTACCGCCGCGAGTCCGCCAGTGGTGAAGAATGAAGATTGTCTTTCAGCTTCATACATTGTTAATTCACTTGGTGTGTTTATTTCGGATGGAATAACTTTTCTAGAATCAATACCTTTCTCTTCGAATGGATAAAACTGAGACCTCACGAAAGGAGAAGCTGCTCCATTTGCCTCAGTGGTTAAAAGTCTGTCTAAAGCTTTATATCCAGTACCTGGTCTAGATCGATGATTATCACTGGATGCAATAAATCCAAAATCAAATTGATATTCTTTATCATCAATAAATTTTCTCAAAGCTAAAGCATACTGAACTGAGCCTTTAGGTCGCATATTAAATGCAGGTACAAAACAATCTTTACACTGTCCTGAATTAAGCCAATCTTCAGGTTGCACTCCAGTTAAAGCCCAATGCCCGAATTGACCTCCATCTAAGTAATTTTTTTTTGCATCTTCAGCTTTTACAAGACAAATACTCTCATCTTCTCCACTACTAATACATCTTTCAAAAACAATTTCTCCTGCTCGCCAACAAGAAGGTAAATAATTCTCAGTAGGTGCAGGACATGATTTGAGAAAATCTGTTGTGTTCGATGCCCTCCAAGATCTATATTCTTCAGAATTCCCATGACCGGAAAAAATTTCTACAGAAATTTGTCTATCGGGGTCGTGAAGATCGCCGAGCTGTTTATCCCAGCTTGATTCTGATGGCGTATAGTAACCCCAAGTATTTCCGTGTGGAATTACTATAGAGTCTGATTTAACTGTATTCAGTACTTCGAATAAATCTTTCGGTGTTCTGTAAGATCTGTAACAATTTCTTGGATCAGGATCTTTCATGTCACAATCTGGATGAGCTAGAACTTCTTCAAAAAAACTAAGAAAATCTGCGTATCTTTGTCTATTGGAAAAATCTACAACTGCAGCTCCCAACATATTTCGTCTTGAAATTGATAGATTTGCATTATTTCTAAAGTTGTCAGATGAATAACCTGCTGCGCCAAAAGGTACGCCTGGAAGTAAATTATTATCTGTCTCTAAAAAAATAACATTTTTATGGCCATAGTGATCTTCCTTATTCTCCGAAATTTGGGTCCATTCAAACCCAACAAAACTGAATAAATCTTTGATGTTTTTATCTTGGTTCACTTTATTGCAATTTTGCACTGCTTTTATGGTTTCTCCCCACTTTCTAGGAGTGCTCGCTTCAGCATGATCTGTCATTACCCAAAAATCAATTGCTGAACAAAATCTAGCATAATCGCATGCATCTGCCATCAAGTGAGGTCCGTCTCCTTGACTGTTCGGTAAACTCCATAAGAATGCATCTGTTGAATAAGTCGAATGAACGTGAGTATCACCAAATAATATTTGGGTATCACTGTTGGAAACTTCTATTTGTGACTGTATTTTAGATTGAAGTAAATTTTCTGGATAACTACTTTTTATATTTGAACCTGCATCTTCAAGTGCTCCGAAAAAATTAAAATAAAAAGCAAAGAAATACAGAAAAATAATTAACGTTAGTGAGGTTAGAAAACTAACAAACCAAAATAAGGATTTGAAAAAAAAGTTTTTCATTGTTTTCGTTTTCTTATCTCATCTTCTGAATTTCTTATAAATTCATCTAAAAAATTATTTTTTGATTTGTAAATATTATCTTTGGTTTCAAATACAGTCCACGAAGAACTTACTTTACTATTAAATAAATTTACTTCATTTCTTTTAAAAAAAGGGACCAAAATCATTCCAGCGAGAAAACCACCAATATGAGCAAAGTATGCCGTTCCACCTTCTGCATCCATAGAAAATGGAGCACTAAAGAATTGTCCAAATATCCAAAAACCTAAAACAACAAATGCTGGAACTCTGATCATTTGAAAAATGATGATAATAAATAGCAAGCATTTCACATTAGCTCTTGGATAAAGCATTAAATATGCTCCTAGAACTCCTGCAATTGCTCCACTTGCTCCAACCATTGGAATATTTGAAGTTGGATCTACTAACCCTTGTGCTAAAGCCGCAATAATACCGCACAAAAAATAGAAAATGATAAACTTCGTCCTTCCCATGGCGTCTTCAACATTGTCTCCAAAAATCCATAAATAAAGCATATTCCCGACAATATGTGCTAATCCACCATGTAAAAACATGGAACTAATGATTGGAAAGTAAGATTCTAAGGAAGGACTTGTATTAAAAAAATTGTTCGGAACAAATCCAAATTCTAAAAAAATCTCGATGTTCATTTGAGATAAATATTGCAAAATAAAAAAGAAGATACAAAAACCAATTAAAATATAAGTTATTAAAGGTTTATTTTGACTTGGGTTTTCGTCAGATATCGGAAAAAACATTGTTAATCTTTATAGCCTAAATCAATGATAGCGCTATTAAATTTATCTCTAGTTATATTATAAAAGAAAAGACATGTTATGCCGGCTAAAGATAAAATTGGACCAACAACAGATTGAAAAATAACTAAATTCTTGATTGGAGTTTGCACCTCTTCTGCGCTGAGATTGTTGCCGTCAAATCCTATAAATTGCATCACTATACCTAATATAAAAATTCCAAATCCTGAAAGAATTTTTTGAATCAAATTAGGACCCGACATAAAAACTCCTTCGTCCCTTCTACCAGTAGTTATTTGGCTATCCTCGACAATGTCATAAATCATTGAAATTACTAATACGAATCCCATTGCTCTTAGTGCATCTACTATTGAAGTATGCACAATCATTACCCACCAAAGTAAATCTGAACCATTCGATGGAAAAAGAGCAATAATGAAAACATCGTCCAAAAGTCTTAACCAAATGGGTAGAGGATCAATCAATAATCCTAATATGAATACAGTAATGACAATATTTTTTTTCTCTCTTCCCATAGTAATGATCACAGCTAATAATGCTCCAAAGATTGTGGCAATACCTGCAATTACAGGAAATAAGGATATTGTTGATGGCGTCCACTCCCAAAAATAAGTATTGACGTAGGTTGCGGTGCCACTTGTTATTCCGATATTCAATCCATAAAATCCACCCGCAAGCAGCATAACGAGCCAAGATCTATTTGAGAAACACTCATACAATTCCATGGAAAAATTTTTAAATGAAAAATTTAACTCCTCTTTTGGTCGATGAAGTTGAGGAATGAATCTATGGGTGCTTAATGCTGAAGTGAGTCCAAAAATAATTATCAATAGTGCAGAAAATAAACCAAAATATTTATATCCTTCAGGATTTAGAAAAGCTCTGTTACCTGAAAATTCATTAGTCTCAACTAGAAAAAAAGAATACATCACGAACATAACCGTCATGCCGCCAATTACAGCGGCCGTATAAGCCCAGCCGTTTAAGAAATTTCTTTTATCATAATCTTTTGTTAATTCGGGTCCTAAAGATGCCCTAGGAATTTCATAAAAAGTAAGAAAAATTCTTATTATTAAAACTAAAATAAGTAATTTCCAAAAAAGAAAAGTTTGAGAATAACTACTTGGCTCTGTGAACAATAGGAAAAAGCTTAAGCTCAGGGGGAAAATACTAATATATATAAACGGATGTCTTCTGCCCCACTTTGATTTAAATCTATCCGACCAAGCACCAATCAAAGGGTCAGAAATTGCATCAAAGACTAAAGCTACTCCAAGAGCTAAAGATGCTAGTAATGGACTCAGCCCAAGAACTTGATTATAAAAAATTAAAACCCAAGTTCCGAATATTGCTGCATTTATACCAATTACTCCTGACCCTGATGAGTAAAGAATTAAAAAAAGATTTGATACTCGTTTTATCAATTGAAGTAATAATGCAAGAAAATTTAGTCTGCTTTATAAATTGATTTTTTAGTCTTCGATAAAACTTTTTCGAGCATTGGAACAAAAGTTTCTATAGGCAATGTGTCATAATCTGGATCAAACGAATTTTGATCATATTTCGCACAAAATTCTGCGCAATCTCGCCAATGTTCATTGTCCTTAAAATTATCTCTCATGTTTCTATCTAAACCTAAAAAATGAAAAAAGTAATATCCTTGAAATATTCCGTGATGTTTGAGTATCCAAAAATTTTTCTCTGAAATGTAAGGCTCCAATAAGGTCGCAGCAAAATCTGCATGATTTGCAGGAGCTAAGATATCACCAATATCATGAAGTAAAGCGCAAACTACGTATTCATCGTCTCTTCCATCTCGATAAGCTCTTGTAGCGGTTTGTAAACAGTGTGTATAACGATCAACTGCGAACCCCCCGTGATCTCCTTTTAGCATTTCTAGATGCTCTAAAATCCTTTTTGGTAAATCTGTATTATGCTCCATTGAAGCTTCAACAATAGGAACATAATCTTCGGCGGTGCCATTTACCATTTCAGTGAATTTTGCAAATTTACTCATGGTTTAATTATATCTTCTTTAAAAGAGAAGCAAAGATATATCCTCCAATAAATCCAAAAACAATGTGAAATACCCATCCTAAAGTGTATCTATTTCCTGCAATAACTTGGGTCTCGAATAATAACGCTACAGACAAATAGAGAATTGTTGCAACCGCAAATGCACCGGATAGCCCATAAACAAGCTCTTTTTTCCAATTGATAAGCGTTAGTAAAAGTTTAGAAACTATAAAAGCGATTAAAAACCCTATTCCATAGACAATAAAAAGTAGTGGAGAGAAATTAAGCCAGTCATGTAGCACACTATTAATGAAAACTTCAAACCCTATCGATATATTTAGTGTAGATAACCAATATAGATAAGACATGCTGGTAATTGGAACAGAAAAGAAAACCGAAACCAAAGTACTGAATAAAAAGATACTTATAACTTTAATGGTCATAGCCATAAAATTATTATAAGTTTAATCAGAAATTTTTATAATGGTTGAATGAAAAAGATTTTATTTCTATTAATTTTACTATCTTCTAATTTATTTTCTTATTACAAGCTTGAAACAGTAATTGATAATCTTGATTATCCTTGGGGCTTAGCGTTCATATCTGAAAATACAATCCTTGTAACCGAATTACCTGGGAAAATTAAAAAAATTGATTTAGAAAAAGGAGAAATAATTGAAATTGATAATGTTCCAAATGTTTTATTTAGAGGGCAAGGAGGTTTGTCGGGCATAATCCTTCATCCAGATTACGCAGATAATGGATGGATATACATTAGTTATTCAGCCTTGTTAGATGACGGTCAAAATACTCTTTTTGTAGATAGAATTAAAATTAAAAATAATGCTATTTTTGATAGAAAAAATGTATTCAAAGCAAAAGCTCTAAGATCTCCGCCAGTTCACTATGGAGCAAAAATGGCGTTTCTTGAAGACAAAACACTTTTAATTACTAGCGGGGATGGATTTGACTATAGAGAATTAGCCCAAAATCTTGATAATCATTTCGGAAAAATTATTAGAATTAAAGATGACGGTGAAATTCCATCTGACAACCCATTCTTTGGAACAAGCAACTTAGAAGACATATATTCTTACGGTCACAGAAACATGCAAGGGTTGGTGGTTCTAAAAGATGGAAGAATAATTGAACATGAGCACGGACCAAGAGGCGGAGACGAAATTAACTTAATTAAACCAGGTAATAATTACGGTTGGCCAGCAATTACTTATGGGATTGATTATTCTGGTGCTTTAATATCTCCATTTAAAAAAATGGATGGAATGGAGCAGCCACTTTTTTACTGGACTCCCTCTATTGCTCCATCGGGGATGATGTTTTATGAAGGCGACAAATTCCCAAAATGGAAAAATTCTCTTTTCATCTCTGCTTTAGTTCCTGGTGATGTTAGAAGAATTGAATTTTCTGAAAGTGGTAATTTAAAAGAAGAGATATTGTTTAGCGAATTAAAATCGAGAATCAGAAATATCATTGAGTCTCCAAGCGGGGATATTTATTTCATCACTGACAAAGCAAATGCTAAATTATTCAAAGTTACACCCAACTAACTCATTGTCAGTAATAAGCTCTTAAGTTGAATTTTATTATTAAGTTTAACTCCAGAATTTAAATCTCTCAGGATCTCTTGAATGGTCTTAAATATTTCTGAAAGTTCAGAAAAGGTTTTGTTTTTTAAATTGTTATCTTCAAAGTAGTAAGAAGAGTAATTAATATTTAATTTAGCACCAAAAACACTAACGACAATTCTTGACAACCATATTAATTTTTCTTGGATTGAATCGTCGTCCCATCTTGAAACAATCTTTTCAATTTCCTTATAAGATGAAATTCTCTGAAGATCATTAGAAAATTCATCCCAACTTTCCCTTAATTGATTTAAATCTGAATCTGCGTAGCTTATTAAATCAGAACCTTTGATGAGTTCATAATCAGACTCTCTCAAATCTAAATTTTTTAATTGAAAATATTTTTTTAGCACCCAAAAATCAGGAAATTTAATTTGAAGATGCGATAGACGACTTAGCAAAGTTTTTTTCAATAAAAAAGGAGCAGATGACAAAAGAAATATAAAAGTTTGTTTTGGAGGCTCTTCTAAAATTTTTAAAAGAAAATTTTGAGATTCATCATTCATTAAATGAGCATTGTTAATTAAAAAAACTTTAGCGGAAGAGATTAAAGGAGTTTCATATATTTTTTCTACAATGCCTTCAAACTCGTCTTTCTTTTGTTTATTGCCTCTAAGTTGACCTATCTTAATAATGTTAGAGCCCTTCTCTTCTTGAACTAAAAAAAAATCTGGTGAGCTTTTTCTCTCAAATGTCCTACAAGAATTACATTTGCCGCAAAAAGTGAATAACTCATTTGACTCAGAGCAGAGAATTGATTGACTCAATCTCTCTATAAAACGTAATTTACCTATTCCCTTTTCTCCAGAAATTAAATAGCCATGAGATAGAGAGCCATTTTTAAATGCACTTTCATGACCCATAAGCCAGGGCGCTAAATTTTCCAAAGTTTCAGTCAATTTTTATATTCTTTTTAATGATTTCAAAGACTTCCTCAGATTTAAGACTAGCATCTATTTTAATGATTCTAGAAGGATTCTGATCATACATTTCGAGGTAAGCGCTTCTTATTTTTTTGTGAAAAGATATATCTTCGCTCTCAAACCTATCCAGGCTTGCTCTTTTCTTTGCCCTATCTAATCCATGCTCGACTGGAAGATCCAATAAGAAAGTAATGTCAGGAACTGGAAGGTTTAACTTTTCTATGAAGTTAATTATTTCTTCTTTATCTAATCCTTCTCGCTGACCTTGATAAGCTATAGAAGATTCTATATATCTATCCGATACAACTATATTTCCCGCCTTTAATTCAGGCTCTATGATTTCATGCACGTGTTGAATTCTGTCAGCTAAAATTAAAAATAATTCGGTATAAGGAAGAATTGAATTATTTTTATTTAACAGTATCTCTCTTATATAGCTTCCGATTTTTGAAGATCCAGGTTCTTTAGTAAACACAACTTCTAAAGATCTTTCTTTGAAAAAATTTTTAAGCAATTCTATCTGGGTAGATTTACCAGAGCCTTCAATACCCTCAAAAGTTATAAATTTCATTTGCCCAATTGATATTTTTTTACTGCAATTAAATGATCTTGGTAGTTTGTAGAAAATTCATGGAGACATTTTTCTTTTTTTACAAAATATAAGTACTCATGATCATCAGGAAAAATTGATGCTTGTATTGCTTCTAAAGAAGGATTGCTTATAGGGGTTGGTGGTAATCCCTTATTGGTATAACTGTTATAAGGCGTATCAGTTTTCAAATGCTTTTTGGTTAAGTTTCCGTCAAAACTTTTTATTCCATAAATAACTGTAGAATCAATTTGTAGTTTCATTTTTTTTGCAAGTCTATTATAAATAACTCCCGCAACCTTAGACATTTCATTTTTGCAGCTTTCCTTCTCAATTATTGATGCGATGATTAATAATTCCATTGAAGTGTAATCTGAAATGTCCCTATTTTGATCAATTAACGAATCTAGTAATGACAACTGTGTATTAAATGATCTGTTCAAAACTTCATTAAAATTTTCAAAAAATTCATATTTATATGTATTTGGATGGAAAAAACCATCCAAGTTACAATTTTCAATATTTTTGTATCTACAAAATTTTTCAATTTGTTTGATTGATAAGAAATCTAGAGATTTTGATCCTTCCGGAATATACAAAGACCTGTAGTAAACTTTATCAAATAAAATTTTGAAAGCTATTTGAAGAGAATTTTCTCCTTTTTGAAAAAAATACTCTCCGATTCTAAGATTTTGGTCTTTTCCAGTAATAAAAAAAATAAAATCAATTAGATTGATAAAAGAAATCTCTTTTTTTGATATCTTATCTTTAATGTTTGAGTAATTGTCTCCAGATTCTATTTTAAAAATATAGTCTTGACTTATTCGATCAAAATTTAAAATTGATGAAAGGTATAAGAAAAAAAATATAATGATGAAAAAAAATATTTTCACTAAAATTTTTTGAAAATTAGTGAAACGTTTGTACCACCAAAACCAAAAGTATTATTCATTACATAATTAATTTCTTGATTCACTGATTCCTTGGCAACTAAATTTAAGTTTGCATCATTGTCAGGATTATCAAGATTTATAGTAGGAGGAATAATGCTATCTCTTATTGAAAGAATACTAAAAATTGACTCTATAGCTCCGGCAGCTCCCAATAAATGACCTGTCATTGATTTCGTTGAGGAAACTAAGATTTTATCTGCATGATTAGAAAAAAGTTCTCTAATCGCTTTAGATTCAACTACATCTCCCAAAGGTGTAGATGTTCCATGAGCGTTAATATGATCAATTTCTTCATAATCAATTTCAGCGTCGATCAGTGAATTTTTCATAGCTAACTTTGCCCCTTTTCCATCCTCGGCTGGAGCAGTCATATGATATGCATCATCACTCATTCCGAAACCTATGATTTCAGCATAAATTTTTGCATCTCTTTTCTTTGCAAATTCTAATTCTTCTAAAATCAGCACTCCTGAACCTTCGCCTAATACAAAACCATCACGGTCTTTATCCCATGGTCTACTGGCTTCTTCTGGTGATTCATTTCTTGTAGAAAGCGCTTTAGCTGCATTAAATCCTGCGATTCCTAAAGGACACATTGCTGCTTCTGCTCCTCCCGTAATCATAATATCGGCTTCACCGTAAGCAATGCTTCTAGCAGAGTACCCAATGCTATGTCCTGCGGAAGAACAAGCTGAAACCATAGACAAGTTCGGGCCTCTTAAACCGTATTTAATTGCAACTGTTCCTGAAGCCATGTTTATGATTGAACCAGGAACAAAAAAAGGAGAAATCCTCTTTGGACCTTTTTCACTCAACACCAAAGAGTTCTTTTCAATGGTTTCTAGCCCTCCAATACCAGATCCTATGGATACACCAATTCTGTCTAAATTGTATTCTTCAAGCTTAATACCTGAATCTTTTAAAAAAATTTTAAAATTTGATGAAACTTTATAAATTTTCCAATAGAATCTAATTTTTTTAAAGGTTATGGCAGTTCAAAAGAGTAAAGTTTCAAGATCTAGAAGAGGCGCTAGAAGGTCACATAATAAGTTAAAAGCACCTACGCTTGCGACGGACCAAACCACGGGCGAAGTTCACCTTCGTCACCACATGACGGAAGATGGTTTTTATAAGGGTAAAAAAGTCATGGAAGTGAAAGCAAAAAAAGAAACTTCGGAAACTGAAGAAATCTAAGTGTCAGCTCAAAAGAAGGTCTTGGTAACTGGTGCTTCAAGAGGTATCGGTAAAGCTATAATTGAGTCTTTCGCAAAAGAGGGAAACTATTTAATTGGAACTGCTACTTCAATTGAAGGCGCAAAGACAATAGATGAAATTATATCTTCTAATGATTCGTCTGGAGCAGGCTTGGTTTTAGATTTAAACGATGATAATTCTATTGAAGAGTTTTTTAAAATTTTAAAAGGCAAAGATCTTTATCCAGACATTCTCGTTAATAATGCTGGGTTTACAAGAGATAATATTTTTCTGCGAATGAAAGATGATGAATGGTCAGATGTACTGAATGTTCACCTTAATGCACAATTTAAAATTATTAAAAATTTAGTAAAGCC